>CAZWQH010000204.1:0-8792 GCA_964635815.1 uncultured Sandaracinaceae bacterium
GGGAGTGTCCGGCGGTCCCCCCAATTCCGGTGCCTTGAGGTTACTCGACCTTGACGAGATGCGAGCCGTCGAGTACCCATTCGTCCCTTCCCCGTGTCGCTGCGTTTCGGAAAATCCGTCTCGCTAGTGCCTCGGCCGGTAGCTCGACTCTCACGTGAGCACCGGAAAGCGAGGAATCAACAATGCCAAAGATGAAAACCAACAAGTCCGCAGCCAAGCGTGTTCGCACGAACGGCGGCGGCAAGGTCCGACGTCCTCACGCAGGGTTGGGTCACATGATGCGGGGAAAGTCTGCCGCCCGTCGGCGCAAGTTGCGCAAGCACGGAATGGCTAGTCCGGGAGATTCGGCGCGTATGAAGCGCCTTCTTCCGAACGACAACTGAACGGTCGGGACTGTTTGTAGGTCCCGATCGAACCGACTTTCAAAATTGCGGAACCGTATTTCAGGAGTGATCAATGCCTCGAGCTAAACGTGGATTTAAAGCGCGACGTCGGCGCAATCGTATTTTCAAGCACGCGCAGGGTTTTTACGGCGCGCGTGGTCGTATCTTCGGCGACACAGTCGAGCAGGTACGCAACGGCTGGCAGGACGCGTTCCGTGCACGCCGTGCAAAGAAGCGCGACTTTCGTCGCCTCTGGATCGCGCGCGTCAACGCTGGCGCACGCCTTTTGGGCACGACCTACAGCAAGCTGATCTCTTCGCTCAAGCGAAAGAATATCGTGCTCGATCGCAAGATCCTCGCGGACCTCGCGATCAGCGATCCAGGCGGCTTCAAAGCCGTTGTCGACGCAGCGAAGTGAATTCCCGGGTCTCTGCAGCCCGGGAAAAATGTAGCTGTCGTGCTTGTGAGCACGTGACGTGAGCACTTCACAGACCGAGCCGAACGCCTACGACGAGCTCGTTGCCGGGCTCGAACGGCTTTCGTCTGGCTTCGATGCGGCGTTCGCCGCTGCGACGGACGAGCACGCACTTCGAGCGGCACACGCAAAGTACGCGGGTGCCACAGGGGAGCTCACTCAGCTGCTGAAGCTGATGCCCAAGATCCCTGGCGACAAGCGCAAGGACTCCGGGCAGCGAGCCAATGCCGTCAAAGCGACGATCGAAGAAGCCTTCGGTCGCGCGCTTTCCACGCTGAAAGATCGCGCGCGCCAAGCGGAGCTTAGCGGTCCCTATCTCGACGTAACGCTGCCTGGTCGCAGCGCCCTTGCGAGTGGACTCCATCCAATCACGCGCACGATTCACGAGCTGGTCGAAGTGTTTCGTGGCCTTGGGTTCTACCTCGCCGAGGGCCCCGAGATCGAGCTCGCAGATTTCAACTTCACGAAGCTCGGGTTTCCTCCTGATCACCCGGCGATGGAAATGCACGACACGTTCTTCGTGCAGCGTTTCGCGGATCCAGCTGCGGCGGCAAGCGCGGCGCAGGATGAGAGCCGCATTGTTCTGCGGACGCACACTTCTCCGGTTCAAGTCCGCGAGATGCTCAAGCGCAAGCCTCCGTTCGCCTGTGTTGCGCCTGGAGTTGTCTATCGTCGCGATGATGATGCGACGCACTCTCCGATGTTCTGCCAGTTCGAGGGGCTCTACGTAGGCGAGGGAGTCACCATGGCGCACCTGCGTGGTGTGCTTGCCCGATTCGCGGAGGTTTTCTTCGGCAAGGGCACTCCGATTCGGTTGCGCCCGAGCTACTTCCCGTTCGTCGAACCGGGCGGTGAAGTCGACGTCGGCTGCGCGATTTGTCGCGGCTGGGCGAGCGACAGTGGCGCCGCGGAGCGTCGGGCAGCGTGCCGCGTGTGCAAAGGAACCGGCTTCCTCGAGATTCTCGGCTGCGGGATGGTGCATCCGGTCGTGTTCGAGCAGTGCGGTATCGACCCGGAGCGATACAGCGGGTTCGCGTTCGGTTTTGGCGTCGACCGCATCGCAATGATGCGTTGGGGGGTTCCGAATATTCGGATGCTCTACGACGGTGATCCACGTGTTCTAGCGCAGATGGCAGACGCCGCGCACGAGGCTCGCGCCCAGACCATGGTGACGAGGTGAAGGCTGCGTACCGATGGATTCGCGAGCTTGCGAAAGTCGAGATCTCTCCGGCTACGATGGCCGAGACGCTCACTGCGCACGGCATCGAGGTGGAAGAACAGCATGTCGTTGGCGGGTTACCCGGTGTCGTGATCGCCGAGGTTCGTGAGAAGGCGTCTCACCCGACCAAGCGCGGGCTCACGCTCGTGAAGGTTTTGGACGGCGAGCACATCGTCGACGTCGTTTGCGGTGCTCCAAACGTTCCTGACGTAGGCGGACGCGTCGCGTTGGCGCGCGTGGGATCCGTGCTTCCGAACGGAATGACAATCGCCGAACGCAGCGTGGCGGGGTCCGTCTCACGAGGGATGCTTTGCAGCGAGTCCGAGCTCGGAATTGGCGCGGAGTCCGACGGGATCATGGTCCTCGATGATGCTTCGGCCAAATCCGCGAAGCTCGGTGCGTCGCTTGCGTCCGTACTCCAGCTCGACGACGTGATCTTCGGGCTCAGCCTCACACCGAATCGTCCCGACGCGCTGGGTCACATCGGTCTCGCGCGAGAGATCGCGGCCGCGATGAACGTCCCGTTCGCACTTCCGGTTTCCGCGCCGCTTGCACCGGATGCTGGAGTCGACATCAGTATCGTCTCGCCAGAGCGTTGTGAAGCATACGCCGCGGTCCTCGTGAAGGGTGTGCGAGTCGGGCCATCCCCGTGGTGGCTCCGGTATCGGCTTCACACCCTTGGGCTTCGATCACTCTCGAACGTCGTCGATGCGACGAACCTCGTGCTTCTCGAATGGGGCTATCCGACGCACGCCTTTGATCTCGCACGCGTCGAGGGGCACAGAATCGAGGTTCGCGTCGCGAAAGACGGGGAGCCGATCGCGCTTCTCGATGGCTCCTTGAAGACGCTCACCGCAGAAGATCTCGTTATCGCGGACAAGGTTCGTCCCATGGCGCTCGCGGGTGTCATGGGAGGACGCGAGAGCGCCGTGTCCGAAACGACAACCGACGTGGTGCTCGAAGCCGCCTACTTCAAGCCGAACGGAATTCGTCGTACCTCGAAGCGGCACGGACTCCACACGGACGCAAGCCATCGGTTCGAACGCGGAGTCGATCGTGGCGCGGTTGAGCAGGTCGTCGCACGAGTCGCGGAAGTCGTGACTGCGGTTGCAGGAGGTAGTGCCTCGCTCGCTGCGCACGTCTCGGCCGTACCAATCCGTGCCCATTCGATCAGCCTGCGTATGTCGCGCGTATCGGGTTTGCTCGGCATCGAGGTCACGCAAGCGGACGCGAAAGCGAAGCTCGCTGCTCTGGGTTGCTCCGTGACCGAGGCGTCTACGGATGTTCTCTCCGTCGTGGTTCCTGGGCATCGCCCGGACCTGGTGCGCGATGTGGACCTCATAGAAGAGGTCGCGCGACTGACGGGATACGACGCGATCCCCGCTATCCTTCCGCACGTCCTACCGAGTGAAGGCGCTCACGATCCCGCGCTTGCGTATCGCGCGTTTGCCGAAGACCTTCGGCGTAAAGTTGCTGGCGAGGGCTTGCTCGAGGCTCGGACCCTCGCGTTCGAGTCGCGCGAGTCGCTTGCCCCGTGGGGTCTCGCGGATTCTGCGGTGCCGCTCGAGAATCCGCTGAGCGAAGAACGAGCGTTGATGCGGCCTTCGCTTCTGCCAAGCCTGTTGCATGCGGCCTCGCGCGCGACGAATCGGCAGGTCTCGACCGTCGCCATATTCGAGCTCGCGGCGACATTCTCTTCGATAGCGTGGACCGCAGCTTTGCCAGACGAGAAGGAGGAACTCTCGCTCGTTCTGGCGGGAGAACGTCGGCGTGGTTCTTGGCTCGGAAACCCAGAGCACTACGACTTCTACGACGCACGCGGGATTCTCGAAAATGCATTGCGGGGCGCCGTCGCGGGCGTCGAGTTCGTGAGCTTGGATGAATACTTCCACGTCGCGCATCCGTATCTCCATCCTCGGCGCGCTGCGGTCTGCCGGGCTGGAGAGTCCGTGCTGGGAGTGCTTGGTGAGCTCCATCCGGACCTCGCTGCGAAGTACGACATCGTTCGTCCCATCGTCGCCCGCCTGAGCGTGCGTTCGTGCTTCGATGCGCGTTCCACCATCGCGCGGCGTACCGACGAGCCGAGTCGCTTTCCGCGTGTGGCACGGGACTTCGCATTCATCGTTGCTGAGGAGACTCGAGCCCATGAGATGGAGCTCGTTGCTCGGTCGACGAGTCCGCTCGTCAAGGACGTTTCCGTGTTCGACGTCTATCGGGGCACCGGGATCCCGCAAGGCAAGAAGAGCATCGCGCTCCGCGTAGTTTACGAAGATCGAGCCGCGACCTTGACGGATGCCCGTGTCGAGGCCGCACACCAAGCCTTGAAGGCGAACTTTGCCAGCAAGCTTGGTGCCATTCTTCGTGAGGGCTGATGCGCGCTTAAGGTCTCAACCCCCTTGAGCATCGGACGCCTTTGTGCTCGACTCGCATCTGACATGACCCTGACCAAATCCGAGATCATCGACAATGTCTACGAGAAGGTTGGTGGGCTCTCGAAGAAGGAAGCTTCGGAGCTCGTGGAAGCGGTGTACGAGACGATCAAGGACGTTCTCGCCGGTGGCGAGAAGGTGAAGATCTCCCGCTTCGGCAACTTCGAGGTGCGCCACAAGCGCGAGCGTGTGGGCCGCAATCCTCGTACGGGGCAGAGCTTGATCATCGCGGCGCACAAAGTCGTCAAGTTCGACCCGTCGGACATGTTGCGCGCGATCATGAATCCGCATCGCAAGAAGGGTGAAGAGTAGCCGTGTTTGTGCGCTCGGGTTCGCGAGCGCCCGAGCAGTGAGATGGCACATTCGAGACTGCTCGCGGGTTCGTAACAAGGTAATTGAACATGGCTGCGCCTGAAAAGCTGTTCTTCAAAATTGGTGAGGTAGCGCAGCTCATTGGCGTTGAACCTCACGTGCTCCGCTATTGGGAGACCGAGTTCCACCTGCTTCGTCCGATGAAGACGCGCGGTGCTCACCGCGTATACCGGCGGCGGGACGTGGAGATTGCGAAAATCATCCGTCGCCTCTTGAGGGATGAACGCTACACCGTGCCAGGAGCCAAGAAGAAGCTCCGCGAAGTCCTGCAGAGTGGCCCCAAGGAAATGGAGCCCGAGCTCGAGAAATTTCATGAAGCGTTCGACACTCGTGGAGACGACGCGCGGGAGTCGCGAGTAAGCGAGATCGATCGCGCAGAGCGTGTCGCTCTCACGCCGCTTTCCGTGGTCGCACAGGTCGCCGCGCCGGTTCCCGCATCAATAGAGATCCCACGCGCCGCTCCTGGGATGCGTCCCGCGGATGCGAGCGAGTTTGCGTCGTTGCGCGCTCAGTTGTCTGGGCTTCTCGACCGTCTTCCGCGCGTGACGCCAAAGCGCGTGGAAGCGCGTCCATCGGTCGCTCCCTCGCGCGTTTCGATAGTCGCGCTCGAACCGTAGCGTTGAAAACAAAGTTGCGCGTACGGCGTGCCGGTGTATTCTGCGCGCTCCGCAGAGGCGGAATCGGGGCGTAGCGCAGCCTGGTTAGCGCACCAGACTGGGGGTCTGGGGGTCGCTGGTTCGAATCCAGTCGCCCCGACCATTTGTTGTCATCTGTAGTTACTTAGTTCACACAGTCTTCTTTCAGTAGGCGGAAAGCCGTAAAACACACGACAGGACCCGCGGATCAGCATGCCCCCAACTCGCCCGCTGATTCTGCTTTCGAACGATGACGGTGTCCTGGCGCGTAACCTGCAAGCGTTGCACGACGCGCTGAGCACTCGTTTCGACGTCGTGGTTGTCGCCCCCGAACGAGAGCAGAGCGCGAACAGCCACGCGTTGACGCTTACGCAGCCACTCCGGCATCGCGAGGTCGCACCAAACATCCACGCCATCGAAGGAACTCCCGCGGATTGCGTGTACGTGGCTCTGCACCACGGGTCGCTTCTCCCACGTGTGCCGGACCTCGTGGTTTCCGGAATCAATCACGGCGTCAATCTCGGAACGGATGTGTACTACTCGGGTACCGTCGCCGCGGCGCGAGAAGCCGTGCTCCGAGGCGTCCCCGCGATCGCGTTCTCACTAGCGACCGGCGGTGATCCCGCTCTCGCTGCGTCGATCTCCCTTCAGGTCGTCGTGTGCTTTCTCGAGGTCGTCCGCCCAACGGGGGCGCCTGCGTTCTTGAACGTCAATTTCCCCTCGACCTCGCCCAAGGGAATTCGTGTCGGTCGCGCCGGCGGGCGAGCCTACGCAGACGCCGTGACTTTGCGAAAAGACCCCCGCGGTCGAGAATACTTTTGGCTCGGAGGCGATTCTGTCGACTTGGACACCACGCCAGGTACGGACACCCACGCCATTCACGAGGGTTACGCCTCGATCACGCCGCTTTCTATCGACCCGATGTTTCCGGCTCACCTTGATTTGGCAGGCGCCGTCGCAAGCGCAGCTACCTCGTGGGTACTCTCTCCGTCGTCTGCGGTGAGCTCTGTCGTCTAGCCCCAAAGCTTCGCTTCAGGACGCAGAGCTTCGGGAGCTTGTCCACGCTCACCCGGACTTTCCGCAGCCTGGAATTCTTTTTCGAGATCTCTCCCCATTGGTCGCGGATGCGCGCGCATTTCAAGTCGTGACCCGTCAGATCGCAGACCGGTGCCGCGACGCGGGAGCGAACGCCATTCTTGGCATCGAGAGCCGCGGGTTCATCTTCGGAGCTGCGGTTGCGCACTCGATGGGACTTGGATTCGTTCCGTGTCGCAAAGCCGGCAAGCTTCCTGGTACCACGCATCGCGAAACGTATTCGCTCGAGTACGGCGACGCGGTCCTCGAACTGTCCGCGCGCGCGTTCGATCGCGTCCCTGACCCGCGCGTTGCTATCGTGGATGACGTCCTCGCAACCGGTGGTACGGGCGCCGCGGCGGAACGCCTCGTGAGGGCAGTCGGCGCAGTCCCCGTCACTTTTCAAGCGGTCATCGAGCTGGTTGCGTTGAATGGGCGCACGCGCCTCTCGGTCCCGTTCGAGGCGTGCCTTCACTACTAATAAAAAGGCTGCTTTCTGAAGAACCGTTAACCTGCCGAGAGTTCGCTGGATGCCCCTTGTAACTCTGTGTTCTGGCCTCAGAATCCCGGCGTGATTGGCTCACGATCGATTCGCACTCGTACCCCGTATCTGGCCGCTCTGATGCTTGCTTGGGTCCTCGCTGCTCCGAGCGCACGCGCTCAGCACGCAGCGGACGTGACGCACCAGTCGCTCGAGGACTTTCTTCGCGGTGCAGAGCGTCGGTCCACATCGCTCGCGGAGATCCGCGCATTGCGAGAGCAGACCCGGTCCCAAGTCGACGAGGCGCGTGGACGCTTGCTTCCGAGCTTCACCGCGACCGCTGGCTACACTCGCAACCAGAACGAAGTCGTCGTGACGATCCCGCGCGACGGAATGACTGCCCAAGCTCCGATTCAACCCTCAGACCAGTTGGACGCGCGTTTCGCACTTACCGTGCCGGTGCTCGACCTAGGGTCGTGGTGGACGTTTCTTCGAGTCGAACAAACGGCGGACGCCTCCACGGCGCGCGCCGAGGCCGTGCAACAGGATGTCTACGTCGCGGTTGCAACTGCGTACGTTCAGGTCGGGGCGACGCGTGCCCTGATCGGCGCAGCACAACGAACGCTCGACGCTTCCGAGGCGAACAGGCTTTCGATCACGGCGCGGCGCGATGCAGGTGTAGGCACAGACCTCGATGTGGCGCGCGCTACTGCTGATGTGGAGCGCGCAAAGCAGTCGCTCGCCGACGCCGAGCTCCAAACCGCGCTAGCGGAACGCAATCTGCTCGTGCTGACAGGCATTGCGCCCGGAACGCTTTCCGTGATCGATGACGACCTCCACGAGGAGCGCGCGCTCGACGAGTTTGTCGCAAACGTGGAACAGAATCCGTCGGTACGAGCAGCCAGCTCTGACCTCCGCGCCGCTGGTCGTGCTCGCGAGGCTGCGTGGATGGCGTTCGCCCCGGTGCTGGGTTTGACCGCCAATCAGCGGGTCACCAACGCGAATGGATTCAGTCCGTCCGCTCAGTGGACAGTCGGTCTGAGCGCATCGTGGGTTCTCGATTTCGTGCGTCCGTCCGCGACCGAAACGCAGCGACACGCCGAAGAAGTAAGCGCGGCCAGGGTTGAGCAGACGCGGGACAACGTCACGACCGCGATCTACGAAAGTTGGCACCGCGTGCGCGCGTCGATCGCGCGTGCGCGTGCGGCGACGGCAGCCGAGGAGTCCAGTCGAGTTGCTGCCAACGCGGCAAGGGCGCGCCTCGACGCGGGAGCCGGCACGCAGCTCGACGTAAGTCAGACCGAGCGGGACTTGTTCTCCGCGGAGGTCTCGCGGATCTCAGCGTACGGAGACCTTCGAGTGGCACGGATCGCGCTCCGGCTCCGAAGCGGACTTGGTCTTCCTCAATGAGCCGTACAGCAGAGCGCCTCGCGATTGCAGCGGAGCAGACGCGCGCAAGAACCAACGTCCGAGCGAGTCGGTCTGCGATTGTTTCGAAACGCGGGCGGTTTCGCCTCATGGCGATGCTCGCTGTACGAATGATGTTTCACGACAAGCTCAAGCTTGCGAGCACGTTGTTCGGTGTTGTGTTCGCAGTCTTTCTGGCCAACCAGGGAAGCGGTGTGTTCCTTGGGCTCGTGGGCAAGAACCAGATGTTCGTTGAGAACGCGGACGCTGATCTCTGGATATCCCCGCCAGGCACACAGGCGCTTCAAGCCAGCGAC
>CAZWQH010000205.1:0-8736 GCA_964635815.1 uncultured Sandaracinaceae bacterium
GCCCCGGAACGGAGACCTGTCAGTCGGGTTGCCTAATGTACGGTGCGTGCAGCGGTGTCGAGGTGTGCAACGCATGTGACGACAACGGAAACGGCGCGAACGACGAGACGTTTACGTGTCAGCGCGGCGTCACGTCCAGCTGCACGACCACGTGCGGCTCCGCCGGTACGCGCACGTGCGACTCGGATTGCAACGGCTACAGCGCATGTCGCGCCGCGACCGAAACATGCAACGGTTGCGACGACAACGGCGTCGGTGGAGCCGACGATGGGTTCACTTGTGTTCAGGGCGCGACGACCTCCTGCACGAGCATTTGTGGAACGTCGGGGTTTCAAACCTGCAACGGCACCTGCACAGCACAGACCGAATGCGCGTCACCGCTCGAGCTTTGCGGTAACTCCTGTGACGACGACAACAACGGACGTGCGGATGACGGCTGCCCTGCGACGACCCCTCCTCCCAACGACACGTGTGCCACCGCGGCGACCATTTCGGCCAGCGGCTCGTATCCGATGAACACCTGCGGATCAAACGACTCTGTCGAGGCCGGCTGCGCGGTCGCCGGCCGTCCGGATGTCTTCATTCGCCTGCCCGCCGGGACACGAAATCCCGCGATCAACATGGGGCCTGGCTGGGTGATCCAGCCTGTCAATTTCCCTGGCTGCACTCCGGCGTTCTTCTCGTGTTCGGTGGAGCGATGGTCAGCCTTCGGCGAGCTCGCGATGGATTACTACTTCGCGATCGAGCAAGTAGGACGTCGGTGCGACGGCACACTCGTTGTCACGATGAACCCCTGAGACAGAGCGAGAGCTGCTTCTGGGGCTCTCGACGCGTTTCAATCACTGTGCTTGGTTGCTGGGTCGGGAGCACATCACCGGACTGAGCGTGAGCGGGCGAATCACGGAATTCGATTCCCAACCGACGTGCGTGGACCTCGAATGATCGCCGTGCAATCTGCCAGTGAGGTCCAAGGCCACTCATCCGACTCGAGAGCTCGGAGCGCCGCTGTCGAACGCGCCTCTCGTGTTCGATCTCGCGAATCCGGTGCCGTATCTTCGCCGCGCGATCCGGAAATGCCTGACCGAGGCGCTCATCCCAAACGGGGAGGACGCTTCCTGGCAAGCGCAGGTTCACCATGAACGCACGGCGCGCGCCGGCCTCGTACGCGCGTTCGAGAATCTCAGGGATCTGAGAGTCGTTGAGACCGAGAATGATCGGCGCGACCCCAACTCCCAATGGCACGCCGTGTTCGTGCAACTTCGCCATAGCCGCAAAACGACGGCTCGGCGGGCTTGCGTAGGGTTCGATTCGTCGCGAGTCTTCATCGTTCGAAAAGGCGATGCTCATGTACACCATTGCTGAAGACGCACGATTCACGGACGCAAGGAGCTCAGCATCCCTCGCGACGAGCTGACCTTTGGTGATGATGCTGATCGGATTGGCTTCTGCCAGGCACGCTTCGAGGCAGCGTTTGGTGATCGAGTACGCGGCCTCCAATGGTTGGTAGCAGTCCGTGACCCCGGAGAACGAAATGAGGTCTCGTTTCCACGATCGCTTGCGAAGCGCTGCTCGCAAGAGCTCCGGTGCGTTCACTTTTACGACGATCTTTCGATCGAAGTCGGTTCCGGCTCCCCAATCTAGATACTCGTGCGTGGTGCGCGCATAGCAGTACGCGCAGGCGTGGTAGCACCCGCGGTACGGGTTCACGCTAAATCGAAAACCGACGTCGACGCTGTCGTTCTTGGACACGATGGAGCGTGCCGTTTCCTCGTAGACCTCGAACGGCGCGGGAGGTGCTTCGTCCGTCCACTCGACGTGCGTGGCGGCGTACGGGTTCGGCGGATTTGCGATTCTGCGGATGCTCACGCGGGTAGGACGCCGGGTAGACCTGCCGTCTGACAGATTTACCGAGTAGCGTTTCGCTGAACTCGAAACGTCACATCCACTGTTTGCCGCACCAACTGGCACAGATTCCTGGCGCGCCCAGTGGCCGCGTCACAACGGTACGCTTGCGCGTCAATTCGGACAGACGCGATCCCCTCTTGAAGCGGAAGCACCGGTACCTCGAAGTATCCGCCCGGCCGCACTTCATCGGTCGACAGCAATCGCCCCTTCAGCACGCTAACGGCCGCGCCATTTGCCACCGGTGTGACGATCAGAGTGCGCCATCGCAAGCTCGTTCCGCGTATCCGGACGGTGATTCGATCGGGGCGGCCAACCTGCGGAGCGCTTGGCGCTGTCGCTTCCACAGTGAGCTCACCCACTGCGCTCGCGGCGGCCTGCTGGGCGGCTGCCTCGCGGAACGTGATTGCGGATCCGCAGAGAATCAACGCGTTCAGGAAGTGCATGCGCACAGGCGGCAGAAAGCTGGCGGGCTGATGCGGACGACAAAGCATGGGCGGGGCGGAGTATACCCCGCCGTTCTTATTCGTTCGGGCCCGCAAGAGACCCTGCTTGCAGGTCGTCGTACCGAGCGCAACTCTGTTGACGGCATCTGTTTCTATGCGAATCTAGGGTGTAGATGGTGCCAACAAAGTTGCCTGAGAAGCTCCGCAGGCCCGGCGCCATCCCGATCGACAAATACACGTATGGCGGTGATCTCGGGCGAGGCGCCTGGGGACGCGTCATCGTTGGCATTGGTCCCGATGGAGAGCGGCTAGCGCTCAAAGCTGTCCCTCCGTCAGAGCGCGACTGGTTGATAAGCGAGTTCGAATCCCTCGGTCGCGTATCGCATCCGAGACTAGCGCGTGTTTTGGATCTCTTCAGCGTACCCACGGGTGTCCCTGGTCTTGGGATCGAACCCGGCGCGTGGATGCTCGTCGAGGAGATCGTTTCGGGGGCCGCGCTGGACGAGCAGGCAAAGAGGTTGTCGTTTCCCGATAGCGACCTGCCGATGTGGTGCGTGCAACGAATTGCCGAAGCCGCTGAAGGCCTAGCGGCGCTACACGAAGTCGATTTGCTTCACGGAGACTTGAAGCCCGCGAACATCTTGGTGGACGAGCGCATGGGGGCACGATTGATCGACCTCGGTCTTGCGAGTACGCCGGGCTCGTATCGACGGGCAGCGGGAACTCCGGGCTACATGGCCCCGGAGCTTCTGGCCGGCGAGCGAACGCATGCGAGTGACCTCTATGCGCTCGGGATGTGCTTCGCGCGAGCACTGTTGGCCCGCGATGGCACGATGGGGACTGTCAGAACGAGCTCGTCTCGCGACGCTTCGGGTCACGAAGTCGCTGCGGGTACATCTGGCGGTCTGTGGCTCGCGAGCCGCGAACACGCGATTCGCGATCTGAGAGCACAGAGTTTTCCCGCGCCGATTCTGGAGTTGGTCGAGTCGATGATTCAGGTGGCTCCGGACGAGCGACCCGCATCGGCCCGCGAAGTGGTTGCGCGATGTTCTTGGATCGCAGGGAAGCGATCCATTCGCGGGGTCCAACCCGAGCCCAATGCAAACGAGCGCGCGGCACGAATCCCCGCACTCCCCCTCGTAGGCCGTGATGTTGCAGTGCGAATGGCAGAAGATTCGCTCGCGGACGGAGCGAGAACTTTGTTCGTGCTGGGTTCGAGTGGCGCAGGGCGGTCGCGCTTCGTTCGAGAGTTGGTCAAACGTGCTCAGGTAGCGGCCGCGCGTGGAGGAGCACTCGTTCCCGAGTACGTCTCGATCGGAACGGAAGAAGGCTGGGAAGCCTGCGTCGCGTTTCATTCGGAAACGCAGCGACCGCGATTCGTCCATCTCTCGATCTCTCACCCTGCGCAGGCGCACGCCGTGGTTGCGTTCCAACGCGCGCTCGCTTTGAGCGGGTGCGATGCCGATGTCCTCATCGTGGAACAGCTAGCGAGCGATTCAGTGCACGAAGGAACCGAGCATGTTCAGCTCGGACCGCTCGCGCGCCCTGACTTCGATGCGCTTGCAAAACGAATCGACCCCACGCTCGCGACGGATGGCATCGTACTCGATCGGTTGTTCGTTCGGACCGGCGGCTTGCCGGGCCTGCTGTGCCGCGGAGCCGTCGCATCGCTTCGCTCCGCGGATTCGAGCTCACTCGAGGTTTGCATCGACGCACTCGCGTCCAGCGATCCCTTGGACCTCACTGGCCCGGCGCGCAGCCTCGCGTTGGTTGCAGCGGCCGTGGGCGGAGCGGTTTCCCCAAGAATCCTTCAGGAGCTGCGAGGGAGCCCGGCCGGGCACTCATGGATTGCGGCACGGCGAGCTCTGGTGGAGCGCGGCCTTGCGACCACTCGAAGCGATGGCGCTCTTTGCCTCAGACCTGCTCACGCACGCAGTTTGCGCGCACTAGCTGGCAAGGAAGTGCGCGAGAAAGCGGACGCCGTCGCACTCCACGTCGGCTCCGACGTCGCGTCGCGTGCATACGTAGCCCTGGCTCGGCGCGACGCGGACGTCGAGCGAACCGTTTGCGATGCGGCACGTCGACTGCGAGCCACCGGTCACGTTGACGAAGCGACGACGCTGCTCGAAGTAGCGGTGGAAGAGGGCGCGCGCGCACGATCCCGTGGCGAGCGGCTCGACCAGGTTCGCGCACTGTTGGCGGATGTCCTGCGGAGTCTGGGCAAGTATGACGCCGCACTCTTGGCGATCGAGGGCCTTGCGAGCGCTGCCGTGCTTCGAGCGGACATCGCTCGCCACCAGGGCAAGCTGGAAGTTGCGGCCGCCGAGCTGGCTGCACATCCGCCAGAGGATGCAGGGCGCGGTCTGCATGCCGCCGTCTGGGCACGCGTCGACTACGACGGCGGCCATCACGAAAGCGCCGCGACGCGCGCGGTGGATGCCCTCGCGTGGTGTAGCCCTGAGGACTACGTCGCAAGATTTCGCGCCCTGGAGGTGCAGATCCTCTTGGCCAATTCGCAACAGGCGGATGCGACGCAGTTGCTCGTCACACTTACTGATTCGGCAAAGCACGCTGGACTAGCATTTGAGGCGCGGGCGGCCTTCTTGGCCGGGCTTGTTGCCCAATCTCGTTCCGAGCGCGCGAGCGCCGCGAGTTGTTTCGAACGCGCCGCTCACTTGGCGAGGACGGCGAACGAGCGCCACCTCGGTGCGCTCGCCGAGGCGAACGCGGGCGTAGTACTTCTCGAGGAAGGGATTCTTGGTGACGCGCTGGTGCAGCTTCGAGGCGCAGCACGACAACTCGTCGCGCTCGGCCGCGACCGCGATGTCGCGCGTGCGTTGTACAACCTCGCGAATGCGGCGATTCTAGTTGGCGACCGTGTGCTTGCTGGCTGGGCGCACGATCGCTTCCGGGAGTTGTGCGAACGACATCCGGCTCTGAAGACGGCACCCGAAGCGGCTCGTTTTGCCCTTGTCATGGCCGAGAGCGAAGGCCGACACGGAGACATCCGTGCTGCGCTCGCCCGTCTCGAAGAGGTGGCGAGCGCGTCGTTACCGGTCGAGGAGACGATCCTCGTGCGAGCGCGACGCGCGCTTTGGTTGGCGTGCGAGGGGCAGCAGGAGGCCGCCAACGTGTGCCTGGCAGAGGCTCGGGCTATGGGTTCGGAGATCCTTTCTTCGGAAACTGGGCCGAGCGCGATTTCTCGAGAGCTCGACCTCGCATCGGCTTTTGTGCTCCGCGCGTCGGGTGACTACGAAAGGGCGAGTTCTCACGCAAGGGCTCTCAGCAGTGACGAGAATCCTTTCGAGTACCAGTTGCGTGGCACGTTGCTACTCGCGCATCTGGCCGACGACCTTTCCGCGCACGAGGACGCGGCCCTTCAACGGAGTCGCGTACGAACGCTGCTCGAGCTCGCCTCACGAAGCTTGGACGGAGCAGGGCGTTCACGGCTGCGAGCGGTTCCCGAATACGCTGCGGCGCTCGCCGCCGCGAGCGTAGCCGACCGCACCGGTGTCTCTCGGGGCGTGGACGTTTCCCCACGCAGTGGGATCGTTGGTGAGCTCATTCGCCGGCTGGACCCCGAGCTCGGCACGACGCGCGTGATCGAGAACGCACTCGACGCCTTGATGGAGAGGTTCGACGCCGAGCGAGTGGCGTTTGCTCGGTTGTCCGATGACGGGTCGATTCGAGTGGTACGCGCGCGCGGGCTTCGCGGCATGCTAAAAGCGGAAAGCGAGACAGTTTCACGAACGCTCGTGAATCGAGCGCTGACGCTGCGCGAAGTCATCCGCACAATTGATGCGGTTCACGAGACCGCATCGTCCGAGAGCGTGCAGTCCTTGGCTCTTCGGTCTGCGATGATCGCTCCGCTTCGGACTGAATCATCGGTGCTCGTGATCGAGGACCGTTTGCGACGTGCGGCATTCTCTGACGCGGATGCAAAAGCACTCGAGGAGCTCGCGGCGCTCGTTGGCATCGCACTCCGGTCTGCTCGATTGATTCGCGCGGCGCACGCAACGTCCGCGCGACTAAGCACGCAAGAGCGTCGCCTTTCTCGTCTCGTGGAATCGCAAGGACTAGAGCTGGACCAACTGCGGCGTAGGACCGATTCTGCACCCAAAAGTGATCTGATCGGTTCGAGCACAGCCATTTCACGATTGCTCGAGCTCACTCGTCGAGCGGCGGCGAGCTCGGCGCCGGTTCTCATTCTCGGCGAGAGCGGTGTCGGCAAAGAGCTTGTCGCTCGCTCGATTCACGCGATGAGCGCTCGCAGTCGCCGTTCGTTCGTTGCGGAGAACGCGGGCGCGATCCCCGACGGACTTCTCGAGAGCGCGCTGTTCGGACACGTGAGAGGCGCATTCACAGGGGCCGAACGCGCTCGAATGGGCCTGTTCGAAGCCGCGGATCACGGCACGCTCTTTCTCGATGAGGTTGCTGAGATGAGCGCGGCAATGCAGGCCAAGCTGCTTCGCGTCGTTCAGTCTGGCGAGCTGCGCGCTCTCGGTTCCGAGCGGTCGCGAAACGTGGACGTACGGCTCATCACCGCTACTCATCGCTCGCTCTCGGAACGGATCGCGCAGGGACTCTTTCGTGAGGATCTGTTCTACCGATTGTCGGTTGTAGTGATCGAAGTTCCGCCCCTTCGTGACCGAATCGAAGACGTTCCGGAGCTCGTGGCGCATTTTCTCGAGAAGCAGTGCGCGGTCGCGAAGCGAGCGACACCACTGCGCATCGACCCAAAGGCACTCGCTTGCCTCATGTCGTATCGGTGGCCGGGGAACGTGCGTCAGCTCGAGAACGAGCTTCTTCGCGCGAGCGTCGTTGCCGACGATGTTATTCGTGCGGAGCACCTGTCGCCCCAGATTGGCGTCGAATCAGGCGAAGAGCCCATCGCTGACTTGGACTTGAAGGCGCAGACAGCCGCGCTCGAGAAGCGACTCATCCGTCGCGCGCTCGAAGAGGTCTCTGGAAATCAGACGAAAGCCGCCGCGAAGCTCGGAGTGTCGAGGTTCGGCTTGCAGAAGATGATGCTACGACTCGGTCTCACCGAAAGTGGTTGAAACCCGTCGCGCGTGGAACCGACACGTTCAGGAGGGTGACGTCGGGAGGGCCGGCGATCACCCGTCCAATGCGACATCCGAATGGGACCCGATCAGAGCTCGCCGTGAAGAGAATTTCGTAGTCTTCGCCACCCGCGAGCACAACGTCACTCCATTTCAGACCAAGGCTTGCAGCAAACGTCGCCGAGTCGTCTGCGCGAGGGATGAGCGTGTAGTCAATCTCTAGCTGCACGTTCGATGCGTGCGCCAGATGTCGTGCGTCCGAAAGCAATCCGTCCGACAAGTCGATCGCCGCGGATACCTCGTGCACGTGGAGGGTGAGGGCGACGTCGGTCCGCGCACGAACGCGCCGCCACGCGTTGACGAAGCGTGACGAGAGCTCACTCGGTCCAGCGTTGGCTTCGAGTGCGAATCGTCCGAGCGCACGCTCGCCGAGCATCCCCGATACGAATAAACTGTCTCCGACGCGAGCGCCACTGCGGAGGATGGGAGTCATCGAGGTCGACCCGAGTACGGTCGTAGTCAGGCTGATCTCCGATGCTCGACTAAGGTTGCCTCCGATCACGCAAGCCCCCAAGTCGGACGCCGCCTCTGCCGTACCGTCCACCAACGCTTTGAACGCACCGTCGTCGATCATCGGCAGCGCCGCAGCGGATAGAATCCAACGCGTCTCGACTCCCTTGGCGCTGAGATCGCTGGCCGCGGACATCACCGCTCGGTAGCCGAGCTCTCGAAACGAGAGCCACTCTCGTTTGAAGTGTACGTGCTCGACTTGGGTGTCCACACTCGCGACGATTCCGTTCGTGAGAAATGCGGCATCGTCACCGATTCCAACGCGGACAGACGAGTCCTCTGCGTGAAACTGTTCCGCCAGATGCGCCACGCGCGCCCATTCGTCCACGACTAGCTCACGACTCTGCGTGGGGAATGGTAACGGTGAACGTCGTGCCGACGTTCGGTTCGCTCTGAACCTCGATGGTGCCGTCGTGCGCTTCGACAAGCCGCTTCACGATCGAGAGTCCGAGGCCAGCGCCGCCATGCTCGCGCGTGGCCCCGCCATCGATTTGGTAGAACGCGTCGAAGATTCGATCCAGCTGATCGGGCGGCATGCCGATGCCAGAGTCCGTGATCGAGATTTGGACGGCAGGACGTACTTCTCCGAGCAGAGTCATCCCGACATCTGAACCGTTGATCCACTCCACTTCCTGCGCGCGAACGTGCACCGTGCTCGTGCCCTTCGAGAACTTGATGGCATTCTCGAGCACGTTGGTAACGATTTGTCGAAGACGAACGGAGTCAGCGTTGAGCAACGCCATCGTCGTCGGCGT
>CAZWQH010000206.1:0-8700 GCA_964635815.1 uncultured Sandaracinaceae bacterium
CGCCTGCAGGTCTCGGCGACAACGAAAAATGGATCGACGTCGATCTGTCGCTGCAAACGCTCGTTGCGTACGAAGGTGAGCGCCCCGTCTTTGCGACGCTCGTGAGCACCGGCAAGGTCAAGGACGAAGACAATCCGCTACTCAACCACGCAACGCCGACGGGCGATTTTCGGATCACTTCGAAGCACGTCGCGACGACCATGGACGGAGACCACGCGGTGGATGGTCCGTACTCGATCGAGGACGTCCCATACGTGATGTACTTCCAGCTCGCGTACGCGCTGCACTCCGCGTTTTGGCACAACCGTTTCGGTAGACCGAAGAGTCACGGTTGCGTGAATCTCGCTCCACTCGATGCGAAGTGGGTGTTCGAGTGGTCCACGCCGTTTGTTCCGCCGGCGTGGCACGGCGCTTTTCCGAGCGCGGATCACCCTGGCACGCGGCTAATTATCCGGGGCGAGACTCCGTAGCTATGCGGTCAATCGAAAAGGGCGTCGGCGCGACCGAGGAGGTCTCGAGCTCGGGCCTGTGCGCTCGCATTCTCGGGCGCTAGCTCGGCTTCTCCGTTGGCATCCGCGTTGATCACCGCTTGCAGCTGTTCGTCGAAGAGCTCGCGGTCTTGTGTCTTCGTTGCGTAGTCTTCCGCGAACGCCACGCGCGTGGAGAGCACACCGGGTGCGATCTGAATCGCGGCCTCAAAGTGATCGCGGGACCGCGTGAGGTCTCCGCCCGCGTACGACGGAGTGCGCGCGAACCAGGTGCCAAAATAACGATGTGGCGCGCCGTAGTGGAACGCAGAGTCGAGCTCGAGGCAGCGTTGCATTGCCAGGCGGACTTCATCGCGGACCTCGGCGCTGGTGCTTCCTCCTGAAGCATCCGCCCACGCATCGACGTTCGCCTCACGAAAGAACAGGGCAGCCACGTCGCTGCGCTCGACGAGGTTGATCGCATCGATGAAACGACCGCCATGCGACATTCGCTCGGCGAGGGTCGCGTTCAATAGTTTCAGCGCTCGCTCGGCCGCTTGGACTCCTCGCTGATGGATCACGGCTCGGTGGCTGCGATACTCGGGGCGTGCGCGCATGTGGGCTTCGCCCAGGAAGAGCAGGGCGCGCGAGAGCTTCACCCAACCCTCTGGATGACCCGCCTCGGCGTTCAGCGCGGCTTCGTACTTCGAGACCGCGTCTTTGGCTTCGGACTCGACCGCACGCGCGCGCCAGCTCGCCTCTGCTCCGGCCATGAGCTCTTGGTATCGAGGGGATTCAGTCGTCGCGCGAACGGTCGTGGGCTCGTTCCACGCGGACTGCAGGCTCGCCCCGCACGCTGTGAGCGAAGTAGAAGCTGCGAGGAACAAACTGAGCATCGGAAGTGTTCGCAACATCGTGGATACCGTTCTTTCGTACGAGGTAGGCGAGCTCCTTACAGCTCCGGTGCACCGAGAATCCAAGCATACAGACAGAGGTTTTCGCGCCATTTCGTCTTCCCGTACAACGACGAGACGCGCTGTCAAACAGCTGCGCGACGATCCTCGCCATCTCTTTTTTGACGCCACCGCCCCTTCGCATTCACTCTTCCTCTAGTGCTGCGCGTCCTGCTGTTCGTCGTTGCGTGTCTGGTGCTGGGCGCACCCGCCGTCGCGCGCGCGCGTGACGACTGGAGCGATCCGTATCCGGGCGTGCGCCATCTCCACCGCACTTCCGGGGACGTCGACGCTCATATTCTGCTGGTCGATTTGCGGCGTCCCAACTTGTCGCTCGTCTCCACTCCGCAGGGAGCTCGAGGAATAGCGACGCGTGATTTCGCGGAGCGCTTCGATGCGGACATCGCAATCAACGCAAACTTCTTCGATACGCGAAATCGCTCCTGCGGCCTCGCCGTTGCAGACGGAGTGGCCTGGGACGACTCGTATTCCGAGCGCTGCGACATGAGCTTTGCGTTCGGGCGACTGAACGAAGCCGAGGCGTTCGATTCGGCCGGCGAGCTTCTGACCGCGCCGTTCGCGTGGGCGACCGACGTAGTGAGCGGAAAGCCATGGTTGATTCGCGACGGTGTGATTCAGGTCGCGTGGCTCGGGCCGCGTCACATCACGTTTCGCCACCCCCGCACGGCTCTCGGACTGACGCGCGACAAGAAGACGCTGATCATCCTCGCCGCCGATGGACGGCGACCCGGCGTGCCTGGCTTGACCGGAACGCACGCTGCGGAGTTGCTCCTCGAGTTCGGTGCACACAACGCGCTCAATCTCGACGGTGGCGGCTCTACCGAGCTCTTCATTCGCGGAGAGGGCGGCGTGCAGAATCACCCTTCCGATGGTCGCAATCGTCCAGTGAGCAGTCACCTCGGCATTCGCTTCAAGGCAGAAGACACGTCATGGCAGAGCGCTGATGTTCGGCTGTCGGAGCGAGAAGTCACACTTGCGAGCGGACAGAGGACGCAGCTCGTTTTGCGCGGGCGGAACACCGGACGATCGACGTGGCATCCAGGATCCGTGCGGTTCTCCGTTTCGGATGATCGACCGAGTCCCTTCTTCGACATCCAGACCTGGGAAGACAACACGACCCCACTCGTCATTCGCGAGGAGATTTCTCCAGGTGAGGAGTTTGCGTTCGCGCTAACCGTCGCCGCGCCGAGCGCTCCGGGGCTGACTAAGCTCGAGCTCGAAGCGCGAATCGGCAGTCGTACGCTCTCTGGCGCACCGGCGTCTTCCGAGATCACGATCGAAGCCGACCACAGCGAGGTGCCAGCGATTCCTGCAGTGGAATCTCCGGAGGAACCGGTTGTCGCTGCTGCGCAAATCAACGTTGCCTCGGCGATGGGGACCGATTGGTTTTGGAACGGCCTGCTCGTTACTGCTGTCGCCGGCTTCCTAGGCCTGTCGCTTCCGCGTCACTCGCTTCGAAATCGCCGTAACACGCTCTCACGCTAGCGGTTTGTCGGAACGCGCTTTCGAAAGCTGATCATGCAGCGAGCGCATCTCCTCGGCTCCGAGGTCTGGTGACGCACTGCCATAGAGACCGATGTACTTGCATGCCGCGTATCGCTCCGCTTCCGGCGTGTAGGCCGCGATCCACGCGTCGCGTGCGACCCGACGGACGTCGTCGATGGGCCACTGACGAGGATATCGGACGTCGACCGATAGATTCGTTCGCCACGGCTTTGCGGTGAGGCGAGCGCGAAAACATTTCTGTCGTTTGCAAAGCAGCACGAACGCGGGGTCCGCTTTCAAGCGGGAGAAGAACTCATCCACGCGGGGGTCATCCGGAGTCGATCGCGTGTGTGTCGCGATGACACGGTAGCCATTGGGCGACTCATACAGATGGGATCGCCATGGTTGCGAACGAAGCAATCGCTCCAGCTCTGCGTGTGCTGCTGCGAGCCGTGCGGTCGCAGCGCGAGCAAGACGGGTGCGTCTCCATTCGGAATAGACAGACAGCACGACGATTGCTGCGACGATCGAACCCAGCGGCGCAAGGAAGTAGGGAGCATCGATGAAGAACGGCGTGACGAACGCAGCTACGAGGGTGACGATCCATACCGTGGCGTCGAACCGGGTCGGTGCAGAGTGGCGCCGCTCCTGCACGTCGACGTCCGCGATCCAGAGATCTGGGGCGTTCATACACAACGCGCCGTAGCGATTCCGCGTGATCACGATTTCTGCGTTCCGCGAGACAACCTCCTCTCGGATCGGCTGCGCTTCATCCCCGTACTCTGCGGCGCGCTCTCGGTGCGGAACCGCTTCGCCCGCTTGTCGTCGGGCCAGGTCGGCAGAAGCCCGCACGCGTGCCTTCGCATGTGCGTCTTCCACGCTTACGTTCGACCATCCCCACCTACGGACAACGATTTTTCGGGTTCGGGGGAGGGTTTTCTTAGCCGAATCACCCGGGTGATTCCGCGTCCCCTCCACGCGAGCCTCCGCCCAGTACGTCGGAATCAGCACGATTTCCGATTAGCACGCGACAACTCACAGTTCGAGAGCGGGATGTGTGGCGTTCGCGCATTAGCGGTGTTGCCGGTGAAGCGTGACCGTGCTAGTTCCGCGCCTACATAACTGGCTGTGTATGAGGCGGCCCGCGGGTCGCCTTTTTGTTTCTCCGTCGTACGAGTCGCCGCACACCAGGAAGTACCGAGAGACCGAGCAGTAATCGTTCATGTTGATGGAGCAAAATCATACGAATCCGCAATCAGCCGCTCGCTATGAGCAGCCTCTTACGCATCGCGAAGAGGCGATCAACGCCATGGCGGCCCCGATTTGCGACGCCCTCGGCGTCGAGCTCGTGGAAGCACGTATTCACGGCGGTGCTGCGAACGGAATCTTGCGGGTGACAATCGATCGCGTGCGTCCCGATGGACGCTACGTCGGCCCTGGTGGCGTGACGACCGACGACTGCTCGAACGTCAGCCGGAACCTCGGTGCGGCGATCGAGCTCGCGAACGCGATGCCTGGGACGTATCGACTCGAAGTGATGTCGCCAGGTGTCGAACGAGAAGTTCTCAAACCTTCCGACTACCGACGATTCCTTGGCGAGCGAATCAAAGTTGTTTTTGTCGCTCCGGTTGCGGGGCGCGCATTCACGGTCGCGCGGCTCACCGGTGTGTCGCCCGAGGGAGTTTCGCCCAACGACCGCAGCAATGACGTTACGAGCATCCGTCTCACGGACGACTCGGGTGAAGTCACCGTAGACGTCGCCTCCATCAAATCCGCAAATCTCGCTTTCGAGTGGGTGACCCCAGGAAAAGCTTCCAAAGGAAACTCGGGTAAGCAGAACGCCAAGCACAAGCACGCGAGAAACAAGTAACACGATGCCGCAAGCAAACGAGACCAGGAATCACGCTATGAGGAAGACGCGAGAAACAGCCGCTCAGGATTCTTTGCACAAGGCCATTAACGAAGTGGCCAAGGAAAAAGGCCTCGACGCGAAAGCCCTAACCGAGACGATGGAGCAGGCCATTCTGATGGCTGCGAAACGTACGTTCGGTGTGAACCGCGAGCTCGAAGCGCGCTTCAACGAAGAGAGCGGCAATGTCGACCTCTTCCAGTACATGACGGTCGTCGAAGACGTCGAAAACCCAGAGCGCGAGATGACGGTCGAAGATGCAAAAGACCACAACCTCGACGCGCAGGTCGGCGAAGAGCTTGGCTTCCAGATTTTCTACCTTCCGCAAGACGCGAAGCAGGCCGCCAAACAAGACACCGAGTTCGGCGAGCTCTTGATGCTTACCTCGCAGCGCGCGGGCTTCGGCCGCATCGCCGCGCAGGCCGCGAAGCAGGTCATTATTCAGCGCGTCCGCGATGCCGAACGCGAAGTGCTCTTCAACGAGTACAAGAGCAAGCGCGGTGAGATCATCACCGGGCATGTTCGTCGCTTCGAGCGCGGTGATTCGATCATCGTCGACCTCGAAGGCGGCCGCGAAGCGGTGCTTCCAAAGCGCGAGCAGACGCCACGCGAGAACTACCGTCCTGGAGACCGCATCGATGCGATTCTGAAGGAAATCGACAAGGACGCTCGTGGTCCGCAGCTCGTACTTTCTCGCGCCGACGTTCAGCTTCTCGTGAAGCTGTTCGAGCGTGAGGTCACCGAGATCTTCGAAGGCATCGTCAAGATCGTGGCCGCGGCTCGTGAGCCCGGCGCGCGTTCGAAGATTGCCGTCTCCAGTCGAGACAACGACGTCGATCCCGTTGGCGCATGCGTCGGTATGAAGGGCTCGCGCGTTCAAGCGGTCGTCCAAGAGCTTCGTGGCGAAAAGATCGACATCGTGCCTTGGGACCGTGATCCTGCGCGATTCGTGTGCAACGCAATCGCTCCCGCGGAAGTTACGCGCGTCGTCATCGACGAAGCGAATCATGCGATGGAGCTCGTCGTTCCAGACGAGAAGCTCAGCTTGGCCATCGGCCGACGCGGACAGAACGTGCGCCTTGCGCAACAGCTCTGCGGCTGGAAGCTCGAGATCATCGGTGAGTCGAAGTTCCGCCAGATGGAAGAGGCAGCTCTTGGAGAGCTCGCTCAGCTTGCCGGCGTCGACGAGTCTGGTGTTCGCGCGCTCTATCGCGCGGGCTTCCGAAGCCTCGAAGAGATCGTCGAAGCAGGCGACCAGGAGCTTTCTTCGATCGCAGAAATCGTGAAATCCGTTCAACCGGGCGTTCTTCGCGAGCGAGCTGAAAACGGGATGGAAAAGCTTCGCTCAGAGCGCGTGCGTGAGTTCGCGGCCAAGGACGAAGCGATTTCGAATCGTGACAAGTTGCTCCTTCTGACGGGAGTTGGGACGCGTACGGCTGCTGCTCTCGAAGCAGCGGGTTACCGTTCGCCGCTCGAGATCGAGCGCGAAGCAGACGCAGACAAGATTTCGCTCAAAGCAGGCATCGCGGCAAAGCGTGCCGCGGCTGTGCGTGACTCCGCAATCGAGCTTGTTTCGAAGTACCGAAGCCAGCTCGAGCGCGTGCTCGCCGTATCAGCGCCAGCTCCTGCAACGGGTGATGGGCCTCCACACGAACCAGCTAAATCGGTCGGAGACCGCGAAACCGCCTAGTGGTCAGAGACCGCTAGTGCGATCGGAGGAAGGATGACGGTAAAAGTGCGCGTCTACGAAGTTGCTCGTGAGCTTGGTCTCGAAAATCGAGACCTAGTTGCAAAGATGGCTGCGATGGGAATCGCGGTGCGTAATCACATGAGCGCACTCGAGCCTGTGGAAGTCGATCGCGTGAAGCGAATGCTCGAGCGCGACAAGAACGAGAGCCGCGTCGAAGAACGCATTCGTCCTACCGTCGTTCGACGTCGCACCGTCGGAAAGCCGGATGACGCCGGCCCGCCTGAGGCTCCTCCTCCCGTTTCCGCGGCGAGTCCCGCGCCTGTGGCAGCGAAACCCGCATCCGCACCGCCTACTCCGCCTCCGTCCACGATTGTCCGTCCTGATCGCGAGCCTTCTGCTCCTCCGGTCGCGGCAGTTCGTGCGCGCCCAGCGCCCGAGCCCGAGCACGACGAGCCACTAGCGGAAGAACCTCCGTCGGCTGCGAATCGTATGGCAGCTCCCTCCGCAGTGACGCCGAGCGGGGATCACCAACTCTTCTCTGCGGACCCCGCGAGCGGTTCCGTTCGCCCGCTCGACAATGCCAAGCGAGTTCCTGCGCCGGCATCCGAACGTCTTGGACACGCGAACCTTCCGCCAGGCGTTGTTGCCCGTGGCTCGGCAGTCGCGCCCAGTGCGCCACCGCCTTCCGCATCCACCGTTTCCCGCATCGTCAACCAACACGCGGTCGGCGGCCCCGGCAGTCTTCGCCCCGGTCCCGGCGGCACAGGCACCTCGGAGCCACCGCGTCGTCGCGAGCTTGGACGAGCGGCACTCGGCCCGGTTGGACGTCAGCAAGCTTCGCGTCCGGGCTTCAAGAAGCGCGGTATGCCCGGTCCCAAGCGGACTGGCGCGCCCACGCCGATGTCGATGCCAGGCGCCCAGAAGCGCATCATTCGCATCGAGGACAA
This sequence comes from uncultured Sandaracinaceae bacterium, assembly GCA_964635815.1. Classification (GTDB taxonomy): domain Bacteria; phylum Myxococcota_A; class Polyangia; order Polyangiales; family JADJQN01; genus CAZWQH01. Next base: position 7,473 of record CAZWQH010000206.1, read on the forward strand.
CATCAGCCTCCAGACGCTTGCCGGACGCATGAGCCTCAAGGCGACCGACGTGCTGATGCGGTTGATGCAGCTCGGCATGAGCGGTGTGAATATCAACAGCTCTCTCGATGCCGACACAGCGAAGATCCTCGCGCAAGAGTTCGGGTACGAGGTCGAGAACGTAGCCAAGAGCGACGACACGATGCTTACCGAAGCCCGTGGAACGTTCGCAGACACCGAGACCGACCGCGTCACACGCGCACCGGTGGTCACCATCATGGGTCACGTCGATCACGGAAAGACCTCGCTCCTCGATCGCATTCGTTCGGCGAATGTCGCGGCGGGCGAAGCCGGCGGCATCACGCAGCACATCGGCGCTTATCGCGTGGAAACCCCGCGCGGCCCTGTCGTGTTTCTCGATACGCCCGGCCACGAAGCCTTTACCGCGATGCGAGCACGCGGCGGTCACGCAGCCGATCTCGTGATCCTCGTCGTCGCAGCAGACGACGGCGTCATGCCGCAGACGAAGGAAGCCATCAGCCACGCTCGCGCGGCCGAGGTACCCATCGTCGTCGCGATGAACAAGATCGACAAACCCGAAGCGCGTCCCGATGTGGTCAAGCGCGAGCTTGCGAACGAAGGTCTTCAACCGGAAGAGTGGGGCGGCGAAACGATGTTCTACGAGGTCTCTGCAAAGAGTGGCCTCGGCGTCGACAAGCTGCTTGAAGGGGCAGTCTTGCAGGCGGAAGTGCTCGAGCTCAACGCGAACCCGAGCATTCCTGCCGAAGGCGTCGTTCTCGAAGCGTATCTCGACAAGGGTCGCGGACCCGTTGCGAACATCCTCATCCAGAACGGCACGCTTCGAACGTCCGACGTCATCGTTGCCGGCTCCGTCTGGGGCAAAGTCCGCGCGATGACCGACGACCGCGGCAAGGCAACTACGGTTGCGGGCCCCTCGACTCCGGTCGAGGTGCTCGGCCTCTCGGAGATCCCTGCAGCGGGCGATTCTTTCTACGTCGTCACCGATCAGCGCCGCGCACAAGAAATCGTGCAGACGCGCAAAGCGCTCACTGTCTCCAAGATCTCGGGAAACACACGCGTGGGTCTCGACCAGATCTACAACATGATGCAGCAGGGCGAGATTCAAGAGCTCCGCGTCGTCATCAAGGCAGACATGCAGGGCTCAATCGAAGCCATCGTCAAAGCGCTCACCGACCAATCTACGGAGAAGGTCAAAGTGCACGTCATC
>CAZWQH010000207.1:0-8669 GCA_964635815.1 uncultured Sandaracinaceae bacterium
GAGTGCGGACGAAAGCCAGGATCGGCTCAAACTAGGCAGGTCAGCGGGGGTTCTCGGGCCACTGATGACGCGGATACTTCCGCATCAGCTCCTTGCGGATGGATGGATAGTGCTTCGTCCAAAACCCCGCGAGGTCGGTCGTAACCTGCACGGCTCGCTGATTCGGGGCCAGCAGGTGCAATACAACGGGCGTGTTGCCAACAACCGGGCCGGTCTTCATGCCGAAGAAGTCCTGCATGCGCGACTCGACCCACGGTGGCTTTCCTGCGTCGTAGTTCACTCGCGTCTTGCGCTTTCCGATGAGCACTGTCTCCGGTGCGAAGCGCTCCAGGGTTGACCCGAGCTTCATGCCCGCGAGAGCCAACGGGTCTGCTCGCTTCACCTCATCGAGCGTCACAGCGTGGGTTGTAGCTTCGGCGAGCGCAGCTTGCACCGTCTCCTCCACGTTGAACGTCGCGCCATTTGCAACCGCGAACGTCGCGCGGTTTCGAAGACGATGCAGCGCGTCCATATCAACGACGGGTCGATAGTCACGCACGACGATCCATTCGAGCAAAGCGCGAGCAGTCTCCGGTCCCGGCTGCGCCGGTGCTCGGGATGAGTCGAGCGTGAGCGCGCCGTAACGAAGGCTGGTCGTTCGGAACACCTTCCCGTTCTTTTCATCGATATCGAACCTTGCTTCGTCGATCACCAGCGACGGATCGCCCTCGAGCAACCAGTCGGGATCAATCTGCGAGAGTAGCTTCGCGTTCCGGTCGCCGCGCTGCTCTTCGGCGTCGAGCACGACGACGAACTCCGCGTCTAGCACCGAGCTGCGCCCTTGATTGACCGCGCCACCGAGCGCGACGACGAAATCCGAGCCACCTCGCACGCGCCGCTGCGCAGCGCGATCAGCAAACCCTGAGAATAGCGAACGCCGCAGATCCGACTCTTCCTCGTCGAGACTCTTCTTCGCGTCGGGCGATGCGCTGCGTACCGCACGCGTCAGTGCGCGTACGAACGCGTTGCGAGCATCGCGCACGTTGAAGACCGCACGTTTGTCGAGACCGTGCGATTCGGGGCTTCCTCCACCCCACTCCCAGGCCTCGAAGCGCTCTACACGTTCGATGACGTCACTTACGACCGAAACATGCGGGGCACGTTTGCCGGTTCCGGCTCCGCCAAACGACGTGCGCTCTTCGCGATCCACATCGCGTTCTCCCATAAGCGCAGCCATCAACGCGCCGCGCGCCGCCACTCCTCGTTCCGCGGATTCGAGAAGTACACGTCCAATGCGAGGATGCGCGCCGAGCTCCAGCAGCTTCTTGCCTACTTCGGTGATGACGCCGGCTTCATCCAGCGCGCCCAGTGCACGGAGCAGTCTACGGCTCGCTTCGAGCGCAGCCGGAAGCGGCGATTCGAACCACCCGATATCTGCCGCGGCGGCCGCGTGCACGATCAGAGTGAGCTCCGTGATATCGGCGCGCATGATCTCCGGCACGTCAAACGAGGGCCGCTGTTGAAAGTCTGGCGCCGTGTAGAGGCGCAGTGCGTATCCTTCGCGCACGCGGCCCGCGCGACCTGCGCGCTGGGTTGCCGATGCGCGACTGATCGATTGCGTCTCGAGCGTCGGCAATCCGGACCAAGGAGAGAAACCCGCTCGTCGCGCGAATCCGCTGTCGACGACGCTAGTGACTGAAGGCAGCGTGAGGGACGTCTCCGCGATGTTCGTCGAAAGAATCACTCGCCGTGTCGTACCCGCGCGTACGGCTCTGTCTTGATCCGCCGCGGGGAGATCGCCGTGGAGAATGGCAAGCTCCACACCGCGCGCCCTCAATGACTCTCGCAGCGCCTCTTCGGCACGACGAATCTCGCGGGAGCCGGGTAGAAAGCAAAGCACATCGCCGTCCGGCATCTTGTCGAGCGCGCGCCGCACCCCCATCGCAACGACTTGTTCGAGCGGTCGAGTATCCGCTCGCTCGAGATGCTCGATGGTCACAGGGAACGTGCGGCCCGGGACCTGAATCGTTGTCGCGTCGAGAAACTTCGCGACACTCTCCGCATCGATGGTCGCGCTCATCACGACGACACGCAGATCGGGGCGCTTCTCGCTGCGCAGGCGGCGTGCCCAGGCGATTGCGAGATCGGTGTGCAAACTGCGTTCATGGAACTCGTCCAGAATCAGGCACGAGACGCCACGGAGCTCGGGGTCTCGTGAAATGCGTCGCGTAAGAACACCTTCGGTTACAAAGCGAACCCGCGTGGACTCGCTCGCGACACTCTCGAAGCGGATCGTGTAACCGACGGTCTTGCCGATCTTCTCGCCGAGCTCGCTCGCCACACGCTCTGCCGATAGACGAGCCGCGAGGCGGCGGGGCTCGAGAACCAGGATCTCTCCGTTCGCGAGAAAGCTGGCCCTCGCGAGCGCGGCGGGAACACGGGTGGTCTTGCCTGCACCTGGCTCCGCCACGACAACAACAACGCCGCGCGTCTCGAGCGCAGCGGTGATGGCGGGTAGGTGCGCGTCGATCGGAAGCGATTCGATGGCGATGGCCTCAGCGGTAGCGGTCAGTTGCCAGAACGAGCTCGTGCAATGTTCCCGGCTCGAGCGCCGCATGTCCCGAATCGGCGACGATTCGTAGATTGGCCTCGGGCCAAGCACGGTGCAGTGCCCATGCGCTCTCGGCGGGACAAACCACGTCGTAGCGCCCCTGAACGATCGTGCCGGGGATCTTCCGAATCGCGGCAACGTTGTCGAGGAGCCAATTGTCCGTCTCGAAGAACCCCTTGTTCGTGAAGTAGTGGCACTCGATCCGAGCGAACGCGATCGAGAACTCGTCCGTCGCCATTTTCGCAATCGCGTCGGAATCGTGCAGAAGGAAGCTGGTGCTCGCCTCCCAGATGGTCCACGCCTTTGCCGCCTCGAGACGCACACGCGGGTCGTCGTGCGTCAGGCGCGCGTGATACGCGGTGACCATGTCGTGGCGTTCAGCAACGGGAATCGGCGCGAGGTAGTGCTCCCACGCGTCGGGAAAGATCGCGCTCGCGCCCTGTTGGTAGAACCAATCGATCTCGCGTTTGCGTAGCAGAAAGATGCCGCGCAACACCAGCTCGGTGACGCGCGCCGCATGCTTCACGGCGTACGACAGCGCAAGCGTACTCCCCCAACTTCCGCCGAAGACCTGCCAGCGCTCGATTCCGAGATGCTCGCGGATCTTCTCCATGTCGGCGACGAGGTCCCACGTGGTGTTTCGCTCGAGGGACGCGTACGGGCGACTCTTCCCGCATCCTCGCTGATCGAAGAGCACAATGCGGTAGTGCTTGGGATCGAAGAAGCGGCGGTGCTTACCGTCCGTTCCTCCGCCCGGACCGCCGTGAACGAAGACGACGGGCTTTCCCGAAGGGTTGCCCGACTCTTCGACGTAGATCTCGTGGAGGTCGTCCACGCGAAGCATCGTCGTGCGGTAGGGTTCGATCTCGGGATACAACCCGCGGCGTTCGCTCATGACAACCTCCGGTAAAAGTTTTCTCTCTCCCGACCTGCGAGCAGTCGGGATTTCTCTTTTCCCGACCTGCGAGCAGTCGGGAGTCGGGAACTAGAACTGCGCGTCGGCGTAGTAGAACGAGTCGAGACCCGGACCACCGTTGCCGCCGCCAGTCACGAAGATCTTGCCGGCGCCAGCGACGGTTGCTGCGTGCGAGCGTGGCGACGGAAGATCCCGAATGGCCGACCAAGCGCCGAGCGCGCCTGTGTTCGTGTTGATCATGGCCGACCAGCCATGCTCGGTCGTAGTGCCCGTCGGGTATGTCACGCCACCGATCAGGTAGACGTACGCGTCGACTACGACAGTGCTCGACTTGTAGAGCGCTGCGGGCGGCACAGTCGTGGCCACAGGCGCCCCGATGCTGCCGTTCGCAAGCCACGGCGCAACGAAGGCTTGGCTCGTCAGGCCGAGGTCACTGTTTCCGCCGAAGACGTAGACGTGTTGGTCACCATAGGCGACTGCCGGCCCCGTGAAGAACACGCGAGAGAACTGATTGGACACCCAACCAGCGAACTCACCGCTCAACGCCGTGTGAACGCCGTAGTGGCCGCGCTCACAGGTTCCGACGCGCGAAGCAAGCGCGTGAAGCTCGCCATCACGAATGGTCGCAGCCGAGCTGTAGAAAACGTAGTCCGGTGGACGTGCGCCAAGCACAGTGAACGTGCCGACGTTGCCCGCCGTGTCGATTTCCGCGGTCCAGATCGATGCACGGTGGTCCACCGTCGCGAAGTCGCCGCCCAGCAACCAAACGCGCGTCCCGTTCGAGGTGCACGTAGCTTGCGCGACGGGAGACGGCGTAGTGCCCTTTTGCTCCCACGTGGTCAACGCACCCGTTCCGTTGATCAGAATCGCGTCGATGCGGTCGGTTTGCCCGGCGGCGCTGTTGCCACCGAGAACATAAAGACGATCACGGGCGACGAACGCGCAGTGGTTTGCGCGTGCTACCGGAAGATTTGGACCGATCACCCAGGCGCTGACGCGGCCGTCTGCGCGCGCTCCGGTGTTTACCGGGAGCGGTGTCCGCAATGGGGTCGAGGCGAGGTTCAGCGACGGACACGCGGACGCGTCGAAGCTACCCGCGTCTGGCAAAGGGGGCAGAACATTGCCGTCCAACACCGGCGCTTGAGAGGCATCGCTGCCGTCCACGAGAATCGGCGTGCGCGTATCGACGGGCGTGTCGCTGCGCGGGGCGGCATCTGCGATGGCGCCATCGAGCGCCCCGCCTCCATCGACGACCACTCCACCTTCGCCAGATGCGCATGCGCAGAGCGCGACGCAAACAAAACCGACAGCACAAAGAGCTGCAACTGATCGAACTTCAAAAGCCTTGAAAGTCATACGTAGTTTCATGTCCTAAGCGCGCCCAAAGCGGGCGAACGCATGACACTGACCGCGGATCCGCCTGTCGGCAACTCACCTGTTTGCCCCGGTTCTGACGCATGGGAGAACACGCACATGACAGAGGCGGTACAAAGTCCAGTTGAGAGCTTACAAGATACGTACTCGCCCGAGGGATCGTGCTTCGGATGCGGACCAAAGAATGCTCAAGGACTGCGTATCAAGAGCGTGGTTCAGGGCGACGAAGTCGTCGCGACCTGGACCCCTGAACCGCACCATCGCGCGTTCGACGGAGTGCTCAACGGCGGGATCTGCGGAGCGCTTCTCGACTGCCATTCGAACTGGACTGCCGCATATCACTTGATGCGCGCTAAGGGCGCATCCGTTCCTGCGTGCACCGTGACAGCCGACTTTCACGTCGTGCTGAAGCGCCCTACTCCGATGGACGCGGCGATCACGATTCGTGCGCGGGTGGTTTCGTCCGAAGGCGACCGCGCAGTCGTGGAAGCGACACTCGAGGCCAAGGGGAAGCTCACCGCAACCTGCACAGGAACGTTTGTCGCTGTGGGAGAGGGACATCCGGCCTTCCATCGCTGGTAGTGCGTGTTTATGGCGATCGACCTGCCAGCAGTCGATCGCTATCGGTTCTGGCGCGTCAATCGAAGAAGCTCCCAGTACGGAGGTCGATACCCCTTCGCGCGCTCGAACTCGCGAATCGCGTCAGCCAGCTTGGAACGCCGCCGCGCATGTTCAGCGCGCAGCCACTCTGCGCGCAGGGCAACAGTTGCGCTCATTCCTTCCGGCACTGGACCGATGCGTCCAAAGAGATTGAGCAGGACGCTGTATGCCTTCGCGAGGCGAGCCAGTCCGAGCATCCCCGCGTTGTGCTCGATGATCGCACCCCGGTCCGCGTCCTCCAGCATGACGTCGATGATTGCGTTGTCCGCATGCTCTCGGATGAGCGCTTGGGCGTCGCGCCACTCTGCTACGAGCTGAAGCTTAGGGTCGTACTCGATGTCCGCAGGTGCGAGCGTTTCGAAGTAACGGGCTCCGAAGGATGAGAGCCATCGAACGACGCCTCGACCAGACATGGATGAGACGATTGCACCTCCCGCATCCCACAGCTTTACCTGCTGGCTCGCGTACGCGAACGATGCGACCTCCGAGCAAAACATTCGGTCGCTCGTGCCGCCGTTCATCTCGAAGTCGTAAGGCGTGTGATGCGAGTTCGCGCGCTCGAGCGCTGCGCGCGCTGCACGCTTGGGAATGTCACCATTCTCAGAAAGCTCGGGGCGCAGCCTCAGCACCAGGATCCGCAGCTTCTGATCACTGAGGTACTTCGCAAACGAGCTCACCGTCACACCCTGCTCGATGTGCGACTCGACCACGGAGGCTTCACCCGTGTTCTGGTCGATGTGCAGGAGGGCCACGTGGGAGAAATTTCCTGGATGGTCGTTGCCGCGCGCAATCAGCGCGCTCGTGGGCGCGCCACCGCGAGATAGAAGGATGTCGCCGCTGAGTAGGAACGCTCCGCGATGTTCCACGTCGCGGGTATTGGGCGGGCGATACGGGAAGGGATTGAGCTCGACCGCGAGCGCGGGGTCCGCGCCGTGCTGGAGCAGCAATTCTTCCAAAGCTGCACGCGAGCCATACAGCAAACGGTACGCGCGATCTCGGTCGATCCGACGAGCTGGATCGAGTCGCCCACGGACGGCAAATCGAAACCGCGAAATCAAACCGACCACTTCGCGGATACGGTCCGGACACGCTGCCGCGCGAGCGGTCGCTTTGAAGATGAGGCCCAGAGCTGCATCTGCGCTTCGAAGCGCACGTTCGCGATCACTGTCTAGCTCGAGATGGCCCACGGCCGACTGAACGGTGGCGACCACTTGATCAGTTTCCGCTCGCCCCGCGGCGCATCCGGTTGCCCGGGTACGAACGAACTCTTGCTCAAGCGCTTTGAACACATCGTCTTGATTCCAAACGAACGGAGTGTTCGCGGATCCCACTGCCGGAACATGTCCACAGTCCGGAATCCAAAGCGCCGCAGCTCCAATTCCGCTCACCGCGAGCAACGTTGCAATACGATTTTTCATCGTTAGCTACTCGCGGACCGATAGCTGGCGAGAGCCCTGTTCCAGATCGCGCGAGACACTAGGAGCGCTGCAACGGTACCGAGGGTCGATGCAACGAACATCGTTGGGCTGACTCGACCGAGCAGTGCCAAGGCTGGATATGTGGTCATCAGTGCGAGCGGGATCACGAACGTGAAGGCCACCGAAAGAGCACCGCGGAATACGGACGCGGGCCACCGTGCAGCATCGAAGATGGATGTGAACAGGTACGAGAGGTTGTCGACCTTCACGAAGTAGAACGCGGTGCTGACGACGCTAATCCAGAACGAGTAGAGCATCGCAACGGCAAGGACGAACATCCATACGGCGACAACGATGTCGAGCGGTGCTGGCGTTTGATGAAGCATGCGGAAAGCCACTACCATCATGACAATCGCAGTCAGGATGGATGTCGCTCGCCACGGCAACAGCCTGCTAGTCGACACGAGGAACTGCGTATCCGCGGGTTTCAGCAGCACGTAATCGAGCGACCCGCGTCGAACCAGCTCCACAATCTGCGTGAGGCTTGGACTGATGGCACCTTCGATTACGCCTGTGAGCATAGTGAAAAACGCAGAGACGAGCAGAGCCTCCGGGAACGACCATCCGGGAATCGTCGAATCTCGCGCGTAAATCACCAGCAAAGGCACGACCGCGGTCGCGCTCCAGAACGCGCTCATGATGCCCTCTGCAATGAAATCTAAGCGATAACGTAACGCGAGCAGCCAGGACACGCGCAACTGCGCGCCGAGGAGACTCTCATATCGCCGAAACGTGGCGCTGATCATGGCCTCAAGCTCACGCTACCCGCCGTACGCAGCGAAGTGTTTCATCGCGCGATTCCAAGCGAACCATGTGATCGCACCGAAGACCAAAACATAGCACCACTGAAAACCCAGCCATCGGAGGCTCTCGTCGATGGAATGTGCTCGCGTAATGACTTCCACGGAGAATCCGACCTGAAAACGAAAAGGAAGCACGTTCACGACGCTCCGGATGGCAGGCGGGAAGAGCTCCACGGGCGTTAGGTAGCCACTGAACAACAGAAACCCGCCCACCCAGACATCGAGCAACTTCAGGCTGCTTTCGAGCCAGACGCTCAAGATCCCGATCACGCAGTGGGCGAAAAACGTGATGAGCCACCCGCCGAGAACGGAAGCCACCACGCAGAGCCACTCCAAGGTCGTTCCAGCAAGACTCCCGGACGCCTGGAAGAGAAGCACAATCGCGATTGGGATCGCTATCACGGACCGCAGCGGGAGCGCCGCGAGATTCTCTGTCGCATACGACACAACGGGATGGAGCGGGCGCAAAAGACGCGTCGACAAAGCGCCACTTCGAACCTCCATGTTGATCTCCCAGGCCGCCCATGCCGACACCATCTGCCGTACGAGAAACGCGCCGAGAAAGTACGTGGTGAGCTCACGAGATCCAAATCGTCCGATCGGCGCCGCGGCGGCGACTGACGAGTACAGCGCCAACATGACGAACGGCATCGTCATCGCGAGCATCCACACCAATAGCTCTGCGCGATATGCGAGCGACGAGATGAATCCGACGCGAAAGAGCGTCGGTACCGCGCGGATCGTCGCAGCAAGGGTCATGACTCGCTCGGGTGCGACGGGAGGTTCACCTCGCCAGATGGCAGCGCACGTACGCGCGCATACAGCTCGCGCATGACCTCTTCGAGCGG
>CAZWQH010000208.1:0-8588 GCA_964635815.1 uncultured Sandaracinaceae bacterium
TACGTGTGGATCACCTCCCGGATTGCCGCGACCTCTCGCGCATCGGACTGTGCGCTCGCCACCGCGCCGGCGGTTGAAGATGCTTGTGCCGTCCTCGCGCCGCACGCTGAAGTCACCACCCACGACGCCACCCAGGTGGCAGCAACTGCGATTCGAATGAAGTTCTGAGCGTTCATAGTGTCCTCTCAACCGCGGGGCTGATTCGTGGCGAACAAGTAGCGGTGAATGCGCCATTCGCCGCCTTCGCGCCGGAAGATGAAGAGCTCGTTGTTGCCCTCGGTGACTTCGACGCCCGCGGCGAGCATCCGAGTACGGCCGGCCGAGCTAGTGCGAGCCCACGCCCAGTCTCCAGCCTCGTCGATCTCGTAGACCTCGAAGCGGATGTTGAGCTTGAGGGTCTCGAACACTTGCTTGTAGCCGGCGCGTACGGCGTCGCGGCCAACGAGCGCCGGCGCGTGCTGCGGCATGAAGACGGGTTCGCTGCCGTAGAGCGCGAGAATCTTCTCGAGGTCGTTCGCGTTGAGCGCGGTCTCGTACGTCTTGATCAGTTCCTTGATGGTCATGGCCTTCCTCCGTTGCGCAGCGGTGAGGTTTGTCTGCGAGGAAGAACCATAAGCCTCTCGTATTTGACGCGGTAGGCCGGATGCTGATAACAGGCCTCCCGAAAATGGAAGGACCCTCGTGGACCTGAAGGCCGCCGAGATGTTCATCGCCGTTGTTCGAGCGGGGAGCCTTTCGGCCGCATCGCTGAAGACGCGGGTGCCCCTCGCTACCCTCAGCCGGAACGTTCGCCAGCTGGAGGCAGAGCACGGCGTCCAATTGCTCGAGCGAAGCGCGCGCGGCACGAAGCTCACGGATGCGGGCGTGCTGCTGTATGAGCACGCCAGCCGCGGCATCGACGCACTGCACGAGGGCGAGCTTGCGGTGACGAGCCACCAGAACGTCCTGAAGGGACGCTTACGGCTGTCGCTTCCACCGTCGTTCGAGCCGTGGTGGGAGCTGCTCGCCGCATTTCAGCGAGAGCATCCCGACATCCAGGTCGTTGTCTACACGACCGAGCGCGCCGTCGACCTGAGCATGGAAGGCGTGGATATCGCGTTGCGAATTGGGCACGTCGTTCACGAGAGTCTCGTGGCGAAGCGCCTCTTGCGGTACCGCCACGTCCTTGTCGCAAGCCCCGCACTGCTCGAACGATTCGGGACGCCGACAAGCCCCGATGCGTTGTTCGCGCTACCCGCTGCGATGTGGGTCCGCGACGCGAACGCGCATCGGCCGTGGCGCCTCGGAGAGCGAGAGATCGAACCGACGACCGTACTAGCCGTGAACGATTATCTCCATCTGCGTCAGCGGGCGATTGCGGGAGACGTCGTCACTGAGCTTCCTCCGTTCCTTGCCGCTGAGGCGCTCCGCGATGGGCGCCTTGTGGCGCTGCTGCCGGACCACCCCTTCCCCGAACAAGAGGTGAGCTTGCTCTACCAACGGCAGCTGCATCCCTCGAGAGTTGTTCGTGCCTATTTGGACTACTGCCAGCGCGTGGTCGGACGGTACCTCGCGGGTGGAGTGAGTTCGAACTCGCGACGGCATGGACCGATTACCCAGCCCTGACCGAGAAACGACTGGCGGCAGGACGCGTTCGTCACCGCGGAGGAGGCCGACGTGCGCCGCGCCCAGTCGTACCTACCGCCGTCCGGAACCCCAACCATCGCCTCTCAGCCGAGGCGCTCGCGGAGGCGCTCACCGATTCGGTGCGCGAGCCGGCTCAAGCCGGGTCCGTGCGTCAGGTTCATCAGGATCACCACACCGACGCCCTCGTCGGGATAGAGCCGGGTCTCGGTTGCGAAGCCGGGCCCGCCTCCCTCGTGGTTGAAGAAGCGCCGCCCGTCGACCATCCCCAGCTTCCAGCCAAGCGCCACGCCTTCGCGCGACATGATTCCTGCGGCACCCCGGCTCCGCGGGGCGAGAAGCGCGGCCTTGCTGCTCGCGCTGAACACGCCATCGCCGGGAGCGAGCATGTCGCGGAGGAACGGCAGGAACGCGTCGGCGCGCCCGACAAGCCCGCCGATCGCCGCAGTGTCGAGCGAGAACGGGCGAAGGCCCACAAGGCTTCCCGCGCGCTCACCGCGAATGCGTCTCGCCACGCCAGGCTGGAGGAAACGGAGGAGCAGCAGCATCGGGGAGAACCGTGACACGTAACCCACCGCCGATCCGGAGCCATCGTCCTCGAACGTCAGCTCGGCGCCAAGAGGCCGGAGCAGCGCTCGCTCGACGAACATCGTGAAAGGCACGCCCGAGACCCGAGAGACGAGTTCTCCCAGAATCGCATAGTTCACGTTGCCGTAGCGTGCGCCGCCACCCGGCTTGCCGTGCTTCAGCCGGTAGCGTGCGAGCGCCTCGGCGGTCGTCGGGATCGGGTCGCCCGCAAGGTGGATGGAGAGGAACGCGGGGAGCGTGTCGGGGAGGCCCGAGGAGTGCGAGAGGAGGTGCGCGACGGTCAGATCGTCCCGCACCGGAAGCTCCGGCAGGTAGCGCTTCACCGGCGCATCGAGCGTGATGGCACCGCTCTCGACCAGACACATCACCGCGGTCGCGGTGTAGAGCTTGGTGCCGGAGAAAAGGTGGAAGCGCGTGCCGGCCTCCACCGGCTTTCTTGCCGCGAGGTCGGCGAAGCCGTGCTCGAGGTGCCCGCTTCCGCCGCTCCGTGTGATCCACGCGAGCGCCGCGCCTGGCACGCGCGCGCGATTCAGTTCGGCAGCGATCCACGCCTCATCGTCGCGCCGGATCGTCACGCGCCCTCCTGGCTCGGCGCCGCGACCGCGCCCGCGAGGATGCCACCATCGACGTGGAGCTCGGCGCCGGTGAGGTACGTTGCCTCGTCGCTCGCCAAGAGCACCGCGATCGCCGCAACCTCCTCGGGCCGACCGAACCGCTTCAGGGGTACGTCGCACACCAGCGCCGCCATGTTCCGACTGCGCCCGGGCTCCTCGCTCCCGAGCATCGGCTCCCACATCGGCGTAAGAATCGCCGCTGGGTGGATCGCGTTGCAGCGGATCGCGGTGCCGGTGTTCGCACAGTGGAGCGCCACCGACTTGGTGTGGTTGCGGACTGCGGCCTTGCTTGATGCGTACGCGGCCGCAGTTGGGATCCCCACCACACCCGATCGCGAAGAGAGGTTGATGATCGAGCCGCGTGCTCGCAGGCGCATTGCTCGGATTGCGTGCTTGCAGCCGAGGAACACGCCGTCGAGGTTCGTCGCGTGCACCGCGCGCCAGGCCTCGAGCGAGGCGTGTTCTGGATCGTGCGGCACGAAGCCGGCCTCGAACCCCGTGATGCCCGCGTTGTTGACGAGCACGTCGAGGCGCTCGTGCTCGCCAAGAAGCTCGGCCATCACTGCGATCCATGCCGACTCGTCACGCACGTCGAGCGACCGCGCCCGTGCCGCTGGTCCGAGCTCGTGCGCGGTCCGTGACGCGCCCGCGCCGTCGAGATCGGTTACCCACACTGTCGCGTTCTCGCGCACGAACGCCGCCGCGATCGCGCGGCCGATGCCTCGCGCCGCACCCGTCACAAGCGCGACCTTCTCGTTCAATCTGCCCATCTTGTCTCCTTCACTGGCCCTTGGCCGAAGTGCTCACCTTCGACTTCCGCATCACGTTCTTCCGCGTCGCCTCCAGATCGGAGAGCGATGTCACGTACGCGGCCTCCCAGCCGTGCGCAGCGAGCGCCGACGACGCGCCTCGGAACAGCCCATCGGCGCTCACTCGCTTCAGCACGGCGTGCAGCGCCGCCACCGTCCGTTCCCCGTCCACCGCGAGCTCGGCGCCGAGCGCCACCGTCGCAAGCGCCGCGTGCGCCGCGTCGGCCGCTCCGAAGGGCGTCCCGTCACGTCCGCTCGCGCCGGCGATCAACACGTTCGCGAGGTAAGCGAGCTCATCCATCCGCTCGTGGAACACAGAGGGGGCGTCTTCGCGGAGCCGCCGCAACGCCGCGATCATGGGTTCGGGTCGCGCTTCTTCCCCGTCGCCCGCTCTGAGGAGCGGCGGCAGTGAGGCCTCCTTCGCGTCTCCGAGGAGCGGCCGCGGCACGGCCTGCTGCCCCGGCTCGGGCCCCACTGACAACGGGAAAGTTAGAGCGCGGAAGTACGCTTTCGTCAGCGCGTCGCGCGAGGCCGAGCCGAGCGGATCTCGGGCCAGCGTGAGGAATGCCTTCGCCGCGCGCGGCTCGACGAAGCCGAGTTCGGCGCGACGCTCTTCGCGCTCCGCTTCCACGTCCTGCGCGAGTGACTCGGCATCGGAGAGGATCTCAGCGAGTGCGTCGAGGTCGTCGAGGAGGCGGCTCGACTGCCTTGCCGCGCGATCAAGCAGGCGCTCAAGGAGCGCACGGTGATCGCGATCGAACGCGAGGATCACAGCGAGTGCCGCGTCCCAGCCCCTGCCTTCGCGCGAGACGAGGAGGTAGCCGTCGATCTCCTGGACCAGGCTGCTCTCAAGCGCCTTCTCAACCGCATCCGCCCCGTCTGCCTCGCCCTCATCGACCGAGAGCATCCGGTGGCGCAGCGCGTCGTGATCGAGCACGCGTACGAGCGCACCGAGCGCGCGCAGCACGAAGTCCTCAGAGAGCTCGGCGAGGCGCGCGGCGGCCGCCTCGTCGCCGGCCTCTAGGATCACCTCGAGCCAGGCTGCGAAGCGATCCGGATCGAACACCTCGCGCTCGCCCGGGCGCGCGTTCCGGAATAGATCCTCGTCGAACGCCGCCACGAGCTGCGCGGAATTCGCCACAGCGACCAACGGGCCTGCGTCCTCGACGCCGATGTGCTGGATCGCCGCGGCGAACGCGAGAGTCGGCATGGCGCGGACCATCCCCACGAAATCGGGGACCTCGATCATGCGAGCAAGCAAGCTTGAAGTAGGCATTCGCCTCTGCATCGTGATGGTCATCGTGGCTCCTTTCCTTTCTGCGCGAGCTCCTCGAAGAGCGCCCGGAGGCCGCCCTGATGGTAGGTGGTGAGGCGCGCGATGCCGTGCTCGAGCGCCGCGGGCCGCGTCTCCTCGCGGAGCGTGACCACCAGCCCGGAGAGGAACGCGTGGTACGCGCGGTAGAGAGCGCGCTGATCGGCCGCGCTCACCTTGAGCCCGGGGTAGGCCCGCCCGGCGTACGCCAGCGCGGCTCGGCTGAGGTCGCGGACGCGGTCGTCGAAGTAGCCCTCGTGCGCGGTGCCGTCGGCGCGCGACAGGAGGAACAGGAGCGCCTCGCGGTGCTCAAGCGAAAGCGTGGTCAACGCACGCACGATCTCCCAGTACGGGTGCTCGGCGGCGAGCTCGGCAGGGTTCTTCTCTCGGCCCAGCGCATCGATGCGAGCCTGGACCAGGCGCGCCACGTCCTTCGCCAGCTCGTCGGGGACGGCGGCGCGGAACAACTCCTCTTTGCTGCCGAAATAACGGTAGACGTTGCCCACCGACACCCCGGCGCGCGCAGCGACACCCGCGAGCGTCGTGCGCTCGAAGCCGACGCTTGCCAGCTCTGTAGCGGCGGCGTCCACGATCGCGCGGCGGATCTCGTCTTTAGGTCGCTGGGCCACGGGCGTCCTTTAAAAGCGAATGTCTTATTCGCTTATGAAGCACGCACATGTCCCTGTCAAGCCCGGGTTCAATGGAGCGGCGGCACCGGTCGGCCTTCAAGCGGAGCACCGGTGCCCTCGACCACGCCGACGCTCGGACCTCGCGCGACAACTCTCCACGCGTCAAGGCGGGCACCGTTCGTCTCGCCTCGCGAGCCGTCGCCCCGCTCATGAACATCCGGCCCATCGAACCAGTACCGAAGCTGCTAACCAACGGGGCCGGTCGTTAACCGCCAAGTACGCAGTTAGACGCCTCTCGGCTTCTCTCTCCCCACGCGGCGCTCATCGAGCTCGCTCGGCGCTCTCTGCGAGCATGCTCGAGAGCGGCGCCGCAGCACGCGCCGCGCGCGAAACGGTCGGAGTTCTGCCGAGAAACGGCGAAGCCCCCTCGGATCGCTCCTTGGGGCTTCTGTCTACCAACCCTCGCCCTTGGTTGGCGACGAGAGAAAATGGCTCCGCATGGGGAGCGGCTTGCGAACCGCTCTCTGGGGCGTTCTGTGGGACGCGCCGACGAAAATCGCGCTGTCCAGCCAAGAGCGAGCGCCTGCGATTCCGGGAGGTTGAGGGAGCGAACAAAGGGACAACTCTCTACGTTCGCGCCGTCCGTTCGCGAGTGCGGGACCAAGCGCGACTGGACGGCGCACGCGGGCCCCTGTGCGCGAGTTCGGAGCAGGGGGCGGGCCTGCTGGCGCCGGGGCCGCGGAGCGCCACTTGAGCGAAACGGGGCACCGGTCACCCCGCGCCGAACGTCCCCTCGACGTAGCCGACGGGGATGATGCCGGCGAGGGTCTCGGTCCGGGTCACGCGCACCCCGGCCGCCTCGACCGCCTGCCGAAGAGACCTCGCTGTAAAGCGCCGGTGCCCCGGGAAGCCCGTCACGGCGAGTGCCCGCGAGACGACCCACGAGAGCGCCGTCTCGTCGTGGCAGAAGGTCGGAACGACGATGATTCCGCCTGGCCTCAGCACGCGGCGCAGCGCAGTCAGGGCGCCCGGGAGGTCCGGCACGAGGTGGAGGACGTTCGCCGCGACGACCGCGTCGAATGTTCCGTCGTCGAACCGGAGCGCATAGAGGTCAGCCTGCTCGCATCGCACGTTGGTCAATCCGGCATCGCGGACGCGATGCTCGAGCGCGGCGACCATCGCGGCCGAGTAGTCGGTGGCGACAACCTCGCGTGCGCCTCCCGCGAGCGCAGGCGTGACGAGGCCCGTTCCGGCCGCCACCTCGAGCACGCGTTCGAGGCCGCGCGTCGCCTCGGCGGCCAGCTCGACCATCCGCGGGATCGGCCCACCGAGGAGCGACATCGAGCGGTCGTAGTTCTTGGCGTGCTTGTCCCAGTAGCTTCTGTTGCTATCGCTCTGCCGCTCGGAGTGCGACCCGCCCGCTGAATCTCTGCTTCGCAGACTCATGCCAGCGCTCCCGCGCTCGGCGCACGCAGCATCCTGAGCCCGCTGGCGATGACGATGAACTCGCTGATCTCGTGAACGAGAACCGCCACTGGAAGGCTGAACACGCCGGCCACTGCGCCGATGGCGAGCGTGCCGATCACGAGGATGGAGAGCACGAGGTTCTGCCGAACGACTTTCTGGGTGCGCTGAGCAAGCGCGAGCGCGAAGGCGAGGCGACGGAGGTCATCCCCCATCAACGCGACGTCCGCCGTCTCGAGCGCGACGTCCGTTCCCGCTGCGCCCATCGCTATTCCGACGGTTGCCTGCGCGAGCGCCGGGGCGTCGTTCACTCCGTCGCCGACCATCGCGATCGGCCCCTGCGCGGCGAGGGCGCGAATCTCCGCGAGCTTGTCTTCCGGCTTCATCGCGCCGTGGAAGCGCTTGATGCCGAGCGTCGAGGCCACACGTTCTACAGCGAGTCTCTGGTCACCCGAGAGTACGACGAGGTCCACCCCACGCGCGTGCAGCAGACGAACGGCTTCGGACGCCTCGTCACGCACGGCATCCTGCACAGCCACCACACACCAGACGCTCGAGGAGGTCCCAGCAACGATGACCGTCTTGCCGGCCTCCTCGAGGCGCCGGACCTCTATCGTCGCCTCACTGGCATTTGCAGCGGTGCCTTCGAATAGGCCGAGCTGACCGACCAGGACTTCTGCTCCATCGATGGTCGCGACGACGCCCGCGCCTGGCAACGCACGTACGTCGGCCGCCTCACCAACGGCCACGCCGCCGGCACGAGCGTGCGCCACGATGGCTCGTGCGACGGGATGCTCACTTCGCGATTCGATGGTCGCGAGGCGAGACAGCGTCTCGAGCTCGGTGTGAGGGCTCGAGTCCAGTCGAACGAAGTCGGTTACGACTGGCTCGCCACGTGTGAGGGTTCCGGTCTTATCGAGCGCGACGGTCCGGATCGTCGCGAGACGCTCCAGAACGACCCCGCCCTTGATGAGCACACCGTTGCGCGCGCCGGTGCCCAGCGCCGCGACGAGCGTGATTGGCACCGAGATCACGAGGGCGCACGGCGCAGCCGCCACGATGAAGACGACCGCGCGATGCATCGCAAGTGACCACGACAAGCCGAACGCGAACACCAGCACCGCTGCGATGAGCACGCCACCGGCGAGGACGGCCGGGCTGTAGCGCGCGCCGAAGCGTTCGATGAAGCGCTGCTGCTCACCCTTTTTCTCCTGCGCTTCCTCCACGAGGTGGATGATCTTCGCGACCGTGTTCTCCTGGTACGTCTTCGTGGCGCGCACCTCGATCACGCCGTCCGCGTTGATCGTTCCCGCGAACACCTCGTCGCCCGCGCCCTTCTTCACTGGAACGCTCTCGCCGGTGACAGGCGCCTGGTTGATCGACGTCTCTCCTCGCACCACCGCCCCGTCAGTGGCGACGGACTCGCCGGGGCGCACGATGAAGATGTCTCCCACGGCGAGGCTCTCCACGGGGATCTCGACGTCGGCACCATCACGACGCACGAGCGCCACCTTCGGAACGAGCTTCATCAGCGCGCGCACCGCGGCCC
>CAZWQH010000209.1:0-8521 GCA_964635815.1 uncultured Sandaracinaceae bacterium
GACGTTCTCGAGGGTGCGGCATTGGGCGTTTCGGTCGTTGCACGCGATGGGACCGAGTCGAACATCCAGTGGATCACGGTCAACGCGCCGTAGTGCCGCGCGCTAAACGCTATCCGTGATCGTGACCAGCGTGATCATCGCCATCGTGATCATCGTGGCCATGCCCGTGACCGTCGGGCCCGTGCGCGTGACCATGTTTGAGCTCGTCTTCCGTCGCCGCGCGGATCTCGAGAATCTCGACATCGTAGTGAAGTTTCTTGCCCGCGAACGGATGGTCGTGATCCACGTAGACCGTCTGACCCGCGATACTGGTGATGAAAAACACAACCTCTTGACCCTTCTCGTCGCGAGACACGCATGCCTGTCCCACTTCGAGATCGGCCTTGGGGCCAAACGCGCTGCGCGGCACAGGCTGAGGACCCTTGGAGCGCTTGCGCCCGTATCCGTCCTCAGGCTTGACGATGGTCTTGACCTTGTCGCCGACCGCGTGCCCGGCGAGCGCGCTTTCGAGTCCGGGAACGATTTGTTCGTGGCCGTGAAGATAGACGTGAGGTTTGTCCTCGGCCTTCATGAGCACCTTGCCGCTGGCGTCTTTCAGCACGTACTTGAGGCTCACCACTGTGTCCTTTTCGATCTTCATCCGGCGCTCTTTATCACATCTCAGGGCATGCGAGGAACCGGACCGAAAGCCTGTAGTCCAACAGGACCGTACCCATGAAATGCTCGCACTTCCGCACGCATTCTCCCTGCCACGGCAGGACAGATGACCGCCGTCGGGGTACTCCCGTGAGTGGCGTCACGCGCCAGCTCATTGCCAAGCCCGTCCAGCACCCTCAAGTGCAGCTCCCGGACGGACGGAACGCCCGCGCCCACTACGCCGTAACAATTGCCAGCCTCGGCTTCGAACGTGATCTCGGTGGTCCCTGATGTCTCGAGCGTGCCGCGATGGAGCGAGAGGAGTGCTCGCGCGCTCGAATATCGGCGCGCATGCTCAGCGCGCACTCGGGAGCCGACGAAATCCGCGCCACCGACTTCGTGCTGCGTCACAGTTGTAACCGCGACGTTCGTGCTGCGGCGCGCGGCGCCCAGCAGCTGCCACGAGAATGCGCCTTCCCCGGCGAGCGAAAAGACGGCGCGATACGTGCCAGCTGCAACGGGGCAGAAGGGGCGCAAGACACCGACAGACGACGAGGGTCCCTGACTCCCGTCTCGGTCCAGCTCGGTCGCGGACGCTTGTGGCGAACCGCCGGCACCCGAGAGCGAAAGCTTAACGCTCATCTCGATGTCGATCGTGCTTGGTGCACCCGACGCAATCAGTCGGTAGCAGCGACCAGGCGTGATGGATAAATCGCGTTCGATGCGCTGCCCTCGACGAAGCTCTTCGCGCACTGCTGCAGAAACTGGTTCGAAGCTTGGAGCATGTTGCGCCGCACGTTGGTTGACGTCGTCAATCGATCCGGCTTCTGCGGTTGCACCGCTGGAGTCGTTGACCGGCACGCTTTCGGCATTTGCGCGCGCAACGCGGTACAGACCAAGGGCGACGCGACTCGTGCCGCGCGGAACCAGAATCTCCAGTTGAGCAGCGCGTCGGCTGGGTGCAGCACAGTGCTCGAGGCTCGCACGGGATCCAACGCTCGTGTCACGCGCAACGACCACGCGGTTCACGGAGAGAGCGAGGTCGACCTCGATTCCATTCGCGCCGACTGCAACCGCGCGCACGCACTCGTCCGAGCTCAGTGCGACCTGCTTTCGCACTGCGCGCATGGCGGAGACGTTGACGACTTCGAGTTCTCCAATCCGAGCGCCCTGGGGCCGCTGTTCGCTTTCCATGCTGAGCACGGTGGCGAGCAACGTTTGGTCGGCCGTCGGATCGGCAGGGGCACGGCGTTGCGCGCGCACGGGCAAGGCGGCCGTTAGCAGCAGCAGCGTGGGAAAGTGAGCGAAACAGGCTCTGTTCATGGAGTCGGAACGTGTGCCGGGCGCAGGTTTGCCGCAAGCGGTTATCCGGGTAGTTTCTGCACATGGCTAAACCCGGCGAGAGCTTGCAGCGCGGCGATTCCGGACCGCTTGCGGGTCTGGAACGAGGTAACTACATCAACGGGACGTTTCGGCCGATTCCGGATGCTGCACACCTGCAACTGCGAAGCCCTGCGGACACCAACCTCGTGCTCGGGAAAGTCCCGAATACCGCAGCAGCAGTCGATGAAGCCGTCGAGACCGGGCGCACCACGCAGCGCGGCATCCTGAGCCGGATGTCAAAACAGGAGCGCGCAGAGATGCTGCGGCGCTATCAGGTCGCAGTGAAAGCCCGATCGGAGAAGATCGCCGAGACGATCGCATTCGAGGTGGGAAAGCCTCTTTGGGACGCGCGCACGGAAGCCAACGCGCTGGCGAGCAAGGTCGATCTGTCGTTGGGTGAAGGGGCGGCATATACCGCGGACAAACGATTCGATGACCTACCCGGCGGCATCGTTTATCGACCGCACGGCGTCGTGGCCGTCATCGGCCCGTTCAACTTCCCGGCTCACCTGGCAAACGGACACATCGTGCCCGCGCTGCTCGAAGGGAACGCCGTCGTGTTCAAGCCGAGCGAACGCGCCCCTGGCGTCGCGACTCACATCGCGGACGCGTTGCGCGACGCCGGTTTCCCGGATGGGGCGTTCAACGTCGTGCACGGCGATGGTCATGTTGCACAGGCGTTGATCGCGCACCCGCACGTGAACGCAGTCTTGTTTACGGGCTCAGCGGCGGTCGGGCGTTCCATCCTGCGCTCCACCGCGGAGACGCCGGGCAAGCTCATCGCGCTCGAGCTCGGCGGGAAGAATGCTTCGATCGTGATGGACGATGCTGAGCTCGAACGCACGGCCCGCGAGCTCGCGTTCTCGGCCTTCGTAACCGCGGGCCAGCGATGCACTGCGACGTCACGCGTGTTCGCGCATAACAAAATCATCGACGCCCTCGTCGAGCGACTCGCCAGCATCGCCGCGAACACGACCGTCGGATTTCCATTCGACGAAGGCGTCTTTCTGGGCCCGATGATCAGCGCAGCGTCTCGCGACGCGCTTCGCACCGCCCAGACTCGCGCACATTCCGCAGGAATCACACGGATCACACCATCGAGCGAGATCGAAATTGCCGGGCATCCGGGTCACTACGCGCGGCCGAGCGTGCATCGAGCGGCCAAGAGCACAACAAGCGTTCCGGGCTACACGGACATCGAGCTCTTCGGTCCGGACGTTTGCGTGTATCCGGTCGACTCACTCGAGGAAGCCGTTGCGCGCGCCAACGATTCTCCGTATGGACTCGCGAGCGCCGTCTTCACCGCGAAGCGCGAAACGTTCGAGCGCGCTGCGTTCGATCTCGACGTCGGGGTGGTTCACTGGAACCGTTCGAGCGCGGGTGCGAGCGGTCGTCTGCCGTTTGGTGGGACAAAGAACAGCGGAAATCATCGCGCGGCCGGGATCACCGCCGGGCTGTCTTGCGCGTTCCCAGTCGCACATTTCGAGCTGCCCCCGAATGCTCCGCTCCCAACCTGGCCAGGAATGAAGCTGTAGGAACACGGTCGACGCGGATGCAAAAGCGACTGCCCACGGTGCCGCATTTCTTCCCGACACGCGGGCACTTGTTGATCTGCACCGGCCCAACTTGCGGTGAGCGCGGACGCAATCTCTACCGGGAAGTGTGTATTCGACTCGAGGAGACCGGTCTGGCGTATTGGAAACGCGGAGGATCCGTCCGCATCACCGAGAGCGGGTGCCTTGGGGCGTGCGAGTACGGTCCGACGATCGCTTGCTATGCGTCAGCGTCTGAGACGAGGCCCGCCGAACAAGCTTGGTACTTCAACGCGGACATGCGGCTCGCGGAGGCCATTGCGCGCTCGGTGCATGAAAGCATCGAGTTCCCGTCGGAATCTCGCTTCGACAGGACAACGGAGTAGTCCGTACCTATCGGGCCTGCAACTGACCGTATCGTCATGGTCGGACTTATTTCATGGTCAGATCTGCAGAGCACGTGCGAGGTCCTGCCAAAGGTCCTCGACGTCCTCGATTCCGACACTCAGGCGCATCGAGCCGTCCTCGATTTCTGCCGCGATCCGTTGTTCGGGGTTCATCGATGCGTGCGTGGTGCTCGCAGCGTGCGTGATGAGCGTCTTCACATCTCCCAGACTCACTGCACGTGAAACCAGTTGCACGCGGTCGTAAGTGCGACGCGCGGCCTCGAATCCCCCGCGGACCGTGAACGCAACCAATGCACCGAATCCTCCACGCATTTGGTGTCGGGCGATGTCGTGCCCAGGATGCGAGACCAGACCTGGGTAGAAGACGCGCTCCACCGAAGCATGACCTTCGAGCCGCACTGCAAGCTCGTGGGCGGTAGCACTCGCCTGCTTCATGCGGAGTGGGAGAGTCGCAACTCCGCGTGCGAGCAGCCATGCGTTGAACGGCGACAGAACCGCTCCGGCTCCACGTACCGCTTCATCGCGAATGCGCAAGACGAGCTCACGCGAGCCGACCACGACGCCGCCCATCGCATCGCCGTGTCCTCCAATGGCCTTTGTCGCCGCGTGAACGACCAGATCCGCACCAAGCGCGAGAGGCTGCTGATGAATCGGCGTCGCAAACGTATTGTCGACCACGAAGTGAGCACCGACTGATCGCGCAACCTCGGCCAGGCTTGCCAGATTGGTAATTGCGAGCGTTGGGTTCGCAGGCGTCTCAGCCCAAATGACGCGTGTCGTGGAACGTAGCGCGCGACGAACGGCGTGCTCGTCCGTCATGTCCACGAACGATGTCTGAACACCAAAGCGTGCGAAGCGCCCCCGCAAGACACGCGCAGTCTCGGCGTAGATTGCTGTTGGCGCGACAACGTGGCTCTCGCTCGACAGAAGCGTGGCGAGCACGCCATCGATTGCCGCCATGCCGCTCGAGAGCGCAACCGCATCGGCAGCATTCTCGAGCGCGATCATCTTTTCCTCAAAAGCGCGCACGGTTGGATTCGACCATCGCGAGTACACACCCTCCCCTGCAGGAGAGACACAGGCCGCGGCGGCGGCTTCGGCGTTCTCGAACGCGAACGCATTCGCCAAGACCAACGGCGATGCGAGCGGTCCATCCGGGACATCGCCGGCATGCACGGCTTTTGTGGAAATACTGTGCGGGCGCATCAGGACCTGACGTACCACGGCGCACGCCAGACAGCATTGTGAGGGCGTCGTGTTATCGTTCCTCCTCGTGTCGCGCCCGGGGATCAGTCGAAACGTCGGCCCGTACCAGCTGGTGCGCAGGCTCGGAATCGGCGGGATGGCGGAGACGTGGCTTGCTGTTCGTTCGGGTATCGGAGGATTCCGTCAGCGCGTCTGCGTGAAGTGCATTCTTCCCGCGTACGAAGACGACGACCGCTTCGTGAAGCTCTTTCTCGAGGAGGCGCGCATTGTCGCGCATCTGCGTCACGCGAACATCGTGCAGGTCCTCGACTTCGGCCGGATCGAAGCGACCGAAGAGGGCGAAGGCGGCACGTACTACATGGCGCTCGAGCTCGTCGAGGGCGCAGATCTTCGTGCGCTGCTTCGTGCAGCGGAAGCCGCGAAAGAAACCATCCCCGTCGCGCTGTTCGTCTACATCGCGCTCGAGCTCGCGAGCGCGCTAGACGCCGCGCACAACTGCGCAACCGAGGAAGGCACCGTCGCGATTCTGCACCGCGACATCTCGCCGTCGAACGTGCTCATCAGTTACGCGGGCGAGATCAAGCTCTCGGATTTCGGCATCGCCAAGGCAACGACCTCCGCGACCGGAACCTCGACGCAGGCGATCAAAGGCAAGGCACCGTACATGGCGCCCGAGTACGCATTGCGGGGAGAGTACGAACAGAGAAGTGATCTGTTTGCGCTGGGCGTGACGCTCTACGAATGCATTGCGGGGGTGCGGCCGTTTACGGGTGCGCATGACTTGGAGATCCTTCAGCGCATCTCGACGGGCACGTATGCGAAGCTTGCCGACGCTCGGCCCGATGTACCGCAAGCAGTCTCGTCCCTCGTCGACAGACTGCTTGCTCCCGAGGTCAAAGACCGACCTTCAAACGCGGCTGCGCTTGTCGAAGAGCTGGCGCATCTCGCACCGCCGGCAACGGCACGAAAAACCCTCGGCGACCTGCTTGGTCGATTGCGGCCGAGAAACCTCCCTACGCCTGGAGCAAGTACGCCGCCACCGTCCTTGCCGCCTGTCGCGCCCGCCGCGGTATCCGCGAACAGCGAGCAGAGAACGCAGGCACTAGACACCGGCGCGCTGGGGACGGAGATTGCCGAGGGCGGGATCGCTCCCGCGCCCGTTGTGGCCTACGCGCTGCGTGGACCGAACGAACCCACGCGCACGCTCGCACAAGAGCCGACGACGCAGGCGCTCGACGATGCCGCGTCGGTCCTTGCTCGCTCCGACGCGACACACACGACGAATGCGCGCCCCACGATTCCGGATGAGAAGGATCCGGCTCACGCACCGCTCGCGGCGAGCGTGCCAGGCTCGTATCACGAGCCCGGCTCCGTTATCAGCGGCCACGTCGCGGTAGCGACTTCCAAGCTCGCGGCGCCGAGCACGTACGCAGCCGGGCCGAACCGGTCGAGCCGCATCCGCTTCGCCATGATAGCCACTGTCGCCGTTCTCGGATCTCTACTGCTCGTGGTGAGACAGCTTGGGCGCGCATCGAGCGCTTCAAGTACGCACCCGGCGGACAACGCGGCTTCCGCGCTAAGCGCTTCGACTGCACGCCAGAACGTGCACCCCGAACCGACCCGCACTCCGGAGGTCCAGGAGGCGCAGCACAACTCCCCGACCGTGTCCGCCACCGCAGCGATATCAGAACCAACACCCACTCTTGCCGCGCATACGACTGGAGCCACCACGCCCCCCGATACGAGTACCGAGATGTCGACCGGTCGCTTGCGGATCGTCGTCGTCCCATTCGGACGCGTCTGGATCGACGGCCGCCTTCAGTCCGCTCCGCCGGTCAGCGTTCGAGTGGCGCCGGGCGAACATCAAGTACTGGTGAAATCTGGACCCAAGACCGAACGAAGGCTGGTCACTGTGGCTTCCGGCAAGACCGAAGTCGCGGTTTTCCGCTTCAGCCCGTCCAACTAGCATGGACTAATTCGGCCCCGTTACGCGTTCCGCCAGCAAGCTCACCTTGGCCTGGAACGTGCAGCGCCTAGCGCGTGCGTTCGAAATCGTTTGCCCGTGTGAGCATGTTCTCCGTCTTGGTCGCGCTCGTTGGTTCGCTATCCATCGGCTGCCTCGCTCCCGGAAGCGAGCCCGAAGAGCCTGTGCTCGGGCAGATCGAAGATGCGCGAGCAGACAACTACTTCTCGCCGGTCGCGAAGGAATATTCAGTGCGCATTCGCACCGAGGTTTCGCTACCCGAGCCAACACTCGCCACTGAGGAACCTGGGAGCGAGCCGCGCGTCGAGACTCTCCAGCCAGATATCCACACCACGACGCGGGTCAACTACGTCGTCCGAGCGTTGACCGCGCACCTCGAGGCAACCTTGGATGACGACCTTCAGGTCAAAGAGCTTGGTTTTCGATCCATGGTTCGCAACATGCGCGCTGCGGTGCAGACCATCGAACGCCTAGAGGCGACAAGGGGCATGGTCACATTCGTCGTCGATGTCGCAGGACCGCCGGATCTGATTGCACGACTAGGCGGGCCAGGCAGCGTCTTTCGCTTCAAGGCGCCGGGTATCGACGGCACCGTCCTGGACCAAGAGGCAGCGATCACCCCGAATCCAACTCCGACGAACGCTTATCCGGAGTACGGCGCGTTCGTCGAAGACGGCGTCTATGACCTCACCGTGCTCTTCGGGCACGACTACACCGAGGATCGCTGGGACATCACTCGCGCCAAGGCCTTGTTCGAGAAATTGGTGAGCGCAGGTTTCGCAGCGCCCGTGAAGCGTTTCGACGAACTCACTCCAACCAGCGGACCGTTCGTGTCCAGCGCGATCACGCACGCTGACACGCGTACACGGATTGAAGTTCGGATCTTCCACAGCAACATGTGGAACGACGACAGGGCGGGACAGAAGGAGCTGATGCTTGCGGAGCTCGCGACGCGTGACGTGTTTTTCTACCACGGACACGGGGGGCCAGAGTACGGGATCAGCATCGATCCAGACGACACGCTCATGATCCGAGCGGAGGACATCGCGCAGGCCCCGCTGACCGCGAAAAAGCAGCTTGTGATTGCCTGGGGATGTCAAACGTACTCGCAGTACGCGGACATGTTCTATGCGAACCCAGTGAAGAACTACCTAAACCTCGATGCGATCACGACCGTGAATTACTCCTACGACACGGGGAGTGGAGCCAAAGTCGTCATGAGCCTGCTCGCCATCGCGAACGGGTATCACAACGCGCCGGACTATGGGACGTTGCTCTCAAGAATGAACGCCGGAGAAAATTCTTCTTCATCGGCAACGTACTTCGGAGTCATCGGGCTCGACGACAACCCTCGCCTACACCCGTACGCCACG
>CAZWQH010000210.1:0-8502 GCA_964635815.1 uncultured Sandaracinaceae bacterium
GTGCGCGTGACTGCGAGCGTAGTTGCGGTGCTCGGCAACGATGTGCAGCGCGCGGTGAGGAGCGTTCCGCAGCGCGAACGTCCCGTCCGCTGCAGATGTCGTGGAGGCCTCGACCGGAGTCGTATCTGAATACGTTGTCGTGAGCGCTCGGATCGACGCGCCTGCGACCGGAAAGCCTCGATTGTCGATCGCACGGCCGTAGAGGTCGTGACCTTCACCCGCGAGAGTGAGATCGATCGTCACCTCTCCATTCGGAATGACATCCGCGCTTGCTTCGGCGGTCGCGCCGGCCAGTGCCGCGCGAAGCGAGACGTGGCCCGTGAGCGCTTCAAATACATAGACTCCCTCAGAGCTGGAAACGGCGACTCGTGGAAATGGGAAATCACGTGCGGAAAGCTCGACGCGGACGCGAGCCAACGGAAAACCACGTGCATCTTTCACGACACCACGAACGATGCCGGCATCCGGAACCACGATGACCAGCTCCGCGGGTAGCGCGCCGATCCGAGCGTCAAACCAATCCGAGTACGCGCTCGGTCGCTTGCGTGCATGCACTGCGACGCGCAGTCGACCGGAAGCCACGCCTTCGATTTCGAAGCGTCCTTGTGGGTCGGTCGCGCCGCTTGCCATCACGCTTCCGACCGCTGCGAGCGAAGCACCAAGAGCCGCCTGCGAAGGAATGCGGGGTATGGGTGGTACGGCTCCACGCGTGACGCCGAGCTCCCCAACTTGTGTCGATGCCGCCGTCCCGCTCGCGGTGGTCGCGTCGAACTCCGACTCCACGTCGACCAGTGCATGAGCAACCGGACGACCTGCGGAATCCACCGCGCGACCGCGAAGCGTGAGCGAAGGCGCGAGCTCGATTCGAAGTGGCTCTAGATTCGTGCGGGCGGTCGACGCGCGAACCCACGCGGTCGCGCTCGCAACGTAGCCGATCGCTGTTGCAGAAACCGCAAGTGGCTCCCTCGGCACAGGGCCGATCTCCCAAGCGCCGCTTGCGTCTGCAGTGCCTTCGAACACCAGCATCGAACCCGCTGCCGGCGCGATTCTCACGGCCGCTGCGACGGGTCGCGATGTGAATCGATCGACGACCGTCCCGCGGATGGTCTGCCCCGGAAGGAGGACGATCACGTTGGCCGTCTCGGCAGGATCCAGAGACGCGGTCGTTGCCACCGACAGTCGCTCGCTCGTGCTGCTGACGTGCGTCTCGGTGCTTGCGCGCGCTTCATAGACGCCGTCGACTGGAGGGTGGAACGACCACCGACCGGACGCATCCGTGAGTGTCTCGAGAGGCGGCCAAAGATCGCTGCCGGCGAGTACGACGCGCGCTCCCGCGGCGGGCGATCCATCGGCATATCGCGCAAGCCCGACAATCGTTCCGCGCCGTTCCAGTAAGATTCGGTGTTCGTCGCTCGCTTGGACGTTCGGCAGCGCGAGTGGAGCGTAGTCTCCGTGGTCCGCGACAATATCGACAACATCGGTCGGGGAGAGCCCGACCACGTCGAGCTCAAACGCGCCGAGCTGGTTCGTGCGTCCAGAGACGCTCGTGCTCGACGTCAGGGTCACTATTCGCACGGTGGCGTTCGAAACCGGGAGTTGCGTCGAGGAATCGACAACGGTTCCCGCCACGCGCGCGTGCGTGCGTGCCGGTGCTGGTGTCGCGATTGCGTGGACCGGCGACGGGGAACGGGTCGCCGTGCGCCGTAGGTCAGGCCCGATGAAGACGCCCATCAACCAGACGCAATACAACGCCCAGATCGGTGCGTTGCTTGGTGCCGGACTCCCGGGGGTGCTGTCGGCCCCGAGCTCATGAGAACTCCCCGCTTCCAACGCGACCACGGTACGCTAACCCTCCGAGCTGGCAATCTGTTCCCCGTAATGCTAGGCCTACGCGCTCAGGAAAAACCCCATGGCGTATAGCTGCTTTTTTTGCACCAAGAACCGTCTCAAGGCTCACAAAGTGAGTCACTCGAACATCAAGACCCGAAAATGGCAGCAGCCGAACCTCCAGAACGTTCGCGTTCTCTTGGAAGGCGAAGTCACCCGCAAGCTCGCGTGCACCCGGTGCATTCGTTCTGGCAGTGTGATCAAGGCCGCCTGAAGCCTGTTTTGGTGGTTTTGTGTGTAGCGACCGATGAGTGAGGGCGACACGATCGTCCTCACGTTTCCGGTCGCGCGCGAGTTTGCCGGTCAACGGCTCGACGTTTTCATCCGGCACCGGATTCCACGTCTCTCGCGTACGCGAGCGCAGGAGATCATACGCGCGTGCGCTGTGCGAGAAGACGGCTCGCAGCGGCGTCCGTCGGATCGCGTCAGGGAAGGCGAGATCGTCACCCTCAAGCGAACGGGCTTCACGGAGCCGGCGGGTCCAAGGGACTTCGAAGTCCTCTTCGAAGACGACGACCTGTTTATCATCGACAAGCCCACTCTGATGGCAGTGCACCCGACCGCTTCGTATCACCGAGGCACGGTGAAGTTCGTCCTGGAGCAACGGTACGGGGCGGCGCAAGCGCCTCGCATTGTGCACAGGTTGGACCGCGAGACGAGCGGAGTCCTCGTGTGCGCGAAACACATCGAAGCTGAGCGCAAGCTCAAGCAGATGTTCGAGGCTCGTGCGACCAAGAAGACGTACGTTGCGATTGTCCACGGCGCCGTGGACGCGGACGAGGGTGAGATCGATGCGCCTCTTTCCGAGCAGCCGCACGAACGGTTGACGGTCTTGATGGAAGTGAAGGATACGGGACCGACGTCATCGGCTTACACTCGCTATCGAGCACTCCGCAGGTCCAGAACTCACACGCTTCTGGCCTTGTACCCGACGACCGGGCGGCAGCATCAGCTCCGAGTTCACCTCGCGCACATCGGTCATCCCATCGTCGGTGACAAGCTGTATGGCGCTGAGGGATATGCGCCTTTCATCGAGCAGATCGAGGAAGGCCTGACGCCTCAACTTGTCGAACGCCTCGGTCACGAAAGACACGCTCTGCACGCATACCGGATCGAGTTTCCTCATCCGCGAAATGGAACACCTCAGTGTTTCGACGCGCTCGTTCCGTTCGACCTTCGCGATTTGTGGCGACGTTGCTCGATGGATGGCCCGCACAAAAACGGCGAGCTCATTTCAGGGCGGATCACGATTCCTCCCGTCCCTCTGCCGGGCGCGGACGGTTAGCAGCGTCGCCGTTTATCGCGTGACGTCGATGACGCGTGCGCGATTGCTGCGCTGTCCGGTCCGTTCTTCGATGCCGGATTCCGTGTGGCGAACCACCATCGTGCTCGCAGGCGAGAGATGCCAGCGTGCGCGGACGCTACCGTCCTCGATGGTCTCCCATTTGATGAAGGCGATCATTCCGTTCGCCATAACCTGTCGCATGTGGCGCTCCACACTCGCATATCCAGCAGCCCCTTCCGCGCTGGAGAGGATCAACTCGCTCTGTGCAGCTCCGAAGATTGTGCGCTGAGTGTTGGCGAGCAAGCGGTAGGTGGTACGGCGGTCTAGGTCCGTGTCGGTTCGAACGGTCGGGACGGATACTACGACGATCAGATCGGACGCACGGACGCGTTTCTCCATCTCCTGACCCCACTCCTCGCGCCACCGGCCATCGAGTGCCTCGGGGTCTTCCACGTAGTCGACGCCATCGTCGAAGACGACCGCGTCCTCCGCGGTGAACGGCGAGGATGCGACTGGAGTCGTGCTGGCCGCCCCGCCGCAAGAGGCCAAAAGGACGGGCAGGAGCATCGTGACTGCGAGAAGAAAAGCGCGGCTGGACTGGAGCGGGGGGGTTCGCATGATTAAGAGCGGCGTTCACGGTGGACGGGAAGGGAATGCCTGTCAACGCAAGCTTTGCACATCAGGGGGCAACGTATTGGAGTGCAGGGTGTCGCGCCGCTTCACAGCTTTGGGCCTGCGCCATGAGGCGGCGCGCTTTGGCTGTCTGGGCGGGATCGCGCGATAGCACGCGTCCCAGCGACCGCTGCGCTTTGCAATAGTCAGGGTCTGCCGCCAGGGCGCGCTCGATGAGCGGAATCCCGTCGGCGGCGCGACCGACATCCACTAGGAGGATCCCGTAGTTCTGAAGTGCCTTCTTGTGTCGTGCGTCGAACGTTTTTCGGGCGGCCGGCTCGGCTGGCGCGCGGCTCAGCAATCGCTCGTACAAGCCGAACACGACTGCCGGCTGTGCGCGCGCGTTCACGAGGTTGATTGCGAGATTGTTGATACTCGCGGAGTCATCCGGTTGCAGCTCGATCGCTCGAAGCAGTGCGTTGCGTTCTTCCGGCCTCCGGCTCTTGCCTCTGTAGGCTTCAGCCAGTTGGCTCCACGCGTTCGCCGAGCTCGGCTGCGCCGTTGTCGCGTACGCCCACAAAGAGATGGGGGTCTTCCAGTGACTTACCTGTATCCACGATGCGCCAAAAAGGATGACCGACAGCGCGGAGACAGCGATCCATCCCATGCGTTTCGCACGTGGGGAGCTCGCAAGCTGAAGTGCGCTGGCGATCACGAGAGAGACCGCGAGCGACGGAAGCAACACGTATCGATCTGCGATCTTGTTTTGGAGCGGAATCAGCTGGCTCACCGGTATCCAGCCGACCACGAACACGACGACTCCAAACGCGGCGAGATACAGCCCGCGAGCGGCAGCACGACGCGCCAGCAACACAACGACGGCGCCACCGAGGATCACGGCGCCGCCGCCGAGCGCGAGCAATCCGTCGGTGGACTCTGCCGCAACCGGTTTGAGGGGATACGCCGGTGAAAGCGTTGCAGGCACGAGTAGGTTCCCTACGTACCGGAATCCTGTGTGGACGGCGGTCGCAAGCACCGTCGATGAGTCGTCCGCGATTGGAGCTGCGAACATATGCACGCGGCGACCGATGTGGACGGCGAGGGCGCTGACGCTCGCGGCAACCAAGAGGTGCGGTGACGTGTAACGAACGGCGAACACGATCCGGGATCGCAGGTCGGTCGGAGCGCTCGGTACGTGGAGGAGAAGGGTGCGGAGGAAAACGATTCCGCCGATCACGACGGCCGCGTATTTGCTGAGCGAGGCGAGGAGTAGCGCGCCCGTGCTCGCGCACAGCCAGGCCAATCTTGCGGTGCGTCTACCATCTGGCGTCTCGAACACTCGCTCGAACGCATACAGCGAGACCATCCCCCAGAACAGAGACAGGGCGTCCTTGCGGCTTGCGCACCACGCCACGGATTCGACATGAATCGGGTGCACCGCAAAAACGATTGCCGCCAAAAGTGCGATGCGCGTGTCTGTGATCCAGCGGCGCAACACCAGCGCCCACATGCCGCAGGCCAGGCCATACAGGATCGCGTTGTGGATGAGAATGGGGGGCGCGTGGACACCAAAGATTGCGAGGTCTAGGGCGACGCTCAGGTCCCGGACGGGAAGGTATTCCGCACCCAGCGATAGGCGTGTCCCGAATGACAAGTCCGTCAGGATCGAAAAGAACGAGCTCCACGTGAGCGAGTGGAGGGTCTTGTTGTCAACGATCAGCCACCGGTCGTCGAGCGCAGCAAACTCGTGAGACACCGTTTGAAGATATGGAAGGACCGCCAACGCGCTCGTCATGAGCGCCGCGACCACCGCTGCCACCGTGCGTTCGGAAGCAGGATCAACGTTCGATGTCGAGGCGCTATCCATGCGAATGCGGGCGCGCACAGCATCCCACATCTGCGGGCGACGTTGGCTCAACAACTTGACCCCTCACTCGCTTCCGTGTCTTGCTTGACGTTGCATGTCAAAACCACGCGTCGCATTCGTGGCTTCCGGCGGAGCGACCAAAGGGATCGCGCACCTCGGCGCTCTTCGAGCGATGGAGGAGCTGGATCTGCGGCCCGATCTATTCGTCGGTGCTTCGGCAGGTGCGATTGCCTCTGCGTTCTACGCGCAAGGCTTGACCGCCGATCAGATGGTCGACTGGTTTCGTCCGTTTTGGAAACGTCACGAGCCCAGTCGAGCGCTGAAGGGCAGGTACTTCGTGGGCGCGCCCACGCTCGATCAGTGGCTATCGCCCGGATATTTGACGAGCGGTCTCCTCTCGATCGACCGGTTCGAGCGATTTCTCCGCGATGAGCTGCCGGTCAACGATTTTCGAAAGC
Organism: uncultured Sandaracinaceae bacterium; assembly: GCA_964635815.1. Lineage (GTDB taxonomy): Bacteria > Myxococcota_A > Polyangia > Polyangiales > JADJQN01 > CAZWQH01. The sequence continues at coordinate 6,110 of CAZWQH010000210.1, forward strand.
TGTCCCGCCCCCTCATCGTCACGGCTACCGATGTGGATGGTCGCGGACGGGTCGTGTTCGGACGCGGGTACGACGATGCGACACCGATTAGCCAAGCGGTGGCCGCTTCTTCGTGCGTGCCGATGCTCTATCGGCCGTACCGTATTGGCGGTCGCTATTTCGTGGATGGAGAAGTAGTCCGCACATTGAGCATGGATCTCGCCATCGAGGCGGGTGCGGACGTAATCGTAATCTCGAACGTATATCGCCCCCACGTGACGCAGCCCACCGAACGGTCTCTGGCACAGCGCGGCATCGCCCACATGTTTCGGCAGACGCTGAACGTCATCCTTTCCGAGAAGGAAAAGCGCGGCATCGATCTGCTTCATCGCCTCTATCCCCACGTAACGATTCTGAACGTGTCGGCGGACCTCGGGAGCTACTCGTTCATCAATCGCGGCGATGCTCGGAGCTTGCTTCAGCGCGGCTATCGCGAAGCGCTGAGAGTGCTGTCGGTCGCCAAGACGCGCGGCGTCTTCGCGCACAAGTCGAACGTGCGGGCCATCGGCGACGCGTGACACGCGTCGACACATCAGCGCGGGCGACGCGTGACCCGCGTCGACGCATCAGCGCGGGCGACGCGTGACACGCGTCGACACATCAGCGCGGGCGACGCGTAGTTAGGTCACGATCCGCGTATTGAGATCACGATCAATCACGAGCGTCCCGGCTTCAGGCACCGGTAAATAGCTTTCCGGGATCTGCTGCACGTCGCTTGCAACGAACACATAGCGAACGTTCGCCGCCGCGGTGTGACGCTCGGCTTTTCGCAGGTCCATGGAGGATTCATCCGCGTGAAGCCCTCGTCGCTCGACGTACACGAGCTCGAGCCCTCTACGATACGCGTAGATCTTCCGCCCGTTGGTCAGCACCATGTTGAGCTGCGCCGGTCGCGCACCGACCTCAGATGCGAGGCCGTCGAACAGTGCGACCGTCGACCGCAACGCGGAAATGACCGCGCGGTCGTCGACGTCCGGATTGTCGAGCTCCCCCGAATCGTGGAGGAAGCTTAGAAGCGTGTGGAAGACGCGCTCGCTGTCCGTGTCGCCCGCCAGATTCCGGGCGAGAAAGTCCGGCAGGGAGTCTTGGAGACGTCGGCGCATTGCGTCGAAGCGATCCACGGTTCCTGTGTGGGCGAATAGCCATTGCCGCATGCGGAACGGATGCGTGTTCTCGGCGCGGAAGTCCCCGACTGTTGCGCGTCGCATGTGTGCAACGACGCATGACGAGGTGACTCCGTCCGTGAGCTCGACCAAGTCGACGGACGTTCCGCGTGTGACGGGGCGTTTTTTTTGGAGCACCTCACCGCCCTGAAAGAAGCCGATGCCGACTCCATCAACGTCATCACGTGGAGATGTTGCTCCGCTCTCGCGCTCGTGTACGAACGCGTCGTGGAGACGGTCAGCGCGATTCGTCATGCAAGCAATCAGGCGTCCCATGCGTACCTCTCAGCTTTTGCTTTCTGGTGCCGAAGCACCCTCATCGTGCGGAGCAATGACCCCGTCCTGTCCAGCGAGACTCTCGGGTCCAGCGACCGCGGAGGTGGCTGCGAGTGCGTGTAACCCTGCGCGTACTGAAGCCGCTCGAGACTCTGCGTGTCGTGTTGCCAGGAACCGTGTGAAAAAGATTGCGCCCAACGCAAAACCGAAACAGGCGAATGCGACCGATATTCCAAACCAGTCGACCAGCCCTGCGATGGCGATGGAAGACCCGTGTTCCATTTCTTTTTGATAGTTCAAGGTATCATCCGCTTCCCGTGACGCCAAGGCGGAGCACAGCGATTCGTGGTTGCTTCTGCGTCGCGCACATCCTTCTCACGTTGACGTGCGCGGTTGCGTACAGCGTGCGCGCTCAAGATGTCGAACAAGATCCGAATGAGCGCACGGCTCAGTGTGCGCTGCGCGCCTCGGACTACACGGTTGACGCGATCGTGTCTCAGAGCCACGTGTCTGGAAGCGTGACCATCGAAGTCGCGAATGCGGACGTGGCGCGCGAGTGTGAAGGAACGATTTGGTTCTACCCCGCGCGCCTTGCATTGCCGATCGTGGTGGACGAGCTTCGTGCGCGCTGGATATTTCCTGGCGAAGCCACCCGTGCCTCCGTTTCGATGCAATCGACGGACACAGCAGCATGTTCGATAGGCGCGCCTGAAGTCTCGCCCGTGTTCGGTGAAAGGCGCAGCGTTCGTTGCCCACCGGGAGAGCACGCCATCACGCTCTCCTTTGCTTTCGATCTGGTGGGTCGCTTTGGTCGGGTCGGTTCTGTCGCCGGAATTCAATCGCTGCTTGCGCCTTGGTACCCGTTGCTCGGTGACTCGACGGGTGCGCTCGAGGCTACCAATCATCGCGTCCACC
>CAZWQH010000211.1:0-8370 GCA_964635815.1 uncultured Sandaracinaceae bacterium
TCACCGTCGTGTAGGCGATGTCCCGCTGCTTCTCGAGGATGGCAAGCACGTCGCCGACCGCGAAGGACGAGAGGTGTTTGCCCCAAACCACGTCCATGATGGTCGCCTCGAGGTCGTGAAGACGGATCTCGAGGCCCTTCTTCCCTGAGCGAAGGCGGAACGTCACGGCTGGCTCCTCCGGTGGCTTGTCATCTACTAACCGCTATAGTAGTTGGGAGCCTGACACTTGTCGAGAGCGGATCGACCACGTCAAGTCGAAGCGCGTCGGATGGCATCCCACGCCACGAACGCCAGGCATCTCGCCTCCACGAACTCGATCCCGCGGGAGGTGCGGTTCGTGCCGCGGAGGGCATAGAAATGCGCTTCATCCGGGCAGGGCGGCAATAGTGAGCTGCGGCCGAGTTCGGCCGGCTCGCACACCGTTGGCGATGACGACAACCTCGGCGAGCTCATGGACGAGCACGACCGCCGCCAAGCCGAGGACACCGAGCAGAGCCAACGGCATCAGGACGATGATGATCGTCAGAGACAGCCCGATGTTCTGCAGCATGATCCCCCGGACCTGCCGTGCGTGATGAAGCACCTGGGGGAGGTGCCGCAGATCGTCACCCATCAAGGCCACATCCGCTGTCTCGATCGCGACGTCGGTCCCCATGGCTCCCATGGCAATGCCGACGTCCGCTCCAGCGAGCGCGGGAGCGTCGTTGACCCCGTCGCCGACCATCGCAGTCGAGCGCTCGCGACCGAGCTGACGTACGAGGCGGACCTTGTCCTCTGGGCGTAGATCGGCGTGCACCACTTCGATCCCGGCTTCCGTCGCCAGCGCCGTAGCCGTGGCGAGGTTGTCGCCGGTCAGCATCGCGACGTGGTAGCCGCGGCGGCGCAGCCAGGAAACGACCTCCCGGGCTTCTGGCCGCAGCTCGTCACGAACGGCGATCGCGCCGATGAGAGTCCCATCGTCTTCAACGAGGACGACGCTGGCCCCCGCCTGCTGCATTCTCTGGAGCTCGGCGTTCAACGGTCCCGGTTCGAGCCAGCCAGGACGGCCCAGTCGGACGAGCCGCCCATCGAGCCGACCGCTGAGTCCGGCGCCGGGTACAGCCTCGACGTCGACCGCCGCCTTCGGCCCCAGCGCTTCCGCCTCGGCAAGGATCGCCCTCGCGAGCGGGTGCTCACTGCGCGCTTCGAGCGCCGCAGCAACCGCCAGTACATGCTCGCGAGGAGCACCGTTCGCGGTGACGACCTCCACGACGACCGGCCGATTGCGGGTGAGCGTGCCGGTCTTGTCGAGGCAAACGCCTCGCACGCGACCGAGCGCTTCGAGGGCGGCGCCTCCCTTGACCAGCACACCGAACCTGCTTGCCGCGCCGACCGCCGCCACGACAGTCACAGGAACGGCGATGGCCAGCGCGCACGGAGAAGCCGCGACCAACACCACCAAGGCTCGGTGAATCCAAACCGTGGGCTCGCCGAAGACACTGCCCACCGTGGCGATGGCCGTGGATGCGATCATGATGCCGGGGACCAACGGCTTCGCGATCCGGTCGGCGAGTCTCTGGCTCGCTCCTTTGCGGGATTGTTCGGCCTCGACGATGCGCACGATCCGCGCGAGGGAGTTGTCCTCGGCGGTCGTCGTGACCTCGACTTCGAGCGCACCAGCGCCGTTGATGGATCCGGCGAACACCTTGTCGTCGATCCCGGCTTCGATGGGCACCGACTCTCCGGTGATCGCCGATACGTCCAGTGCGCTGCGACCTCTGCGAATGATGCCGTCGGTCGCGACACGCTCACCCGGCTTGACGATCATCCGGTCGCCCAAGCGCAGATCCGCAGGAGACACGATCCTCTCGACTCCGTCGCGCAGGACAACGGCTTGCGCCGGAACCAGGGAGAGTAGTGCGCGCAGCCCTCGGCGGGCGCGCGCCAACGAGTACTCCTCGAGCCCTTCACTGATGGAGAACAGGAACGCCAGCATCGCGGCTTCGCCGAGCTCTCCAAGGAGAACCGCGCCGACCGCCGCGATCGTCATCAAGGTGCCAACGCCAATCCTGCCTTTGACCAGACGCTTCAGCGTCGACGGCACGAAGGTCGAAGCTCCGATGACCAGAGCCAAGGCCTGAAGCACAAGCGCCACTGAGCGTGGGGCATCCGCCCATCCCGAGACGAATGCACCCGCGAGCAGAGCACCGGCGATGGCAGCCGCCCGCAGCTCCGAGACGTGCCACAGCCGCTCCGTCTCGGGCAGATGCCTGCCTCCGGAATCCTCATGACCGCAACAGGCGTCGCTCACGGTTCCCCCTCCGAGCATCCGCTGTCGGTTCCGTAGTTTGGGCACAGAGCGACCGCGCTCCCGGTTGCCGCGAGGAGTACCTCCGCGGCCGCTAGCACCTTCAACAGCTCGGGACGGGCCAGCGAATAGAACACCTGGCGCCCTTCGGGACGGCCGGTGACCAGTTGGCAGTCCCTCAAACAGGCGACGTGGGCCGATACCGTCGACTGTGCGAGGCCAAGTTCGTCCACGAGATCGGCCACCCGAGCCTCCCCCTGGGCGAGTCGGCGCACGATCGCCAGCCGCGCGACATCAGAGAGGCTTCGGAACAGCGCCGCCGCGGTGTCGAGCGCAGTCGCAGGGCTGCTTGACGCGCACGGCCCGCAGGTGCTATCAATCGTCATTGAACGATGATAGCGGCAACAAGCGATGACTTCAACCCAAGCCGGCGCTGCCACCCGAGTCGCGCCGGCTCATGGCCTTGTAGGACGACGACCCGCTGATGCTCCGAGCCCGCGACATCGCCAGCGTCTTACGAATGGTGGCCTTGTGGCTGCTGGTGGTGTGCGTGTTCCTTGGGCCCGCGGGGCTCGGTGGCTCGGTCGGGTTCGCGTCAACTTCGAGAACCTGTGGTGTTTGCTGCCCCTGCGACGACGAGGTCCGCGATCCTCACGAGGAACACGCTGCCGCAGCCCCCTGCGATGACGACGGCGACGCAGACGCCGAGCATCAAGGCAGCGACCCTTGCCAGGACGATTGTCCCGACAACTGCCCCAACTGCGGTTGTTGTGTGGGCGTCGCGATGGCCGTTCTTCCTCTCTCGGTCACATCGAGCGCGGTGTCCTCTGCGCCTGCGCGCACGCTCGCGCCCGTCGACGCGCCGGCCTCGGGCGCGAGTACCAGTATCTTTCGACCTCCGCGCTCCCTGATCTGAACCACACGAACGCACTGGTTTAGGTCGGCGAGCTCGCGCCCTCCAGATGGGGGACGCGGTCTCTCCTTACAAGGGAGAATTGCGATGTTCCGAAGAAGGCTGATCGGCCTTCTGCTCGGCGCTTCGCTGTGGACGCAGTCCGCGCGCGCGCAGGAGCAGGCCCAACCGATCGTTGAGATCACCTATGAGAGAGCGCTGGCGCTCGCCCGTGAACAATCGCCGACGATGGCGGCGGCCCGGGCCCGCGCTCGTGAGGCGGAGAGTCACATCGATGCGGCATCGGTCTGGCGCTTCAATCCACAGTTGTCTGGAGCGGCGGGCCCTCGCTTTCGCTCCGAGGGCCCAAGCGATGGGGCGGCCGTCGACTGGTCCGTGTCAGCGCAGCAGTGGCTCGAAGTCGGAGGCCAGCGCGGCGAGCGACTCGCGGCTGCACGTGCGGGCGCGGACGCCGGCATGGCGAGAAGCGAGGACGCTCGGCGCCTGCTGCTTCGAGATGTGAGCTTCGCCTTCATCTCGGCGCTGTACTGGGAGAGGCGAATTGCGCTCGCCGAAGAGAACCTTCGCATCGCGGAGGCCGTCGCTCGCGTTGCTTCGCGGCGCCATGAGGTGGGCGAGGTCGGTGGGCTGGAGCAGTCTGTCTCGGAGCTCGCCGTAGCGCGCGCGCGGACCGACCTCGATCGCGCACGCGCTTCTCTCACCCAAGCAGAAGGTCGCCTGAAGGCGCTGCTTGGGCTCGAAGCTCATACCGAACTCGCGTGTCTCGGTGACCTTCGTCAGCTCGGCATCCCCGACATGGCGGGGGCCGACGTGAGCGACCGGCCCGACATGAGGGCACTCCGATCCGACATTCGGCAAGCCGAGGCGGAAGCCGACCTGGGGCGCGCCGGTCGAGTTCCCGACCTCGCTCTGGGCGCAGGCTACGCCCGTGAGGAGTTCGACGACATTGTCCAGGGAACCCTCACTATCGCGCTGCCGGTGTTCGACCACGGCCAGGGCACCACCGCGGTCGCGCAGGCGCGGCGAGAGCGGCTTCGCGTCGAGCTCGATGCGACGCGAAGCACGGCCGGCGTCGAGGCCAGTACGGCGCAGATGACGACTGAGCGGTTGACCACGGCCGCGCGCCGCTTCGAGCAAGAGGGACTCGCAATGCTCGAACGCTCCGAGCGACTCGCGACCGCGACCTACGAGGCCGGCGCAATCCCGCTCGCTGAGCTGCTCGCGGTTTGCCGCGAGCTCGTGCAAGCGAAGCTGGACTACGTCGACCTCCTTCTCGGCGCGGCAAACGCTCGAGCCGAGTTGGCGGCGAGCACAGGAGCTCTCCGATGATGCGTCCAACAACATCAACATCCCCACGGTCGGCACACCGCCGTGAAAGGAAGCTCACCATGCGCCATGCATCTGTCTCCGCTCTCGCACTCGCGACCTTCATTGCCGTCGTTGCCGCCGCCTGCGACAAGAAGGCGGACTCGATTCCACGGGCAGAGCGACCTGCGGCCGCCACCGCGGCGGCGACGGCATCCACCGAAAGTCCCGCTCACGCACGCGACGGCGTGCAACCCGGATCGCACGAAGATTGGTGTGGCGAGCACCAGGTGCCAGAGTCGCTGTGCACCCGCTGCAATCCGTCGCTCACCGCCGCCTTCAAAGCGACAGGTGACTGGTGCGAAGAGCACGGTCTCCCCGAGTCGCAGTGTCGGATCTGCAACCCTGGTCTTCAGATTGAACGTCCACCTCGAGCCGGAGAAACGAGATGAACGCCTGGCGGACGATCATTGCATGTCTGCTCGTGGCGCTGGCTCTGCCGGCCTGCAAGGACCGAAGCGAGAGCCGCGAAGTTCCCGCGCAGGCTGCGAGCTCTTCAGCGGCGCAAACGGCAGGACGTTGTGAACACGGCCTTCCGCAAGCACTTTGCCCCAAGTGCACTCCGGCTCTCGCCGCCGTGTATCAGGCCCGCGGCGACTGGTGCGCGGAGCACGGCTTCCCCGAGTCGTTCTGCCCGATCTGCAACCCCGGGGCGCCGATCCCGGACGTGGGCGCAGCGCCCGCCGCTGTCGCAGATTGGTGCGCCGGACACGGCTTGCCCGAGTCCAGGTGCACCAAGTGCAACCCCGAGCTGATCCCGCAGTTTCAAGCCGCCGGCGACTGGTGTCAGGAGCACGGCTTCCCGGAGTCGGTGTGCCCAGTCTGCAATCCGCAGCCGCCACCCGGCGGGGCGAGCGCGACGGCAGCAAATTGGTGCGTGGAGCACGCGCTTCCCGAGTCGCAGTGCACCAAGTGCAACCCGTCGCTCGTCGCCGCGTTTCGCGCGGCGGGTGATTTCTGCAACGAGCACGGCTTCCCGGAGTCGGTGTGCCCAGTCTGCAATCCGCAGGAGCCCCCAGCCGGCGCGGAGCAAGCGGCCATCGAGGCTCGAGTCGTGCGCTTTCGCTCGCCCGACATCGAGCGGTCGGCGGGCATCCAGACGGTAGCCGCCGAGCGTTCACACGCATCGCAAGCGGTGGAGTGCACCGCGCGCATCGCGTTCGACGCGGACAAAGTGGCTGACATCCGCGCCATCGTGCCCGGGATCGTCCGCCGCGTTCGCGCCGAGCTGGGGGGGCAGGTCGCGAGAGGAGCGCCCCTGTTCGAATTGGAGAGCACCCGCGTCGGGGAGATTCAGGGCGCCCTGCAGACGGCGCGAGAGCGAGTGCGCACCGCGCAGGCCAACCTCGCACGCCAGCGAGAGCTGAGGGCGAGCGACATCGCCTCGGCGAGGCAGGTGGAGGTCGCGGAACAAGAGCTCGCGACCGCGCAGGCCGAGGCGCGTACGGCCGAAGCCACCTTGCGCATGGCGGGCGCAGCTCAGTCGACGCCGTCGGGGCGCTACACGCTGTCTGCGCCCATCGCCGGCACCGTGGTCCGAAGACCCGCCGTGATAGGTCTGCTCGCGACCGATAGCGAGTCGCTCGCGACCATCGCCGACACGTCTGTGATGTGGGCGCTCTGCGACGTTCCCGAATCATACGCCTCGCGAGTCGCGCTCCATCAACGGGTCGTCGTCCGAATCGAGGGAAGCGACGAGCTTCCTCTCGAAGGCGAGCTGACCTGGATCGCAGCCGAAGTAGACCCGCGAACCCGTACCGTGGCCGCACGGGCCGAGGTCCCGAACGCCAGCGGTCGGTTGCGCGCCAATCAATTCGCGCGCGCGCGCATCGAGACAGGCGCTCCGCGCACCGCCGTGACGGTCCCCCGAGGCGCCGTGCAGCGCGTCGGGACGCGCGAGGTGGTCTTCGTCCGCACGACTCAAGGCGTCTACGAACCCCGTGTCGTCCAGCGACACGGAGACGGCGAGCGTGTTCAGGTCGAGGGCCGTGTCCAAGCGGGTGATGCAGTGGTGACGACCGGCGCCGTGCTGCTGAGGACGGAGATCATGCCGGGCAGCATCGGCGCGGGCTGCTGCGAGGTCGAAGGGCCGGGAGGCGATTGATGCTGACGCGCCTCATCGATCTCTGTCTGCGATATCGCCCCGTCGTTCTGCTGGCGACCGCGGTGCTCTCGCTCGTCGGCGTTCTGAGCCTCACGCGGCTCCCGTTCGACGCCTTCCCCGACACCACCCCGGTGCAGGTGCAGGTCAACACGACGGCGCCGGCCCTGTCGCCGCTCGAGGTGGAGCGGCAGATCACGTTCCCCGTGGAGCAGGCCATCTCCGGATTGCCTGGGCTCACCGAAGTGCGTTCGATCTCGAAGTTCGGCTTCTCGCAGGTCACCGCGATCTTCGACGACGACACGAACATCTACCTGGCTCGGCAAGTGGTGAGCGAGCGGCTCGCGGCCGCCGAGCTTCCCGAAGGGGTCGGAAGACCAGCGCTCGGCCCGGTCGCCACCGGGCTCGGCGAGGTGTTCCAGTACGTGCTGCACAGCGACACGCTCTCAGCGCAAGAGCTGCGCACGCTGCATCATTGGGTCATCCGCCCGCAGATGGTTCAGGTTCCCGGCGTCGCCGAGATCAACACGTGGGGCGGCTACGAAAAGCAGTATCACGTCATCGTCGACCCGCAGCAGCTCATCAAGCACGAGCTCACCTTGGATGATGTGGCGCAGGTGGTGCGTCACGGGAACCGCAACGCCGGAGGCGGTCTTCTGGACCAGGCTGGCGAAGCCCAGCTCATCCAGGGCCAGGGGCTCGTCTCGAGCGCTTCCGATCTCGAAGCGATGGTCCTCGCTACCGTTGACGGCACACCCATCCATCTCAGCGACGTCGCCGAGGTCCGCGAAGGACATGAACTCCGGCGCGGCGCCGTGACCTACCAGGGCCAAGGCGAGGCCGTGCTCGGTCTCGGCTTCATGTTGATGGGTGAGAACAGCCGCGAGCTCACCCATCAGCTCGAGACTCGCCTGGAGGCGGCGCGACGAAGCCTCCCGGAGGGAGCCGAGCTGACCGAGGTCTACAGCCGGACGGATCTCGTCACCCAGGTTCTGGAGACCGTGCGCAACAACCTGCTCGAAGGAGCGCTCCTCGTCATTGCGGTGTTGTTCGTTTTCCTGGGCAATCTTCGGGCTGGGCTCATCGTCGCGCTCGCCATTCCGCTGTCGATGCTCTTCGCGTTCAACGGCATGCTGCGCTTCGGCATTGCTGGCAGCCTCATGAGCCTTGGCGCCATCGACTTCGGCCTCGTCGTCGACAGCTCCCTCATCATGGTGGAGAACGCGACGCGGCGGCTGAGCGAGGACACGTCAGGCCGCAGCGTGCGCGAGATTGTCCGCGATGCCGCCGTCGAAGTGCGCAAGCCGACGCTCTTTGGCGAGCTGATCATCGCCATCGTGTACCTGCCAATCCTGGCGCTCGAAGGTGTCGAGGGGAAGCTCTTTCGTCCGATGGCCTTGACGGTCATCTTCGCTCTCGCGGGCTCGATGCTTCTGTCGATGACGCTGATGCCGGTTCTCGCCAGCTATGCCCTCAAGAAGGGCAGAGTCCACGGAGACAACCGCGCCGTTCAGTGGCTCAAGACTCGCTATCGCCGTCTGCTCGGCTGGGCCCTCGACCATCGAAAGATGGTGCTGGCGATCGCGGCGCTCGTCGTGCTGAACGCGGCGTTCCTCGCGACGCGTCTCGGTTCGGAGTTTGTTCCGCGACTTCGCGAGCAGGCGATCGTCATCAACACGGTGCGCATCGCCGGGGTCTCTCTCG
>CAZWQH010000211.1:8380-8488 GCA_964635815.1 uncultured Sandaracinaceae bacterium
CGCTACGGAACACAGATCGAGCGGCTTCTGCTGGAGCGCTACCCGAACGAGATCGAGCATGTCTGGACCCGAACGGGCACAGCCGAGGTCGCGACGGATCCGATGGGC
>CAZWQH010000212.1:0-8482 GCA_964635815.1 uncultured Sandaracinaceae bacterium
ATCGCGTCCGTGTAGTAGTCAGGTTCTACCTTGCGGACGAACGCCTTGTGGTTCTCGTAGTCGAGCTTCTCGACCTGATACTGCTCGCCTTCGTGCTGATAGATCGCTTGCTCGTGCAGCATGGTGTGCGTGCCGCGCCAATCCATCTCACCCATCGTTCGATTGTCGTCGAGGTCGATGATGACGTAGTTGTCCCACCCGACGGATCGAAGGGAAACGTGGTTCGCGGGATACGCATCGTTTGCCCAGTGCCAGCGACGTCGCCCGTCCCGTCCGGTCGTCTCGTGAAGCACACGATTCGTGGTCAAGAATCCGAGGACCTCGTCGGTCATGCCCGCTGGGCAGGTGCCGAACGATTCACCCTCCGCAAACGGGATCTCGAAGCTTGCACACTTCATGTGCTGCACTAGGATTTCCGTATTGTCGGGATCGATTCGCGCTTCTTCGATCGGAGCATCGAGAACCCCTTTGCCATCGAGCGCGACGTATTGATCGAGCGGCGCGCTCGATGCGACGAGCAACGCCAAGCTTTCGTTCTGGCGCCGACCCGCTCGTCCGTAGCGTTGCATCAACGCAGCCGCTGAACCCGGATAGCCGGCACAAACGACCGCGTCGAGGCTTCCCACGTCGATCCCGAGCTCCAAAGCATTCGTGGCAACAACGCATTGAAGCTCACCGTCGCGAAGTTGCTGCTCGATTCGTCTGCGCGTGTCCGGCAGATACCCACCTCGGTACGCGTGCACGATCTGCGGATCCATTCCGGCTCCGACGAGCGCATCACGCAGATACTTGAACATGACTTCCACAGAGTTCCGTGACTGCCCGAACACCAATGTGGTGACCTTCGCTTCGAGAAGATCCCGTACCAAGCGAACCGTCGTCTTCAAGTAGCTCGCACGAATGCCCAGCTCGGGATTCAAGACCGGCGGGTTGTAGACCGCGTAGTGACGCGTGCCTGCTGGCGCGCCGCTCTCCCTCACGAGCTCTACGTCTCTGCCGATGAGATTCGATGCATGCTCGCTCGGGTTTCCAATCGTTGCGGACGCGAGAAGGAACGTGGGATTGGAACCGTGGAACTGCGCTACTCGGCGGAGGCGGCGAACGACGTTCGCCAGATGCGAACCGAACACTCCGCGATAGGAATGCAGCTCGTCGATCACCACAAACTTCAAGTTAGCGAACATGCGCGACCAGGAGGCGTGATGAGGAAGAATCCCAGAGTGCAACATGTCTGGGTTCGTGAGAATGACGCCACTTCGCTCGCGCGCGGCTCGTCGTGCATCACCTGGAGTGTCGCCGTCGTACGTGATCGCGCCCGATTCGATGCCGGCACCCGTCATCAAGCTGCGAAAGGCGCTCTCTTGATCGCGCGACAGCGCCTTGGTCGGAAACAAGTACAGTGCACGTGCCTCGGGATCGCGCGCGAACGCATCTAGAACCGGGAGGTTGTAACAAAGACTCTTGCCCGACGACGTCGGAGTGGCGATGACGACATCGCGTCCCTGCAAGGCGTGCTCGAACGCATCCGCCTGATGCGTGTAGAGCTCATCGATCCCGCGCTCCCGAAGCGCGCGCGCGACGTTGGGATGCAGCGCCTCGGGGATCGAGACGTGTTGCGGCGCACGCGCAGGAGAAGTGCGCAGCGACGAGACTTGAGGGTCCTGGCGCAGCTGATCGAGCACCGCCGTGAGGCCGGTCGTTCGTGCCCAAGGCGCTCGCTGTCTCTCGAACGGAGTCGTCTGCGTCGTCATATCGGCGCAACTGTACAGATGTTGCGCCCACTGTTCAAACAAGCAGGTCAGTTTCATAAAACAATGGAAGAAAGACGCCGCGCCCGACCTGCGCCTGGGCCAGCACACGTTATATATGCGCGCCATGCACACCAACCCCGAGCGGATGGAGATTGAAAAGGAATTCGGATTCGAGAGCGCGCACCGCCTGCCGAACGTTCCTGCCGGTCACAAGTGCCATCGCATTCATGGCCATAGCTTTCGCGTGGTCGTGCGAGTCAGAGGTCCCCTCGACGACAAGATGGGATGGCTCGTCGACTTCGCCGATCTGCGCGCCGCGTGGGAGCCACTCGGAAACACGCTCGACCATCACCTGCTCAACGAAGTACCCGGGCTCGAGAATCCGACGAGCGAGAACATCGCAAAGTGGATCGCCGATCGACTGAAAGTTCCCGCGCCTGCAGAGCTCGCGTCGATCACTGTCAAAGAAACGTGTACGTCGTCTTGCACTCTCTATCGGTAGTCGACTGCTCGATCCAGAGCTCGCAGCTCGCCGAGGTCATCCATGAGCACGATGTGGGGGGAGATCCCGTGTGGCGCTCGCTCGAACAGATCCTGGGCGTAGGCTTCGAAAGGCAGCACAAGCTCGGGGTGATAAGGCGCCACCGCGAGAATGTCGCGATGAGGAAGCGCAACCAGCCATGGTCCCGCGAAAACTTCGCGAGCGACCTCAGGCAAACCTGGAAGTAGCACGCGTGCGGCATCCAAACTGTCGGCAGATCGAAAAATCAGAACTTGGTGTTCTCCGAACGACTCCAGGCGGGCATTCGCGCGCGTCTTTGCAAGATTGTCGAGCGCCGCGTCCACGACTTCTGAGATCGACGCTCCCTCGAGCGCGTGCGTGAGCTCGCGTTCGGACAGGTATCTCGCGCGTGACTCGGTGCGCGCCTGGAACGTGACACGAAGGTCCCCAAAGAACGCGAGTCGACGCGAGCGGATGCTGAGAATTCGCGGAGTACCGTCTGGAAGCTTGGACTCGAAATCACCCGCGACTATGCGAGGAAAAATCGTGGATCGCATGCGTGCGAACGCGTTCGTCTCCTCAGAATCGGGAATCGCGGCGCCTGGGAAAAGCGAGACGAGCGACCGAGCCTCTCGCTCGACTTCACCCAGATCAAGCTGAGACGTGCGCTCGATGGCCTGACGCAGATCGACTTCGAGCGTGCCGCGGTCGTCGCCGTATGTGGCGTGCGACTCGAAGACGACAGACTGAGCTCCGCGCGCCGAAACGCGCAGATCCGAGCGTTCGCGTTCAACTTCGCGCTCGATTGCGAGCATGACACGCGAGGTCGGTCCTGCGTCACGTGCCTCCGCTTCTGCGTGTGCAATCGCGTCGCGGAGAACCTTCAACGGGGCAGGTGAGTCGAGAACCGCGCTCATTGCGCCGAATGGGTCGAACACACCTCGCGCACCCAAACGGATCCAGTGCTTGTCGCCTTCTCGAACATGCGCGCCGGAGCCCACGTGCCGCACCAGGAGCAGAGCGAGGAACGCGCCGGCTTCGTCGACGAACCGCGCGTCGTCGTTCTCGTTCGTTTCGTCCGAAAGGTAGCGGCGTACGACTTCGCTGAGTCGTCGCACACCGTCAGCACCGTCAGGACAATCCCCGATCCACCGATCGACGAATGCGCGAGCCGGGTCGACGAACGGGCCGCACTCGGGACGAAGCGAAGTGATCCAGTCGTTCATCGGCTCCGCGATTTAGCCAAGGAAGTCCCGCGCGATCAATAGCTTTTGGATCTGGGTCGTACCTTCGTAGATCCGCAGCGCTCGTATCTCTTCGTAGAGGCGCCCGCAGATTCCATCGCGAAGCACGCCGCGCCCGCCAAGAAGCTGTACTGCGTTGTCGATCACTCGCTGTGCGTGCTCCGTCGCGATGAGCTTGCCCATGCTTGCGGTGCGAGCGATCTCGGAGCGAGACCCTCCGGCATCTGCAACGGCTGCTGCGCGATAGACCAGCAAACGTGCGCTTTCTAGATCGCAGGCCATCTCCGCAATCATCGCCCGAACCAATTGCTGGTCCGAGAGCGGCACCCCGAACTGATGCCTGGATTTCACATGCACCACGGCTTCGTCGAACGCACGCTGCGCCATACCGAGCGCCGCGGCTCCCACCGTAGGACGAAACTTGGCGAGCGTCGCCAGGGCAAGCGAAAGACCATCGCCCTCTTCCCCGATCCGATCGGTTTCCCGTACCCGGACGTTCTCGAGGCGAACGTTGCCAATCGGATGATCACCGAGGACTTGTTGCGCCTGCACACTCAGACCCGGCGAATCCCCGGGCACCACGAATGCGCTGAGTCGACGTTTTCCTGCCGCCCCGTCGGTTACTGCAAACAAGGAATAGAACGACGCAACACCTGCGTTGGAGATGAAGATCTTCTCGCCGTTGAGGACGTAACCATCAGGTGTCGGTTCGGCGCGCGTGGAAATTCCGGCGAGGTCGCTGCCTGCATCTGCCTCCGTCAGTGCGAACGCGGCGACCAGCTCCCCGCGGATGACGGCTGGAATCCATTTCTGGCGAAGCGCGAGGCTCGCGCCAAAGACGATCGGAAACGTGCCCAGGCCCTGCATCGCAAACGCGAGATCGTGCAACGGAGAAATGTGTCCAAGGCGCTCACGCGCGTAGCATACGGCTCGCGACGAGACGTCCTTCGCGGAATCCGCAGCGGCGTACTCCAGAAGCTTCGCTTTGCCCATGGAATGCACCAGCGAGCGAAGTCGCACATTGGAGTCACCTTGGTCAGTGTCACCGGGCAACGCTTCGAGTACGCCGTCGACTTCTGAAACGATTTGGTTCGGCAGGAACGCTGGTTCTGTCGGGTACGCGGCCATCAGCGAAACCTCGGGGCGCGCTTCTCGCGCCAAGCGTCGTGCGCCTCTTTGAAATCTGGATGCTGCATGCAGATCGCTTGGGCCTGAGCTTCGGCTTCGATAGCGGTTCGGAGATCGACATGACTCTCGTACTCGACCATTCGCTTTGTCATCGCGTGAGCGAACGCGGGACCATCCGCGATCTGTCGTGCCAACTTCTGTGCTTCGTCGCGGATTTTCTCGTTCGGAACAAGTCGATTCACCAGACCGATTCGATGAGCCTCGGCTGCATCTACGAAGTCACCCGTGAGCAGAATCTCAGACGCTCGACCCAGTCCAACCACGCGCGGAAGCAGATACGAGGCACCCATGTCCGCACCCGAAAGGCCGACTTTGGGAAAGAGAAAAGCGATACGTGTGTCCGGGGCCGCAATGCGAATATCGCAGGCCAGTGCCATGACAGCACCTGCCCCCGCGACCGAGCCGTGTAGTGCTGCGATGACGGGCGGTTTGCAGGTGCGAATCGACTCGATGAGCGCCCCTGTCATCCGCGTGAACTCGAGCAAGCCGGACATGTCGCGCGCGAAGAGCTCGGCGATGATGTCACGCACGTCTCCGCCAGAGCAGAATCCCTTGGGGCCTTCGCCTTGGAGAACAACCACGCGCACGCGGGTAGCGTCCTTCGCTAAATCACGAAAGGTGCTCACGAGCGCGCCATACGATTCGAACGTCAGAGCATTGATTCGTTCGGGGCGGTTGAGCGTGATCGTGAGAACGCCGCGGTCCTCTTGCGAGACAAAGCCGGATGACATGCGCTTCCAGGTACTTCAAGACCCGCCCTACGGCAACACAGTCGTACTGAGCTCGGAGCTCTGTGGACTCCTCGCTGTGTTTGTGAGCTCGGAGCTCTGTAGACTCCTCGCTGTGTTTGTGAGCTCGGAGCTCTGTGGACTCCTCGCTACGGCAGAATGGCGGTGAGCTCGACCTCGACTAACGCGCCCGGCTCGAGCAAAGCTGCAACCTCGAACAGCGACATCGCTGGGTAGTGCGCTTCTCCTCCCGCGACGTCGACCATGAGCGTTCGATATGCGCGGCCGACATCTTTGATCGCCGCCGTGTACTTCGCTCGATCGGATACGTAGGTCGTCATCCGACCCACACTCGAGGGCGCGCCACCCGCTGCACGCACGACGTCGAGCGCGTTTCGCAGCGCCTGCTCGTACTGCGCGGCGAAGTCGTCTGAAACGATTTTGGACGATGCGTCCCAACCAATCTGGCCGGCCACGAACAATGTTCGCGTACCGCTCAGAATGACGCCGTTGGAGTAGCCTCTGGGACGAGCGAGAGAATCTGGGTTGATTCGCATCGGGCTTTAGAAGTTACCACCGCCGCCGGTTCCGCAGCGCTGACATTCCGGACGCGTCGGCTCGGTGTTGCAGATGAACGGGCAGAAGCCGGTGCGGACGAATACGTACCGTTGACCTGCTTCGCTGATGGGATCGCACTCGATGCTTTGCCCGACGACGGACATCTCAGAGTAGCCGCCCGTTGCCTTGAACTGCGCGATGCACGACGACGCACGCGAAAGCCAACCTGGAAGAGCGGGCATCTCCTGAATCTCACCTGGACGCGCGTACCAACCTTCGGTGCAGCTCTCTGCGACGACGCAGTCGGTTGCCTGCGGCGTCATCACATTACCGGCTTTGATTGTGTAGCAAAGTCGGACCTGACCCGCGCAATCCACGCGGAGGCGATTCGTGCTGAACGACTGAGCGGGCGGACCCGTCGGGCCGGTCCCAGGAATGGCCGGACACGACGCTGCAACGCCCGCATCTGTGCGCGTGAAGACAGTCGAGATGGCAAACGAATCGTCCGCAGAGAAACATGGACTCGTATTGTCGACAATCCAGCTGCCCATGGAAAAGCAGTTGCAGGCCTCCGCTCCGCGCGTCGCGCCCTCTCGCGGCAGCACTGCACCATTGCACGCGCCCCAAGCACCGAAGAATTCGTTGAACGGTTCGCATCGCGCCATACCGTCGCGACAGATGCCCTTGTTGCGATCTGCGCGAAGCCCGGGCCAGCACGCACCCATCTGCCCGGGTGTGGTGCACGGGCAGCCTTCGCGATTCTTGTCGTCGGGACACTCGGGAGTCCCGCCCGGAACCACGGGCATCATCGCAAGTGGGAGACCACCATCGGGAGCGCAAATGCGAAACGGCGGATCGAGCGCGAAGAACGCGTCCGGGTTGGGAGCCGCGTCGCGCGGAGCCATGAACACGAGACCTGAATCGCGTCCGGGGGTGACAACGCCACCGTCCATGCCGCCTCCGTTTCCATTCGGTCCGTTCGTGATCGACGAGCGACAGCCGACCGTCACCAACATCGCAAGCAAGCAGAGTCTCGACACGCGCACCTCGCTGGAACGGAGTAGCACGTTGCGATCACCAATCGAGTCGATCACCACGTAACTTCGCACCGGAGTCTTCTACGGTGGGCGCGCTAAAAGCTTCCTCGGCAAGCGACCTTGCTGACAAAAGAAGGCTCCTTGCCTAGCCGTGTCCGGGCGTTCCCTGGTATGCGGGAAATAAGCGCGAAAAGATGTAAGCTCGCCGCGACTCATGGCGGCTTTCCATTTCGAGCGTCCGGATCTCGAGAAGCGGCTCGCGGCCGCGCTCGACGAACATCGACTCGTGGTGCTCCTCGGCCCACACGGCGCCGGGAAATCGTCACTGATCGCGCGCGCGCGCGCGCACCAGAAGGCGACCGAAAGTCGACCCGTCGAGCTATGGGTGTGGTGCTCGTTCGATGAGGCGGCCGGCAGCGACAGTCCGCTCGAGAGCGGAGAGCACAAGTCGCTCTCGTTTCTCGACATCATCGCCGCACAGCTCGGTTTGGCCGGGCAACCCGATGTGAACCGCATTGCGGTCGCGATGCAGGCAAGGGCCGGTTGGCTCGTTCTCGATTCGTGCGAAGCGTTCCGCGAAGAAGCTCGCGAGCTCGTTCCGCAGCTGGTGAATGCGGGCGTCCGAGTTCTCGTCGGATCGACCGCTGCTCTCGACATTCCGTCCGAGCACGTCATTTCCGTCAAGCAGCTTTCGCTCAGAGAAGCAGTCGAGTACTTCGCCCTGTATGCGGTTCGTCGAGGCGCGAATTTCCTACGCGGCGGAGACCGCGCGCGCATCGAGAAGATCGTCGGTCAGCTGGACCCGTGGCCGCTCCCACTTGCACTCGCTGCGTCCGCACGACCCGCTGAGTCTTGGGAACAACTGGAGTCCAATCTTCGCGACCTTCTGGATCTGGATCTCGACGAGCAAGAGGACACTCAATCTCGAAGGCACCGGTCGCTGCGCGCAGTTCACGAATGGGCGTTTGGTCAGTTGCCTAGTGCACTAGCCGACAGCCTCGAGCGTCTTTCCGTCTACCAAGGCACATTCGAAACCGAAGACGCCGTCGCAGTCATCGGTCCTTCGGCAGCAGCGGCGGTTGCCGAGTTGAGAACCCGCCACCTGGTCTTCTCGCCCTCGCCCAACTCCTTTACGTTACTCGATTCGACTCGCCGGTTCGCACAGGAGCGACTCGCCACGCGCGCGTGGCTCGCAGACACGTTACAGGCCCGCACCGCGCGGATGGCGTCCTTGGCCGAGCAGGTTGCATCGGACCTCATGGGTAACCAGCCTCGGATCGCTCTCGATCGTTTGCGGACGAGGTTCAACGATTTTCGTCAAACTGCCGGGCACTTCGCCGAAACCGGTCAGATTCCTCAGTTGGTAAAGCTTGTCACTCATCTGGAACGTGGATGCAGATGGGGCATGCCACAAAATGCCCACGTGGAGCTCGTGCAGCTCGCGTTGGGGAAAAGCACGAAGCCAGAAGATCGT
>CAZWQH010000213.1:0-8451 GCA_964635815.1 uncultured Sandaracinaceae bacterium
CATGCCATTGGTGAGGCATACAAATCCATTCAGCACGGCGCGATGGACGCCGCGGTCGTCGGCGGCGCCGAGGCGTGCGTCACCCCGCTCGGTGTCGGTGGATTCACCGCCATGCGCGCGCTTTCCAAGCGCAACGCCGAGCCGCAGCGCGCGTGCCGTCCGTTCGACAAGGGACGCGACGGGTTCATCATCGCGGAAGGCGCAGGCATCCTCGTGCTCGAAGAGCGCGAGGTCGCGATCAAGCGAGGTGCGAACATCATGGCCGAAGTCGTCGGCTACGGAGCATCCGCAGACGCCCACCACCTGACTCAGCCTGCGCCGGAAGGCGAGGGCGCGCAGCGTGCCATGCGCGCAGCGCTAGAAGACGGCCAAATCCCCATTTCGCGGATCGACTACATCAACGCGCACGGCACCAGCACGCCGGTCGGTGACGTGAACGAGCTGATCGCGATCCGCAAAGTGTTCGGCGCACGCGCGACGGACGGCCTTTGGATCTCCAGCACCAAGAGCATGACTGGCCACCTTCTAGGCGCGGCTGGTGGTCTCGAAGCAGTCTTCAGCGTTCTTGCGATTCAGCAGGGCATCGTTCCGCCCACGATCAATCTCGATGATCCAGATGAGCAGTGCGCCGGTCTCGACCTCGTCTCCACGGGTGCTCGTGAGCGAAAGATCGACGTCGCGCTTTCGAACTCCTTCGGCTTCGGTGGGACGAACGTGACTGTTGCGTTCGCACGACACACGTGACCAATGCTTTGCCGGTACGCGTTGCGGTTGCGTGCGATCATGCAGGTCTCGAGCTCAAGCAGCTCGCTGTGCGTCTGCTTAGGGAGCGCGGTTACGAAGTCGATGACCTCGGAACGCACACGACCGAGAGCTGCGACTACGGAGACTACGCTCACGCGTTGGCGTCGAGCGTTGCTTCAGGCGCGCATGCGTTCGGCGTGTTGGTGTGCGGCAGCGGCGTCGGCATGAGCATGGCGGCCAATCGTCATCCGGGCGTTCGTGCAGCCCTCTGCGCTCACGCGTTCACGGCCCGAGTGACGCGCGAGCACAACGATGCGAACGTTCTGTGTCTTGGTGCGCGCGTAGTCGGTGTGGGCGTTGCCGAAGAGATCATCCACGCGTTCTGCGACACCAAGTTTGCGGGCGGGCGGCATCAAGCCCGCGTCCAGAAGATCGAACGCTCGGCGTGAAGCTAACGGTGACCAAGGAGTTTCGCGAGGACTGGAACAAATTCTCGTTTCGGTTCACCTGCGAGCACTGCGCGCAGTTCAATGCAGACAGGGAGCAGTGCGCGTTCGGTTTCCCCACCGAGAAGCATCGTGAGGAGCGCTATCAAAACGCTGCAGACGGTGACGACCTTTGGATCTGTAAGGACTTCAGTTACGGCGCGTGAACGTGTCTCGCAGAACGTTCGCCGAATCCCGATCAGCCGAAGTTCGGTAGCGACCGTTCGCATGGGGAAAACTGCACTTGCACCAATGATCCCGCCGCTACCGAACGGGTTCGACGTACGTCATTACGAGGTATGCGACGCACGGAGTGTCACCGGCGTTGGTGTACGAGTGCGGAGTGTCCGCTTCGAACAGCACAGCGTCGCCGGTTTCCAGCAGATGCGTTTCGTCGCCCGCGCGAAGCTCGAGGCTTCCCTGCGACACGACGATGTTCTCGGTCGTTCCCGGCGCGTGTGGATCCGCATGCTCTGCAGCTCTCGCAGCGAGACGAAGCTCGTAAAACTCGACGCGGCGCGGTTCCTCGTACGGGAACAACGCGCGCGAAGTGAAACCGCCGTCTGAAGAGGTGAGGAGCTTCGCCTTCTTCGCGCGCAGCACCCGCGTTCCCGCAACGGACTGCGTGGCGATCAACGCCGAGAACGGCACGTTGAGAGCCCGCGCGATCTTCCACACCACGCCGATTGTCGGCGTGCTCTGTCCAAGCTCGACCTGGCTCAACATCGCGCGGCTTACGCCCGACAGGTTCGCGAGTTTCTCGAGGGAGAGGTTGGCAGCCTGTCGCAGCCGCTTGAGGTTGTCGCCAACCGCGGGAGCGAGCTCGGCGTTCTCCGCCGCGGGTACCGATTCGGAGGTGCCCGCAGGGACGGATGCGGCGGGGATGGATGGCGCTGCGTTGGACGGTTGATCGGATTCGTTCGAGCGGCGGGCCACGCGAGCGATCTAGCGCGACTCGCTCGCAATGTCACTGTGCCGCCGTTGCGCGGGTATTGCGCTACGGGACGAACGTCATGTCATCGGCAGTGGCAGGCGGGGCCGGGTCGGTGATGTGGAACTCAACTCGACGATTCAACTGCCGGTTTCGCGAGCTTCTGTTCGGGACGAGCGGGCGCGTCTCTCCGAATCCTTGGCCTTCGAGTCGCGAGCTGTCCACACCGTGCTCCACAAGATAGTTCACGACGCTTACCGCTCGACGCTGCGAAAGATCGAGGTTTCGGGCGTCATTTCCTCGGTCGTCCGTGTGGCCCTCGATGCGGACCCGCCGAATCTGTGGGTTCGTGTTCAGGATGTTGAGGACGTCGTCCAGAATGCGCTGGCTGCGAGTAAGGATGATGTCTTTGTTCGTAGCGAATTCGACGCGCTCGAGAATGCGAATCGTCCCGCTCGCATCGATACACGCAAGAGCAGGGCAGCCGGAGCACTCCGGGTTTCGGGCGTTGTTGACACCGGGTGTCAGCGGGCAGTGATCGTCCGCGTCGAGAATCTGGTCAGCGTCAGCGTCCGTCTCGGGACAGCCGTCCTCGTCCTGAACATTGTCCGCATCCTCGGCGATGTCGCGGCATTGGTCTGCCGCGTCCAGAACGCCGTCCGCATCGTTATCAGGGTCCGGCACTCCGTCTTGATCCTGGAACCCGTCGGCGTCCTCGGGGATGTTCGGTGCGCCGTCGCTCGGATCGAGAACGGTATCCCCGTCGTTGTCCGGATCCGGGCACCCATTCTCATCTTCGAAGTTGTCGCGGTCTTCTGCATCCGTCGGACACCGGTCGACATTGTCGAGGATGCCGTCGTGATCTTGGTCACCGATCGCGTCGGCTTCTTCCGCGGCGGCGGGTGCATCCGTGCAAATCGAAGGCGCATATCCAACCATGGCGATCAGACGAAGATCGGGGGAACCGTAGCCGCGCGTTGGGAACCCAGTGCCGCCGGCGAGACCCAGCGACCAGCCGCAGCTTGGGTGAGCCTTGAATCCGATCGTCCATTCGATGGGTGTCGCACCACGCTGAAAGAAGTTCCCGAAGCCGGACGATCCGTAGAGCTCGGCGTGGAGGTCGAACGTGTTCTTGACGACCTCGAAGGTCAGACCCAATCCGAACGTGAGCTCGTGATCCACGGCGATGTTCGAAATGAAGGACTGCTCACGGAAGCGAAGTCCCAGGTTCAAATCGATCCGAACCGGCTTGAAGCGAAGCTCTGCGAGAAGCTCGGGAACAATCGTGAAACCAGGGTCACCCGCGTACGTGCGATTGCTCGCCGCGTCAGCGAGAGGAGCGGTACCGGTTACGTTCAACGCGAGCGCAAACGTGTCTTCGCGCTCGCCGACGAGGCGCAGTCGGGCACCGAACGTGATGTCGCCGATGGATGTTCCGTCGGCGCTCCCCACTCGCATACCGTTGACCGCTGTGAGGGGGTTACCCATCGAATCGCGCGGTTCGTCGCCACTGAGTACGAGGTTGATCGGTAGCCCGACGAAGACCACAAGCCGGTCGAAGAGGCCGAGCGCGAATCCAAGATGTGCCGTCAGTTGGTTGGAGACGATCTTCAGGCGCTCGGTATTCGCCATCCCGAGCGAGTCTTCGTACACGAGCGGGTTCATCGCGTAGTCGAGATGGAGCTGTGCGCCCAGGTTCATGTGTCCAAGGTCGTCCGGGCGCGAGATCGCAAACCCGTCGTTCGCCGTCTCGGCAGGTCGATATTGGTTCAGCGTAACGGCCCGATCTTGGGCCGACGCGGTGCCTGCGAAGGTCGCTATCCCTGAAACTAGGAGCCCGGCGACGACGAGGTTTACCAACGGCATTCGGGAAGTGCGCAGTTCGTCGAACATAAGTGCGAAGACGCTCTCACCGTGCGCGGGAATTTGCAACTGTTTGGAGCGGATAGGGGCCGAACAGATCGCGAGGTGACTGCGAGGTTGCTTGCAGACCCGAGCACAAAAGCTGCGAGGGTTGCTCGCAGACCCGAGCAGAAAAAGTCTATCCGTCCAGGACCTGCCGAAAGACCCGAATCATCGGTTCGACATCCCGTGCGGCCATCATCTCACGCGCAGAATGCATGCTCAGCATCGGGCTGCCGACATCGACGCACGGCATACCGAGCTGCCCCGCGGTGATCGGGCCAATCGTCGATCCGCAGGCGAGGTCGGTGCGCGCCAAAAACCACTGCGGCACTACTTCGGCCCGCTCGCAAGCAAGGACGAAGTGCGAACCTGTCACCGCATCTGTCGCGTAGCGCTGGTTCGAGTTGCTTTTGATCACCGGTCCGCCGCCAAGCACGGGTGCATGCTGTGGCTCGTGTTTGTCCGCGTAGTTCGGATGAACACCGTGAGCCATGTCCGCAGAAACGAAGAGAGAGCGATGAGCCGCCCGATTGTACGCATCTCCCTCGGTTGCGCCGGCGGCGCGAACCAGCCGCTCGAGCACATGACGGAGGATCGGGGAGTCCGCACCATGCGCCGAAGTGCTGCCGACTTCCTCGTGATCGAACAGAGCGATGACGCGCGTGCGCGCATGGGACGTTTTCGCGCTCTCGACGATTGCGCTCAAAGACGCGTGGGACATAGCGAGGTTATCGAGCCGAGGGGCGGAGATGAAGTCGTCGCGAAATCCAAATCTTGCCGACGGAGCCGCATCTGCGAGCGCGAGATCGAACGAGAGCACGTCCTTGGCCGAGAAGCCCTCCCCAGAATCCGACGCCAGCCGCTCGAGCAGCATTCGGGTGTCGAGCTCGCCCAGTCGATCGAGTCCGATGAGCGGCGGAAGGTGCTGCTGCGCGTTCAACACGAGCCCTTCAGTATTAACGGCTCGCTGCAGATGGATGGCCAGGCTGGCGACCCGAGCGAGCGCCGTCTTCGAGCGGACAAGCGCGATCTTGGGTGTGGCCGAGGAGCCGTCTTTGTAAGCGACCCGGCCCGCGACGATCAGGTCTCGATCAAGCCACGTGTGATAGAGGACGCCGCCGTAGACCTCCACGCCGAGCTGCGTGCATCCCGCGCGTGAGTATGTCCCCGCCGGCTTCACTCGGAGATTCGGGGAATCCGTGTGTGCGCCAAGGATGCGGAAGCCCTCGGTCGCCACGTTTCCTTCTCCCGCGATGAACGCGATCACGGTCGCATCGCTGCGCGTGACGTAGTGCTTGCCCCCGCGCTCGAGCTTCCACGGATCGCCTTCGTCGATACGAGTGAATCCGGCAGCGGAAAGACGACGCTCGGCCTCTCGGACTGCGTGCCACGCGGTGGGCGAGGCATCGATGAACGCAAGCAGGTCGGAGACGAAGTCGGACATGGCCGGACCATAGCCGATTCGCGTCGGCTTTTCCGCGTCGCTTGGCTCAGAGCTGCGCCCTTGGCGACCCCGTGACCCGCGCAGAAAAGCTGCTAACCCTGCCGCCATGCAACCCGAAGCCGCTGCGTCTCGCGAGTTTCACGCCCTTCGCGAAGCCCTCACATTCGACGACGTTTTGTTGCTTCCGGGGTACGCGGACTTCCTTCCGAAGGACGCGATTGTGAAGACGAAGTTCTCCAGGAACATCGATCTGAACCTTCCGATCGCTTCAAGCGCGATGGACACGGTCACAGAGTGGCGGACCGCAGTGACGATGGCGCGCGAAGGCGGAATCGGCGTCATTCACAAAAATCTCCTTGCCGAAGACCAGGCCCGGGAAGTCCTGAAGGTGAAGCGGGCGGAAAGCGGCATGGTCCTCGATCCCGTGACGGTACGAGCGGACCAACTTCTCGAGGATGCACTCGAGCTCATGCAGCGACACGAGATCAGCGGACTTCCCGTGGTGCAGGGCGGAAAGCCGGTCGGCATTCTCACGAGTCGCGACGTGCGCTTCGAAACGAATCGCAAGCGCAGCATCGAATCGCTGATGACCAAGAAGCTCGTCACGGTTTCGCCAGGCGTCACGCAGACGCGTTCACGCGAGCTGCTGCACGAGCACCGCATCGAGAAGCTCTTGGTCGTCGCTGAAGACGGCGCGCTCGTCGGTCTGATCACGATTCGCGATCTCGTACAGCATGAAAAATTTCCGAACGCTATCAAAGACAAGCATGGTCGTCTGCGCGTCGCCGCTGCGGTTGGTGTGGGTCCGGACCGCATCGAGCGTACGCGCGCGCTCGTGCAAGCAGGCGTGGACGTGATTGTGATCGATACCGCTCACGGGCACTCGAAGGGCGTAATCGATGCCGTGCGCGATACGAAGAAGGAGCATCCGCACGTCGACGTAGTCGCGGGTAACGTCGCAACTGGAGATGCGACTGCAGCGCTCATCGAAGCAGGAGCGGACGGCGTGAAAGTCGGAATCGGACCGGGTTCGATCTGCACGACGCGGGTCGTGGCTGGCATTGGTGTTCCGCAGGTCACCGCAGTCGCGGACTGCGCACTCGTCGCAGCGCGGCACGGCGTTCCTGTCATCGCGGATGGCGGCATCAAGTATTCCGGCGACCTGGTCAAAGCCCTCGCAGCCGGCGCGCACACCGTCATGGTCGGTTCGCTGCTCGCCGGAACGGAAGAGTCACCTGGCGAGCGTGTCCTCTTGCAAGGGCGCTCGTACAAGCTCTATCGCGGAATGGGTTCGCTCGGCGCGATGCGACAGGGAAGCAAAGACAGGTACTCACAGGCCGACGTGCACGATGCCGAGAAGCTCGTCCCCGAAGGCATCGAAGGCCGGGTCCCGTATCGCGGTCCGCTTTCGAGCGTGGTCTATCAACTCCTTGGCGGTCTTCGCGCAGGAATGGGTTACACGGGCTGCAAGACTCTCGAAGAGCTTCGCACCAAGGCGCAGTTCATCCGGCAGACGGGCCAAGGACTTCGAGAGAGTCACGTGCACGATGTGGTCGTGACGGAAGAAGCGCCGAACTACCGGACCTCTCAATAGGCGAGCAGTCCCTCAAAGTATTCATTCTTCGGGACCTGTGAACAGTCCCTCAGTACGAACCAACTATGCGACAGCCCGTCATCATCCTCGACTTCGGTTCCCAGTACACGCAGCTGATCGCACGACGCGTTCGAGAGCACTCCGTCTACTGCGAGATTCATCCCTGCACGCTTCCGATCGATCAGGTGCGCGCGATGCGCCCGGCAGCGGTCATCTTGTCTGGCGGTCCAGCAAGCGTGTTCGAGCCCGGGGCCCCGTCTATCGATCGCGCAGTATTCGATCTCGGCGTTCCCGTTCTCGGCATCTGCTACGGCATGCAGCTGACCTGCCATTTGCTGGGCGGACGCGTCGAGCAGTCGAAGGAGCGCGAGTACGGACCTGCGACCATCGTCGTTTCGCGCGCGGAGAGCATTGTCTCTCAGTTCAAGACGGGCGACGAAACGCCGGTCTGGATGAGCCACGGAGACAGCGTGGTCACGTTGCCACCAGGATTCTCGGTCCTCGCTCATAGCGCGAGCACTCCGTTCGCAGCGGCTGGCGACTCCGCGCGGCGCATCTACGGCGTGCAGTTTCACCCCGAGGTCGTTCACACGCCTCGCGGGCGCGACATCATCAAGGCATTTCTGTTCGACGTCGCGAAGTGCGACGCGAGCTGGACGCCCGTTTCCTTCGTAGATGAAGCGGTCGAGCGAATCCGGCAGCAAGTCGGACACGACTCCGCCATCTGTGGCCTCTCGGGCGGCGTGGACTCGTCGGTCGCTGCGGTCCTCGTTGCGCGCGCGATCGGTGATCGCCTCACTTGCATCTTCGTCGACAACGGTGTGCTGCGCCGCAACGAAGCCGAAGAGGTTGTCACGATGTTCCGTGATCACTTCAAGCTACGGCTCGTTCACGTGGATGCGCGCGCGCGCTTCATGAAGGCGCTCGAGGGCATTACGGACCCAGAGCAGAAGCGGAAGATCATTGGTCGGGTCTTTATCGAGGTGTTCGACGAGCATGCCAAGGGGATCGATGGGGTGAAGCACCTCGTGCAAGGCACGCTCTATCCGGATGTGATTGAGAGCGTGTCGTTCAAGGGGCCGAGCGCGGTCATCAAGAGTCATCACAACGTGGGCGGTCTTCCGGAGCGCATGGCGCTGAAGTTGGTCGAACCCTTGCGCGAGCTGTTCAAAGATGAAGTTCGTCAGGCCGGCGCGGTGCTCGGGCTCGCGCCGCATTCACTAAGCCGCCAGCCGTTTCCTGGGCCTGGCCTTGCGATTCGATGCCTTGGCGAGGTGACCGAAGAGAAACTTGAAATTCTCCGTAACGCGGACGCCATCTTGGACGTCGAGATCCGCGCAGCGGGTTA
>CAZWQH010000214.1:0-8441 GCA_964635815.1 uncultured Sandaracinaceae bacterium
CAGCGGCTGCACGGCAGCCTCGCCAATGCCAACGAGGCCGACGGTGCCCAAATCGTTCGCACGGTTCTGCGGTGCGCGCGGGTCAAACACGAACAGCGCGCGAAGGAACGTGGAAATGTGATCAGCCGTGGGTTCTTTTACCAACTGCTCTAGGGCAAGCCGATTGATCAAGAAGCTTTGCGTTTCATCCTGACGCTCGGCGATCGATACGAGCGCCGCCGTCGCCTGCGGATGCTTGAGTGCACCGAGAGCGCGGATGAACTCAATCCGCATCTCGTTGTCGACACCACGCGTCTCTTCGACTCGACCCACCGCTTCCGCGAGGGCCGTCGCGCAACGCGTTTTGTCCGCATCGTTGAGTTGCATCATCGAGATGGCGCGGGCTGCCACGATGGCCGACCGCTCGCTGACCTCTTTGCGCCATTTGAGCGCTTCTAGGAACGCTGGCACCGCGCGGGCATCGCGCATGGACCCCAGGAGGTTCATCATCCCCTCGCGGCCTCCTGTGTCGACGGCGTTGGCGAGGTAGGCCTTGGTAATGGTGTCGACGGTCTGGTCGACCATTGTCTTGACCGACGAGGCGGAACGGTCGCCTTTAGCCTTGTCCAACGCGGTGTCGTAGAGCCGAGTCAGGTTGCCGATGGCGTTGGGACGCCGAACAGGATCGGAAAGCTCTTTCGCTTGTCCGGCCGGGTCATTTGCGTCCGCATGACAGGCGACGAAAGCGAGACAGAGCGACAGCAGAATGGTACGAAGCACAACGAACTGTGAACGATTCGAGGACATGCTGACTGCCTCCTTCTCGGCGGTGTTTGGCCGGTGTTTCGCGAGACCTGGCGGTGGTCCCAGTCTTTATTCGAGGAGGACTATTTGCCGCGCGCCGCGGACTGTCAACGAGGATTCACAGTGGCGCAGGAGGAGTCGCGGCGGCCCCCGGGGCGTCGCCTTCGATCGGGTCCAGTGGGACTAGATCCCAGCGCAAATCGACAGTTCCCAGAGCTCCGGTGAACCGGAGAATCACGTACGTCGAGTCGGGTGGGATCGTGGCTGAGCCATCACTTCGTCGAATCGGAAAGACGAGCCGAAACGATCGCCGGAAAATCGTTGCTCGCCGGAAGTAGGTTTGCACCGCCGCACTCGGATTCTCGATCCGCTCAATAGAAACCGGAACGGTGGGATTCCCCGTAGGGTCGACAAGCACGACGCGCCACGCGCTCGTTGTGCTCGCGAGGTCCGCTTCGCGCCACTTGCGTCCGATAATCGAAACGAAGAAGCGGTGGTTTTCCTCGGCGTCCTCGAGCGTCGCCCGCATCATCTGCGTGCGGACGTCCGTGTCGAGGCTGAAGTCATTTGCGTAACGCACCACGTACGCCCACCGAAATTCCCACGATTCAAACGTTGCGCTCGCAGTCAATACGTTCTCGAGTCGTCCGAAGCTGAAGTCATCCGCGTCGCGGGTCCAACGCTCGTAAACAGAATCGTAGTCGAGTGGCGTGAAAGCACGCGGCGCCGGCTGCATCGGCAGCGGCCCTGCACCGCCGCAGCCGATCACGGACAAACCGACCGCGACGAACACCGGGAGCAGCGCTCGCAAAATGCGCGAAACCCTGGCCCGCGCAGTCACGACGACTCCGCGGGAATGAAGTCGGTGCGGGTGTAGATGGAATCGAAGCGGAGCCCGGCGGCACGCAAGCTCTCGCCTCCGCCCTCGAGCCGATCGACGAGCGCGATTACCGCGACCACGTCTAGCTTTCGGTCTCGGAGCTTTTCGACGGCCGCCAGCGTAGAGCCGCCCGTCGTCACGACGTCCTCGAGGACAACGACCTTGCTCCCATCCGCGAGCAGCGTGTCGCCTTCCATAAGACGCTTGCTCCCGTGATCTTTTGCGGTTTTGCGCACGTAGATCGCATCGAGCACTCGTCCTTTTTGCGAGGCGACCAACGCGACAGCGGACGCGAGAGGACAACCTCCGAGCTCCACTCCGGCGACGGCAATCGGTGACACACCGAGCGATATAATTCGGTCACACATGACCTCTCCAACAAGAGCGTGTCCGCGCCCTGTCAGGACGGCTTGCTTGCAGTCGATGAAGAAGTCGCTCTCTTTCCCCGAAGCAAGCACGACGCGGCGTCGCGCAAAACTGCGAACACGCAGGAGCTCGAGCAACTCGCCACTCGGTGCGCTCACGGCTCACTCCGCTCGCGAGTCCTGTACCCGGCCCAGGCGCGTCCTATCGGCGGGGTAGATCTTGGGAGCTCGCGCGCGGCCCGTACGCGTACCGGCGGAACCGACTTCCCGCGAGTCGCAGGCGGCTCAGGAGTGTACTTCGAGGTTTGTGTTCCGCTGTCGACCCGTGGCGAGGCGTCTTGAGGAGAACGCGGGGGTTCTGAAGCGCTGCCTGCGAGCGAAGGGTCGACCCTCGCGACCATCAAGTGAGGGTCGCTGTATTCCTGGTCACCGAGCTGTGCGTGTCCGGAACCTAGGCGAGGCGCGGCGACGGGCCGATCGCCGACTTCTTCGGCGGTTCCGCTGAACGTCCGCGCGTTGGTAGCTACCGGAGCCGAGAGAAATCCAGACGAGCTCGACCGTTTTCGGATTGCCGAAGCGGTCGGAAGCCCGTCCGGAATCCGAATCCGTCCTTTGAACATTGCACGCGGCGCGATCTCGACGCGCTCAGCCTTCGCATCTCCGGTCATGCGCGCGCCTTCGACGATGCGCACCAAGTCTTCGCACGACGCGTCACCTACAAGCTCACCTTCCACCGCAAGGCTTCGTGCGCGCACGCTCCCCACGACAAAAGCACCGCGCGCGATGACGACGCCCCCGCTGATGTGGATGTCGCCGGTAACACGGCCCTCTACGAGTAAATCTCCGGAGCCGGTGACGTCTCCTTCGAGGATCACTCCGGGCCCGAAGCTCGAAAGCAGGTCAGACATCGCTTCGACCTAGTTGGGTATCGACGTTGCTGCCGTCGATCTCCACGCTGCCTTCGATCTGGCCACCGTCTTCGAGCACTAACTCGGACGCTCTTACGTCCCCGAGGATGGCGCCGCCTGCTCGCACCACGACGCGTGCGGCGGAGAGGGGCCCATCTTGAACACCGAACACGTCGACCGTCGTCGCGCTAACGCTTCCCCGCGCGGTCCCGGTCTGCGCAATCTGGATCGGACCTCGAAGGGCGATCTCGCCTTCGATCAGACCCTGGATCTGGAGTGCTCCAGTTCCGCGAAGATTGCCTCGCACACGAAGGCCCGTCGCAACGACGGAAACCCCACTAGATCCCGTGCTCCGTGCCGTGCCTGGGGCTTCGACCCGCAAGCGACCGTCTAGGTCGTCCGGAAATCCAGCGTCGCGCCGAATGTTTCGTTCAAGTGTCATTGCTCCGGGTGCGTGGGGTGCGGCCCGAGGTTAGGCGTGCGTGTGCGTATCGTCAATCGCGCACAGCGATTTCGCTGAGTGAAGTTGACATCGTGAACGCGTACCACCCATAGTGGAACAGCGTTTCTCCTCCGCTAACGCGGAGACCATCCATAACGCTCGAAGCATGGGGTAGCACCTGGGATCCTTTTCGACACCGACAGACTCACGACTCACCAGCTCGAGCGACCTCCTGATTCCGTTCGTCCAGGCTTTCAAATCCGAGCGCGGGATCGGGACAGAAGCCGAGAAATTCGGTGGAAGGATCGTGCGCGACGAGAACGGCGATCGGTTCGTCCCGCTTGGATACACCGCCCCGCCCGCCGGCCCCGGACGCCCATCGGATGACGACATCGCCACGATGTTCCGCCGTCTTGCGGAACACGGATGGATTCCAGAGTCAGAGTCTGCGGATCGTCCGACGATCGCGATGCGTCGTGACCGCTGCGCGGTGACGCTCGAGCCTGGGTGCCAAGTCGAGCTCTCGGGAACGCCCCTGACGAACGTACATGCGGTGCTTGACGAATTTCGGGTCCACATGAAAGAGCTACGCACTGCCGCGCCGAAGACGAGCTGGCTCGGACTCGGGTTTCACCCGTTTGCAAGACGCGACGACCTCGAGTGGGTTCCGAAGTTGCGTTACGCGATCATGCGCGATTATTTGCCGACTCGCGGGGCATTCGCGCTCGACATGATGCTTCGGACCGCAACTGTTCAGGCAAACTTCGACTTCGAATCTGAGCACGATGCCCTCAAGAAGATGCGCGTCGGTCTCGCGCTCTCCCCAATCGTCACGGCAATGTTCGCGAACAGCCCATTTGTCGAGGGAAGGATCACCGGCGAGCGATCACACCGAGCCCGCATCTGGCTCGATGTCGACAACGACCGCTCGGGCATTCTTCCTTTCATGTGGGCCGACAACGCGAGCTTTGCCTCGTACGCTCAATGGGCCCTCGATGTGCCGATGTTCGTGGTCAAGCGCGGCGACCAGGTCTATCGCAATACAACGCAGTCCTTCCGGGACTTCCTGCGGCAGGGAGCGTTCGGCACGCATGCAATGATGAGCGACTGGCAGACTCATCTAAACACACTCTTTCCGGACGTCCGACTCAAGCACACCATCGAAGTGCGGAGTGCAGACAGCCAGGGCAACGACATGCTCGCGGCGTTACCCGCCTTCTGGACGGGTCTCTTTTACGATTCGAAGACGCTCGATCGTGCCGAAGAGTTAGCGTCGAATCTTCCGCTCGATCATCTGGTGACCGCGCGCTCACGGATCCCGGAAGAAGGCCTCGGAGTTTCGATCGGGAACCGCACCGCGCTCGATTGGGCATGCGATGCGCTCGAGCTATCGGAAGCCGGACTCGCGGCGCGCAAGGAGGTGGACGGAAGCGGCAAGGACGAACGAATCCATCTCGCTCAGCTGCGCACCAACCTCGAGCGTGGAGAGTCACCGGCCGACGCCCTGTTGCGAGACGTCAAGAAGGCCGACAACCTGCTCGACTTCGTCACTACGCGCTGCGCGCTCTAGAGCGCTGAGTCGGTCCAGCTCAATAAGCGCCGATATTCGGAGGTGCCGCCGAGCAAACGCCGTCGTAGTTCCCGTTCACGAACGACACCGGACGTCCGCGGCCGCGCGCGCCGCTTGCTTCGGTGAGATGCAGATCCGTCGCGCTCACGAATCCGGGGCTCACGTCGTAAAGCGAGGCCGGTTCGCCGCGGAACGGCAGGTCCGTCCCGAGCATTTGAACCATGACGCCAGACCCGGCCCAGAACAGATTGTTTCGCATCGTGATCTGAGTCGGCATCGCGTTGCTGGCGATGCCATACGTGTAGCCCATCGCAGAGGAGAAGATGTTGTTCTCGACCACGACGTTCTGATTGTTTAGAGGAACGACGCTGCATCCGGACGCGTCGCCGAACCCGATGTTCAAGACGCGCATCAGCGCCAACGTCGCGCCGCGGGTAGCAGCGAACGTATTGTTGCTCACGGTGCAATCGTGACAGCTGACGATTCGGAAGGCCGTGTCGCGCACGTTGAGCATCACGTTGTTCCAGACACGAAGCCCGGAAGCTTCGAAGCGAACCGTGTTGTCCAACAGGAACTGGAAGCCAGTGCAATCACCGCCGACGAGAATCCCGCCGCCTGTGTCGTGAATGTAGTTCCCGAAGATTCGGCCGCCACGAGCACCGCCTTTGATCTCGTTAAACGCGCCGCCCCCGTGTCCTTCGTTGTAAGCGAGCACGACGTCGTCCGTGACCACGAACTCGAAGTGCTGCCGACCGACGTTGGTGTGAGCACACTCGTTGTGCATCACTGTCACGCGCTTCGCTTGACCCGTCTTGAGACACGCGAGCTCAGGGTTCGAGATGAACGAGTTGATCAGTACGAAGTCTTCGCTCGCAGTTGGCGGCGTGGCCGTTCCTGCGAGCAGCACGCCGTGCCCCGCCGCGTCGCGGATATCCAAGCCGTCGACCACGATGAAGTTCG
This sequence comes from uncultured Sandaracinaceae bacterium, assembly GCA_964635815.1. Taxonomy (GTDB): domain Bacteria; phylum Myxococcota_A; class Polyangia; order Polyangiales; family JADJQN01; genus CAZWQH01. The sequence goes on from CAZWQH010000214.1 coordinate 5,909, forward strand.
AGAGCGTGAACCCAAAGCTACCAGCCCGCGCACAATCGAAACGCGCCGCGAGAGGACCGTCGATGGACTTGAGAACACCGGGCGCGTCACGCGTGCCTGCAAACGACTCCACCCACACCCCACAGGCGTGCGTTCCTCTCGTGAAATTGATCTGGGTACCGGGCTGGAACAATCGCATCGCGGCCATGGTCGTTCGCAAGGCGGTGTCCCTCGTGAGCCCGTTTCGACTGTCGTCGCCGCCCGGAGACACCCAGACGAACCGCGTAATGCGTGGAGGATTTGCCCAATCCGGGAGCGCCGTTTCTGGAGGCGAACACGTGCTGGGAGAATCCGCGCTGCGAGACGTGTCGGAAAGCGAAGCGTCGAGCTGCTGTCCCCCTCCTTCACGCGGTTGCGAAGCGTCGAGCACCGCAGAGCCGTCGACCATCACGGCCGAGCCGTCGTTCTGAGCACCGTCTCGCTGCGTTCGAAGGTCGTCGATCGGCCCGGCGTCGGACTGCGTATGCGAGAGACTGCCGACGCAACCGCCCGAAATCACCAACACGACCGCGGCTGCGACTCGACCCATTCGCATGCCACGACGCTAACCGATCGCCGCTCTTCGCGTGCGGCTTGGTTGGCATTCGGGGCAAAAATACGTGCTCCGGTCCCAGGCGCCGCCCGCGACCACCCTCACGCGCGTGCCACAAACGCTGCAAAGCTGACCGGCCTTGCCATAGATGCGACTGGAACGCCGCGTTCCCTTTGCCGCCTGCACGCTACGGCTCATGCCGACTCGCACGCGAGTCAGCAGCGCCGCAAGCTCTTCGTCCGTGAACGCGCCGACTAGCGCAAAGGGGTCGAGCTTCTGCTGGAACAGCAGCTCGCTCTTCCACTCGTTCCCGATGCCTGCGATCACGGACTGGTCCAAAAGCGCATCGCGCAGCTCAAGCGTCGATTGACGCATTCGCTTGAGCGCCTCCGTCGCGTCGAAGTCGTCAGCCACGGGATCCGGCCCAACGCGCTCCAATTGGGGGTCGCTTGCAAGCTCTCGACTGCGGAGCACGCGAGCGACGGGCGCACGGAAACAAACTGCGAGAGTGCCGTCTTGCACTTCGAGCCATACGACGACCTCGTCGGAAATCGCCGGCCGTGCAGCACCACGCGCAAAGACGCGCCAAGCGCCTTTCATCTTCATGTGCGTGTGAAGCACGACGCCCCCTTCGAAGTGAATCAGCAGATTCTTTCCGCGCGCCTCGATGCTTGTGACACCCCCAACGCGAGACGCGTCCAACGTCTTTCCCTGCCGCGAAAGCTCGAGCGCGACGACACGCTTTCCGACCAATGCCGAGCCGAGCTTTCGCGCCGTGCGGTGGATCGTATCTCCTTCAGGCACGAGCCTAGGGTAGTGCTAGCCGGCGCGGTTTGCGATGGTCGGACTACGACGAGACGACCACGATCGCAACCCACGCCCGCTTGCCAGCTTTCACCACGTAGCGCGCGCCCGGCTTCAACGAGTGCTGCTCATCGGTGACCTTGGCCCCATCCACGTCGACAGCGCCCTGTTCGATTCGTCGGCGGCCTTCACTCGTGCTGGGCAGAACGCCCGTCTCGAGGAGTGCCTTGGGGAGCCAGATTCCTTCAGCTCCCGCGCTCACGGTTTTCTCCGGGATGTCATCCGGAATCTCTTTGCGCGAAAACTGTTTCTCCCACGCGTCGCGCGCGGACTCTGCGGCCACGGTGTCGTGAAACCGGGCAACGATTTCCATTGCGAGCGCAGATTTTGCGAGCTTGGGGTTCAACTCGTTTGCAGTGACCGCGCGCTTCGTTGCGGCGATCTCCGACTCCGGAAGCGCGGATAGCAACTCGTAGTAGCGCCACATGAGATCGTCCGAGATGCTCATGAGCTTGCCGTACTGTTCACCCGGTGCTTCGGACACGCCGACGTAGTTGTCGAGCGACTTGCTCATCTTGTCCCCGACGAGCACACCGTTCTCCATTCGCGCGTTGATGCCCTCGAGAATGGGAGTGGTCATGACGCACTGCGGTCGCATCCCGGACTGACGCATGATTTCGCGGCCCACGAGCAAGTTGAAGAGTTGGTCCGTCCCGCCGAGCTCAATGTCGCAATCCAGTGCCACGGAGTCATACCCCTGCGCGAGCGGATACAGCAGCTCGTGAAGGGATATCGTTACATGCGAAGCAAACCGGGCTCGAAAGTCTTCCCGCTCCATCATCTGCGCGACGGTGTATTTACCTGCGAGACGGATGACGTCGTCGAACGACATCTTTCCCAGCCATTCGGTGTTGTAAACAACGCGAGTGCGCATGGGGTCGAGCACCTTGAACGCTTGCTCCGCGTAGGTTTTCGCTCCCGCTTCGATTTCTTCGCGAGTCGGAACCTTCCGCGTCACGTTCCGCCCGGACGGGTCCCCAATCTGAGCGGTGAAGTCACCGACGACGAAGACGACCTCGTGCCCGAGGTCCTGAAACTGCTTCATCTTGCTGAGAAGCACGACGTGGCCCAGATGCAGATCTGGACGCGTTGGATCGA
>CAZWQH010000215.1:0-8418 GCA_964635815.1 uncultured Sandaracinaceae bacterium
CGCGAAAGTCACCTCCGACGCAGATCCTCAAGCTCGAAAAGCACGGACCAGGAGGCGCGCACCCCGCGCACGCTGCGCCGGGCGCCGGGACGCACCCCGTGGCAGCTCCCGCGCGCGAAGAGCATCGCTGAGATCACCGTGCGTTGGGCATCCGCCATCGCGCTGATCGCGTGCATGGGATGTCCCAAGCGCGTGTCGGTCCCCAAGTTCGCCAGCGATCCACCGCGCTGCGCCGCGCCCGGTGAGCCTGTCGACCTCGCTCAAGGGGTGCTTCGGCCCAGTGCCATGCATCGGGAACAGCATGCTCTGGAGACGTACTCGTACACCCGCGACGCGTGTTTCGTGTACGGAGCAGTTCGCGCACGTTCGAAAGTCGGAACGCTGACGATCGAGGCGACGTACTCGCTCGAGTTTGTGCCGCTGTTCGTGAAGGTGAAGCTCACAGGTGGCAGCGAGCGCGGTGGAAGGCCGCGAGTGCTGGAATCAGCCGTCTACGATTTTCGCGGGACGCGTACGCGCATGATCAAGGCCAAGGGCGACACCGATGCACCGCGTCCGCCCGAGATCCAGTACTTCGAGTTTCGAACCGAACGGCCCAACGTGTTTCTCGGTCCTGTTCGAGCGCTCGCGTACCCGTGGATCCAACGCGCGCGAATGCTCAACGAGGATGTCGACCGCGCACTCGTGTTCGATTTCACGGAGTACGAGAGGGTGAAGCCGCGCTCGCTCGTGAAGCACCCTACGATCGATCTCCCGGGTGATGCGCAGCATCGCAAAGTCGATGTCTGGTCTGTCTACGGTCGCGAGCCCGTGTTCGTCGACTCAACCGGTCGCATCGTCGGTGACCTCGCGGGTCTCCGAATGGAGTTCTGATCGTTTCGATCGAAGGACCGCGAACGCGACCAAGCCGAGCGCAACAGCCCACCAAAGTGTTGCCAACCGTGTGAGAATCGTCGCTGCGGTGGCCACGGTTCGGTTCATCGGATGAGCGGCCATCGTGGACACGAACCCGGTCATGCTCGCGTCTGTGATCCCGAGGCCGCCGGGCGCGACCGCACCTGCGATGGTCGACGCGGAGTATGCGAAGACGCTTCCCGTCCAATCTACGAATCTCGGGCCGAATCCCATTAGTACGACGCCAAGCGCAACGCATTCGAGTGCCCACGCGCCCACGGAAAGCGCGGATGCCGCGAGCAACGTCCCGGGGCGCGAGAGCGTGCGCAGGGCTCCGTACGCTTCGTTCAGCTTCGGGGCGATTGTCGCGCCTTTGGGGAGCTTTCCGGCGATGCGAATCGCGAGGTCACCCATCGGTTTCACCGCAACGACGAGCAGGACAGCGCCGACGAAGAACAATCCCGCGGCTGCGATTGGCCAGCCGACGGGAAATGCGAGCGATCCGATCGCAGTCAGGAGCACGAGTGCAAGAAAATCCGTGACCCGTTCCGCAACCACGATCGGGGCGGTCGTCGCGATCGGAGCGCCGTGGTGTTCTCGCAGAAGTACGGATTTGAAAACTTCGCCGACTTTCCCCGGAGTGATGCTCATGACGAACCCAGCCAGGAAGACGAGCGCGCTTGTTCGCGTCGGAACGCGAAATCCTAGCGTGTGGAGGTAGAGCTGCCAGCGAACGAACCGAAGCGCGTAGTTCCCGGTCGCTAGGCAGAGTGCGATCACGAAGAAGCGCGGTTCGAACGTGGTCATGGTTCGCGCGAGCGCGTTGAAGTCCGCATACAGAGCGAGGCCGACGAAGACCAATCCGCCGAGAAACATCCCGACGACGAGCTTCTGCGTGGTGCCAGTCGGTAGCGTGCTCATGATTGATGTCCACGCACCTGCATCGTTGCGCCGTGCGTCCGTCGAATGGTCGAGACCCTGCCACATCCTCAGTTCAGGGTCGCGTTTGCGTGTGTTCGGCGTTATGAACTATCGGTCGGGTCTAGATCCCCGCAGAGCACGATGGCAATCGATAAAACCGCCAGATTGGAACGCCGTCGCTCGATGCGACAGGACGCGTTCAATTTGCCGAACGTGCTGACCATGTTGCGGGTGGTCATGATCCCGTTTGTCCTCTGGTTGCTCTGGGACGGGCGTCCGGTGATGAACTTCTGGGCCGCCATCGTGTATTCGATCGCGTGCATCACCGATTTTCTCGACGGTTATCTCGCCCGCAGGCAAGGGCTCGAGAGCATCCTCGGAAAGTTTCTCGATCCACTCGCGGACAAGCTGTTGGTCATGGCGACGCTGATTGTGCTCGTCGACATGGGACGCGTGCCCGCGTGGGTGACCATCGTGATGATCGGGCGAGAGCTCAGCGTGACGGCTCTTCGAACCATCGCAATGGGCGAAGGTGTAATCATCGGAGCGGGGCAGGGCGGCAAAGAAAAAACAGCGCTCCAGATGGTCGCACTTCTGATGCTCATCGTTCACTACCCGTACGACATCGACTTCTTTGTGATCAAGATGCACGCGAGCTTGCACAACGCGGGCTTGGTGTTGCTGTACTTCAGTCTCGCGTTTGCCGTGATTAGCGCCGGGGAGTACCTCAAGCTTTTTGCGGACGCTGTCGAAGCGAAGGAGAAACGTCGCGACGAAGGAATCGAGAGCGACCCTCCTCCGACGGGTTCTGCCGAGTGAGTGTGGCGGACGCCCGTTAAACGAGAAAGGCTCCGTTGCCGGAGCCACTCCTCGTGTTTTGTGCTTCGTACTACTGCGCGAGGCCCGCGGCGCTGGCAGTACCAACCGCGTTGATCTCGCAGCGCATCGCACCTTGCGAGGTGGTGCGCGTGGAAACGGTCGCACGATACTGCGTCGTCTCGCTGCCACGCTTCACTTCGCCGAACACCATGTTCGGTCCTGGAGCTGTGCGAAGGCGCAGGTCACTGACCGTGAAGCCTCCGCCGTGGGAGATATTCTCGAGGCTGCCGATGTATGCCTTGAGTGGAGCGCTGCACGGATGCGACGTGAACGGCTCGAAGCGTTGGACGAGGTCGAGCTCGACCTCGGGGAAGAGCACCGTCTTGTCTGCGGCATTCTGAATGCCGTGAATCATACAGCCGGATCCGCCGAAGCTCTCGGCCGAAACGAGGAACGTCGCACTGTTCGTAGTCAGCTTGATGATCTCGCGGTCACTATGGGCGTCGAGCAGATTGATGGTTTCTGCGCTGCCGAGGCGCGGATTGATGTCGCTGAGCTCGTCGAATGCGCGCATCGCTGCCGAGGCGCAGTCACGCGTCGGGGCAACTTCTGGAGGGTTCTTGAAGACGATGCAGCTGAAGATGTCGCCGTCTCCGACTTTCGCGACCTGCGTGTCGTTGCCGTCGATGATGATGCCGTACTCGTTGTCACCCGGGTAGAACGCGATCTTGTAGAACGTTTCGTTGCCCACAGTGGTCGAGTCGATCTGCCAACCGTCGGCTGACGCTTCGATGAGACCTTCGATCGTGTCGACTTCGTTGATCAGCACGTTGCCCGTCGCGAGCGCCGCTTGCTGCAGCTTTGCGACGATGTCCGCGTCCGTGCGTTGATACGCGCGGATCTGCGCGGCGCTCGTGAAGCGCTGGAGGTTGTCGAAGTTAGTGTCCTCATTGAAGACGCACGTCTGCGTTTGAAGGCCACAACCGAGACCGGTGCAACGAGTCTGGACGCTGAAACGTCCAGCGGCGCGACGATTCGCGGCGGCAACGACGACTCGGTAGGTACCCGCCTCAAGCGAGCTTTCGATCTTCGAATACTTGGCGATGCCGGCGCCGTTGTCGTCACGAGCAACCTGGCGGAACGAGCTCCCGCTCTGCTTGTAGAGGTAGAGCACGGTGTCGAGCGCGAGTGCTCCGCTCGAGCCCGCTCCTGTGGTGAACGTCAGCTTCGCCGGCTTCTCGAGCTTGAGCTGATACGCGGGGAACGCTTGGTTAGGCGGAGCAACCTGTCCGTATACGGTTTGAAACGTGCCGATCTCTCCAACGACGGTCGGTCGCGTGACGGAGTCTTCTGGGCCGTCTGCGAACTCCGCAGCAGGCTCGCCAATTTCTTCCGACATCGGCGCAGCACATCCAACGAGTGCGAGCAAAATGGGGAGCAGTATCTTTTTCATGGTGGTCGTGACCTCGCGCTCCTGTATGCAAGGTCAGTTCCAGCAAGATGTATGGTGCGGCGCCACTTAGTCGCACCCAAATGCGGTGCACAAAGACGGAGTTACGTCACGAGTTCGTTGCACGATCGCGAACTCATCGGCAGAACGAAAAGCAATTGAGGAAGATGCTTCGGCGACGCGGTTACTGAACGTTGGGGGCGATGGCACTCTACTGCGGCGAGGTGATCCGCCACCAAGTGGCCGTTCGACCGTTCAGCGTCGTGTGCGGTTTGCGAGCTACCGCAGCAGTGTCTCGATCTTGCGCTCGAGCTCGGTACCGTCGCCATTGCGCCAGCCTGCGTGGATGTGGCGAACGACGCCCGTCTTGTCGATCACGTACATCGTTGGCATTCGGGGTGGACGAAATCGGCGCGCGGTTTGACCGCCTACGTCGTGAACCTGCGTGTACGAGACAGGGTTTCGGCGAAGAAATGCTGCCATGTTCGAGGCTTCACGATCTTCACTCACTCCGACGAACACCACACCGCGTGACGAGAGTCTTCGGTGCATTGCTTCGAGCACGGGAAACGAGGCGCGACATGGCTCGCACCACGATGCCCAGAAGTCCACGACTACGACTTTGCCGGCGAAGCTGGGAAGTTGAAGCGCTCCCGCTGCGGGCGTTTGCCCGGTGATCGCAGGTGCGGGCGCCCCTGGTGAAGACTGCGCGAACGTCGACCCGAGGACCGACGCGCACGTGGCGAGGACGAGAAGCGAAGGTAGGAGGACCGAGGGAATACGAGATGGCATCTACACCTGTGGAAACGAGTTGAAGGACCTAGGGCTGACGTGCGGCCGTCGGAGAAGATTCATCTGTCATCGCGAGCTCCTCTTGAATATAGACGCTCAGCGACTCGTGTCCTTCCAGAAATTCGTGGCCATTCACGAACAGCATCGGCGTGTGGTCCACTCCGGCTCGCTCTGCGAATGCCACGTCTCGTTCCACGACCCGCCGCGTTGCGTCGCTCGCGAGATCCTGCGCGAAGCGGGTGGCGTCCAGCCCTATTTCACGCGCGTACGCGAGCAACTGCCCGTCGGAGAAATCAGGGGCGCGCTCGAAGAGAACGTCGTGCATTTCCCAAAACCGGTCCTGCTGCTGAGCCGCGACTGCTGCCCGAGCCGCGTGTGCCGCGCGCGGATGCATCGACAAGGGCATGTGCCGAAACACCAATCTGACCGAGCCTGGGAACTCATCTCGAACAAGCCGCCGAAGTTGAGGCGCGAACGTGCCGCAATGTGGGCACTGAAAATCGCTAAACTCCGTGAGCGTCACACGAGCAGTCGTGACACCACGAATCGGAACCTGGTCGGTGGTCTCGGGAAGCCGTCGGGGACCGAAGCGCTCGTTCGCCAACGCGGCGATCTCGCGTGCGTCGTAGCCCTCGTCGATGAGCCGCTGCACGAAGCCCAGCGCAGGTCGACACTTTGCGCAGGCAGTTGCCGCGTCGCACTGAGACAACGTGATGCCCGGGCAAGGCGCCGGCACGTCTTCCCAACGCGTCGCAGCCACAGGTTGAACCAGCGACACCTGCTCCGCGGGCTGGGCTGACGGACCGCGCGCTCTCTCCCGCTCGGGTGCCGGCGTCTCGCATTCCTCGGCGGATGCCGTCGTCCGAGGCGATGCGACCGACGATCCACCGCACGCACCCACGAGAAGTGTCGCCAGAATCTGGACCGCAGCGGTCGCTCGCCGGCCTGACCCTCGAGAAGCGTCCACTCGCACGGCGGATTCAGCTCTCGGTGTAGATCGAGATCTGCTCGCGAACGACGTCGTCGGTGACGCCGGTCTTGATATGGTCCTTCAGACAATCCGCGATCGTGATGAGGAATTCGTCCACACCCCGGTCTTCGATCAGCTTCGAAAGGAGAGCTCGCGCATCGCGGCTGTCGTCCTCGCGCAGGAACTGCCTGACCTGCTCGAGCGTGATATCGCCTTGAAAATCGATCACTGCATGTTCCAACAGGTATCGAACAAGCTCACGCACCAGAGGCCTCCGTTCCTCGTGGACGAGACGCCGCAAGGAAATGGCGTTGTAGTCCGTGCACACCGGTTTGCCAAGCACTCGATTTTTCTGGGCCTAGTCACGGCAGTCTTCACAAAGCCAGAAACGTACAAAGTGAGAGCAGTTCTTGACCCTTTGGCCTTTCGTCTTGTACCAACGGGGTCTGAATATGGGCCTGACAATACTAGTCGCCGATGACAGTCCGACGATGCGTACGGTGCTTCAGATGACTTTTGCGGGCGTGGACGCTCGCGTGGTCGCAGTCGACAGTGGCGATGCGGCTATCGCGCAGGCAGCGTCTTTGAGACCCGACATCGTGCTCGCTGATGCCTCCATGCCGACCGACGGATACGCGGTGGCTCGCAGTCTTCGCGACATCCCGGTGATCGTGATGTGCAGCCAGGCCAATCCGTTCGATCCCTCGAAGGCAGGGGATGGCGTCGAGAGCGTCGTAAAACCTTTCGAGACAGCGAAGCTTATCGAGCTCGTGACGCGCGTCGCGAGTCAACCTCGCGCTGCCGCGCCCGCCGCAGCACGCGCTCCCGCGCCTCCACCCATGTTGCCGACGCCGCCGCCTGCCGCCCCGCCAATGGCTGCGCGACCTGCGCCGGCCCCTCAGCCCGCGCCTGCCCCGCCGGTCATGCGCCCGGCGCCCGCTGCGGCCGCGCCCCCTGTACTGCGGACGCAGCCCGGCGTCACCGCGCCCCCCCCGCCAGCGACGGCTTCCGTCGGTCGTGCAGTGAGCGACCAGATGGCGCCTAAGCTCAGCCAGCTCGGCCTTTCCGCGGAGCAGGCCGAGGCAGTGATGCGACTCTCGAAGGACGTAATCGAGCGCGTTGTCTGGGAGGTCGTCCCCGATCTCGCCGAGACAATCATCCGCGAAGAGATTCGCCGGTTGACTGCCGACTCCGCCGGTTGAACGGTTCGTCCGATGGAAGCGCAGCTGGGTGCTCCTGACTCTCAGGAGCTGCCGAAGACGTATTCGCCGAACGAAACCGAAGCTCGTTGGTACAAGTACTGGGAGGAGCACGGGCTGTTCGCCGCCTCCAGCGATCCCAACGACAAGCGTCCCGCGTACACGATCGCAATTCCCCCGCCGAACGTTACGGGTTCGCTGCACATGGGCCACGCGTGTCGAACGACGTTCGAAGACGTGCTCATCCGATACAAGCGCATGCTCGGGTTTAACGCGCTGTGGATCCCCGGCACCGATCACGCCGGAATCGCAACGCAGGTTGTTGTCGAGCGGCAGCTAGCCGCCGAAGGGAAAACCCGTCACGACCTCGGGCGCGAGAAGTTCGTCGAGCGAGTTTGGAAGTGGAAAGGCGAGTCCGGAGATAGGATTCTCCATCAGCTTCGCGAGATGGGTGCGTCCTGCGACTGGGCTCGCGCGAAGTTCACCATGGATCCCGATCTTTCGCGCGGCGTGCGCGAAGTGTTCGTCCGCCTCTACGAAGAAGGCTTAATCTATCGAGCTACCCGACTCGTCCACTGGGATGTCGAGTCGCTTACCGTCCTTTCCGATCTCGAGGTCGAGACCGAAGAGAACGTTCAAGGCGAGCTGTACAGCTTTGCGTATCCGATCGAGGGCGGCGGTGAAGTCATCGTTTCCACGACGCGTCCCGAGACGATGCTCGGTGATACGGCCGTGGCGATTCATCCTGAGGACGAGCGGTACACGTCGCTCCACGGCAAGTTCGTCCTGCATCCGTTCAACCAGCGGCGAATCCCGATCATCTGCGATGCAGAACTCGTCGACCGCGCGTTTGGAACCGGCGTCGTGAAGGTCACTCCGGCTCACGACTGGAACGACTTCGCGACGGGCAAAAGGCACCAGCTCGAGGAAATCAACATCCTCAACAAGAATGGAACGCTCAACGAGAACGGGGCCCCGTTCCAAGGACTCGATCGGTTCGCTGCGCGCAAAGCAGTGAAAGCAAAGCTCGAGGAGTTGGGACTTGCGCGCGGAGCCAAGCCGCACGTCATGACACTTCCGCGGTCACAACGATCGCGAACAATCGTCGAACCGATGATTTCCACGCAATGGTTCGTGCGCATGGAACCTCTCGCGAAGCCTGCGATCGAGGCGGTCGAAGACGGTCGCGTGAAAATCATCCCCGAAGAGTGGACGAAGACCTACTTCCACTGGATGCGCAACATCCAAGATTGGACGATTTCGCGCCAGCTGTGGTGGGGGCATTCGATCCCTGCGTCGTATTGCGACGATTGCGAGCACATCAACGTCTCCCGCGAGGACGTGAAGCAATGTGCGAAGTGCGGAAGCTCCAA
>CAZWQH010000216.1:0-8410 GCA_964635815.1 uncultured Sandaracinaceae bacterium
CGACCCGAATGTCGATCCGAAGGCGATTGTCGGGCGGGGGTTGGAGGTCCAGCGGCGGGTTGAACGCGGTTCCGGTTACATGGGCATCGTAGAAGCCGCGCGCGCGATACCAACGCTCGATTCGCTCCACATCCCGATCGAACACGTTTCGGTCGAATAGCGGCCACGAAGTCCAGACCCACGCCCAGATGGGGAGGGAGACTCGTGGCGCATCGAACGGAGCCTCGCCGCACGAGGGATTGAGGTCGGTAGAGAGGTCGATGGAGAAGCGCGAGATAGGCTTCGTAGCCAGGCACGCAAGAAGCGGACGATCGAAGTTGTGACTGACGCCGTGGAAATTGACGGAGTCCACTCCGCGTCGACCGGGAGGAATCGCGCCTCCGCAGGCGATGGTGCACAACGCGGCAAACAGCACCGAACCTTTTGTGAAGGCGGAGTTAATTCGGGCGAAGCTACAACCACATTGAGCGTGGTTCCAGCCCAAGCCCCCTAGGGCGGGTCGAAAAATCTCCTTGGTCGCCCCAGGACCCTCACGGTGTGGCGAAAATGGCGCAGGGCGGCCTCGCCCTCAAGGGCGCGTGGCCTCACTCGCTACCGGCACGCCAGCTGCCTCGAGCGGAGTCGATTCGTTCACGAGCTTCATGAATCCGTCCCAGTTCCAATCGCATCCTGGATCGTAGTGCCCCCCGCCACCGCCGAAGAACGGCCCTTGTGCACGGCAGCTCGGTTTCGCCGCCGCGCGTTGGGCTTCGTATCGAGCGAGGTCCGCTTCTGCGAGACCTGCCCGTCGTTCGTACTCGGCGTCCGAGATCGATTCGTCGTCCGCGCGTCGAGCGGTGAGAAACTCGTCAAGCGTCTTCTCTTCCGCTGGAACTTCATAGTGCCCGACGACGTGCTCACGATCACACGGGATCGAATACCGATCGCACAGTGAGCGCACCAATCGCGCCGATGAACGAAGCATAGCGGTCGTGAACCACTTGCGACCTTCTCTTGCGACGGCTTCGTGTTCGATCCCGATACTCGAGTAGTTGTAGAAGCCGTTCCCGGAGTGGAACCCGGTATGCGTGTCACGAACCATCTGGGTAATGGCCCCGTCGCGAGATCGGATCACGTAGTGGGCTGAGACGTTCGATCCTGGGTTCTGAAAATGTCGGATCGCACCCGAGTACGACCCTTCCGTCGTGTGGATGATGATCTTCGTGATGGGCACATACAGGCGCGTGTCCATGATGTTTGGCGAGGCGACGAACGGAACGCCCTTCCAATCTCCTAGCGTCGTCGATGCCGCGCCGGCGACGTCCGCTCGATCGTCCGACGTGAGATCGTCCGGGTACTCGGGGTATGCATGCGGGTCTCCGTCGGTGGCGCCGGGGGCGTTCTCGCAGGCTCCGGCGCCAAGGGTCCCTAGCGCCAACGTCAGCATTAACAGGTTCAGATGACGATGACGAGTGCGCATGCGCAGAACCAAGCAAGCCGCATTCCGCCCCGCGTCCGACGTTATTGCCCCGTATCGATGGGAGATTTGCAAGCTGTCGCGAGAGACAGGCAACCTTAGCCGCCACCCCGACGCCGCCGCCGACGCGGTGGACGGGTTGCGACCTCCGGGCGCGGGCGCGTTCAGTTGCGGCGGCACGTGCTCAGCTGCCGGATGGATTGTGCCGTTCGACGCCCTCGGGAATGCCCCCTTCGACCTCGCTCGCATCTACGAGGCCGCGGGCCCAAAGCGTGCGCTCCACCATCGCCCGAAACACCCGTTCTAGCGCGACGCGCACGTGAGCACCTTCCAAGATCTCCATCGCGCGAGCGATTGCTTCCAGCGTCGCGAGTCCCGTAGAGTGCGCTTCATAGCGAAGCCGGTAGGTCGTCGGATCGGTCTGCGGAAGCGAGACGCAGAAGAGCTCGCTCATCCCGGGAACACGCTTGCGCACTTTCGCGGCCTGTCGCCAGGTGCCGTCCGGCACTACGAGTGTGACGCTCTTGCTCGACGTAGCGAGGTCCGTGAGTGGAACAGCGTCTTCGTGCGGGAAGAGCAGCACCGGTAGCGTCGTGTTCGCGTCGTACGAGAGCGCCTCGGATGGCGCGTTCTCGTGACCTCGAACGATGACCTGGCTATTGGCTAGGCACTGCACGGCTAGTTGCCCGGAGTTGGTCGTCTTGCGCTCTTCGTATCGATGCATGACGAGCACCAAGCGTGTTCGCGTATCGATCTGCGGAACCGGAATGAGTGCGCAAACACAAAGCGTGCGATGCATTCGGCAGCGCGCGCAGCGAACGCTGGAGTTTCCCCGGCGAGTCACGAGGCCTCGGATTTCATCGTCTGTGCGGCGCGCGGCAGACAGAGGGCATCGAGTGGGACGCCAAGGTCATCCGGAATGGGAGCCTCGACATCGATGCGTAGGTTCGTGACCGGATGCGTAAACGAGATAGATGCCGCGTGGAGAGCGAGCCGGTGCAAGTTGTACGTCGCGCGATAGTGGCGATTGATCTCGCCGCGGCCGTGATTCACGTCGCCGACGATTGGGTGATTGATGTGCTTCAAGTGAAGGCGCACTTGGTGAAGTCGTCCCGATTCTGGATGCGCCTGTACGAGCGAGCATCGATCCACTGGTGACGTTGCGATCAATCGGAATCGCGTTACCGCCGGAACCCGCGGACCGTCCTCACGTTTCGGAATCGCGTGGTCGATGACGCCCAGCTGAGCCGGCCTACCGCGAACGAGGGCGAGATAGAGTTTCTCGACGCGCCCATTCTCGAAGGCATCCGACAGCGCGGCCGCAGTCTCGCGCGTGCGTGCGAAGAGAAGGGCTCCGCTCGTGCCGCGATCGAGTCGGTGAATCGGATGCACGTGCTCGCCGATCGCGTCGCGCACTCGAAACATCGCGACGTCCGCGTCGTTGCCCCAACCTCGATGCACGAGCAGCCCGGACGGCTTGTTGGCCACCACGAGATGCTCATCAACGTGCAGGATTTCGATTCCCGGGCGCAAGGTCAGACGTGGCCGTGCAACGAAGGAGCCTGTCCCGTGCTGATCGTAGGTTGAACTTCTCGCTCGCTGACGACAGCGACGAGTAGGTTGTTCACCATCACCGCTTTGCGAGCGTCGTCCAGCACCAAGAGGTTAGACGCTTCGATCCGACGGATCGCGAGCTCGACCATTCCTACCGCGCCTTCGACGATCTTTCGACGCGCGGAGATAATCGCGTCGGCTTGCTGGCGACGAAGCATGACCGCTGCGATCTCTGGCGAATACGCCAAGTGCGCGATCTGTGCATCGAGCACTTCGACGCCCGCCATGCTGAGGCGTTCTTGAACATCGATCTTCAGCTCGCTCGCAACCTGAATTCCGTGGCCGCGGAGCGTGGTGGTACCTCCGTCGTCGTGCTCATCCGCGTGGTCGTAAGGGTGCCGACTTGCGAGCGTACGGATGGCGGACTCGGCCTGGAGTGCGACGAACTGATCGAGGTGCGCCACATCGAATGCCGCGCGCGCCGTGTCGATGATGCGCCAAACGACGACCGCTCCGATCTCAATTGGATTTCCTCGCGCGTCGTTGACCTTCAGCGTTCCGCTATTGAAGTTGTGCGCGCGAAGTGAAAGCGCGCGACTCGAGTAGAACGGATTGTACCAATAGAAGCCCGGCTTGGTGATCGAGCCGACGTAACAACCGAAGAGCGTCAGTACGCGTGCGTGGTTCGGCTCGAGCGCCGCGAAGCCGCGATTGTTGATGAACGCGAAGATCAGGAGGGCGATTGCACCGAACATGCGCAGGCCGCGCGTCGCGGCATCCTCGGGCGTGAAGCTTTGAAACGAGGAGGTCGCCAGAACGACGACGCCTGCGAAAAGCGAAAGAACCCAGATCAATCCGACAAAGCCGTTGAAGGCGCTTGCCTCTTTTTGCACTGTGTTTTTCATCCAGGACGCTACCACGCGGGCCGACGACCACGAGTCGCCACAACTTCTCCTCTGCGGATCCTCACGTTTGCCGTTTTGTTTCGTCAGCTTTCAGGGATGGCGAATCGCGAGCAATCATCGACGGCTAGGCGAACATGGCTTCGGACAATCGGCTGTCTTCTCGTTGCAACGACAGTGTGGCTCTCACAAGCGCACCGCTTCTTTCAACCTTCCGAACGCGAGCTTCCTGCCGCCACTGGACTCACCCCGAATGCTCGCGCACTTCGGCAGCGACTTGTTTCGCAATGGGCTCGCCGTGAAGAGCTGGGCTCGGTGGAAGCATCTTGGTTGCGGGCGCTTCGACGGCAGAACCCAGAGTGGGATCTGATGACACGCATGTTCATCGTGACGGGGCTGGCAAACGCTGCGTTGCGTGAAGACGCGGATCGGAGCGCCACGATCGTGTTGATCGACAAGATCATCGGGCAGACCCAGCGGGACGAACGTGTCCATGGACAGGCGTATTTTCTGCTTCCGTACGCTCGTCGCGGGCGGTTCAAGAATCGCGCAGGGCGGAGCTTATTCGTGGACGGCGAGATCGCGCTGATGCTTGCCGCTCGATGCAGGCTCTCACCACTCGGTGACGAAACCCACAAGCACGAGCTGCGCCGACGGGTGCGCATCATCGAAGATCAGATGGCGATCGGTCCGATCGGGTCCGCGGAGAGCTACCCGGACGAGTGCTGGACGTTCTGCAATACGACGGCGTTGGCGGCGCTCCGCGTTTCAGACGGAGTCCTCGCAACAGATCATCGTGCTTTTGGTATGGCGTGGATTTCGTCCGCGAAGCGAAATCTGCTGGATCCTTCGACGGGACTTCTCGTTTCGAGCTACTCGCACGATGGTCAGCGCATCGTCGACGGTCCCGAAGGCTCGTCTATATTCATGAGCGCGACGAACCTGCTGCTGGTCGACCCTGAGTTCGCGCGCGATCAACTGACTCGGGCGCACCGAGTGCTCGGTCGCGCGGCCCTCGGTTTCGCCTGGGCCTCGGAATGGCCGAGGTTGCGTCCCGGAAGTGTCGACATCGACTCCGGACCCGTCGTTCCGATCCTCGACGCGAGCCCTGGTGCGAGCGGTTTTGCGCTCCTCGGTGCGCGTGCACGCGGCGACGACGATGCGCTCTCGGGGCTGCTCGCATCGCTTGAGCTCGCCGCGTTTCCCGTACGGCGCGGTGATGAGCTCAACTATCAAGCCGCGACGCCCATGGGGGACGCGGTGGTTCTTTACGCGCTTACGTTCGGACCACTCTGGGAGCGCTCGCTCGCGGAGGCATCATGAAACGCATCTGCACGTTCGATGTGCTCTTGTCGCTCGCGGCCTTTGCCGTGACGGCGACGTGGTGCTTTCTCCACGTGCTCGGGTTCCGACACGCGACCGCTTTTCTGACCATCACGGATTCGACCGTGCTCGGGATCGGACTTGTATATGCATCTACATGGCTCGCGACTGTAACGGTCGTGCCCGTCATCCTGCTTGCGGTGCTCTTGAAGGCGATCACACCCGTGCGATTGTGGAAACCCGCTAGCGAACGACGCCTTCGATCGTAACGAGGTACGCGATCACGGTATCGAGGTCGGCATCCGAAAGCCGGCGCACGGGAATGGGTCGCATGTTTCCGGAGCCTTCGCGGATCTGACGACGCATCGCTTCGACGCTCATGCGCTTGCCCCGGACCGCGGGACCACCGTCGCCTGCTGCACCGTCGTCACCGTGGCAGTTCGCGCAAATGCGGGTGTAGTGGGCGTTCCCCGCAGCAACGGCCGCTGGATCCTCGGACGGAGCCGCCGGGGTCGCCGTGGTGGTTTCCGTATTGCCTTCGGTCTGGCCAGCAGGAGGAGTCTCACCGCCTGTGGTTTCCGTCGCTGCGGCGCCGGTGTTCGACTCTGTCGTCGCCTGAGTGGTGGTCTGTGTATTGCCGGAGCCACCGCCACACGCGATCGCGCAAAGCGAGCTGAGAACTGCCACGAGAAGAACGGCTTGTGTGTTGTTCATGTGGAATCTTTCCTCTCCCTAGAGGGTATCGAAGCCGGACGTTACATCTCGGCGTGCATCTCTGATGGCGTTGCTTGCCCATCTCTTTCGCGGACGGCGTGAGTGGGGTACAGGTAGCACGTGAACGAACGTCGAGACGATCTGATTCAACCTTCGAGCCCACCGCGATCGGACGCACAGCGCGTTTCCCGGCGCATGGCGACCCTTGCTGCTGCGATTCCTGCGACCGTCCTAGCTGCGATCTATGCGATTCCCGGTGCACGGTACGCGCTCGATCCGATCATGAAGTCGAGCCGGGAGCGAGGCCGGTGGGTGCGCGTTGCAAAGCTAGCCGAACTCCCGACGGACGACGCGCTATCGTTCGCCATCACGGGCGAGTCTCGCGACGCTTGGACGCGTAGCGACGCGCAGCGACTCGGAACGGTTTGGCTTCGCAAGAAGACGGACACGACCGTGCTCGCACTTTCGGCGGAGTGTCCCCATCTCGGCTGCTCGGTGAAGCACGCGGCAGAAGCCAAACAGTTCGCGTGCCCGTGCCACAAGAGCGGGTTCTCGCTCGACGGGGCGGTTCTCTACGGACCGTCGCCGCGCGGGATGGACGCGCTTGAAACGCGAATCACCGGTGACGACGTCGAGGTGCGATTCACGCGTTTCCGCACTCAAACTCACGACCGCATCGAGCTCGCGTGCGCGGCTGCGCAGGCGGTTGAAGGGGAGACCGATGCGACGCGTTCTTGATTGGCTAGACGAGCGCACCGCGTATCGCAGCGCCGTGTCGTCTTTTGTCGACGAGCCCATCAAAGGCGGCGCTCGTTACGCGTACGCGCTCGGTATGACTTTGCTCGTGATGTTCATCGCTCAGATGATCACGGGCGTCCTCTTGATGCTCACGTACGCGCCCTCGACGCACGACGCCTGGTCGAGCGTCTACTACGTCCAGTACAAAGTGGGCCTCGGTTGGTTCGTTCGCGGCATGCATCACTGGGGCGCATCGGCGGTGATGATCACGATGGGACTGCATCTGTTGCAGGTCACCATCTACGGCGCGTATCGAAAGCCACGCGAAGTGAACTGGTGGCTTGGTCTCGTGCTTATGCAGCTCATCGTGTTCCTCGGAATCAGCGGATATCTGTTGCCATGGGACATGAAGGGCTACTGGGCCACGACCGTCGCCACGAACATCGCCGGGAGCATGCCGGTCATCGGTCCGAAGCTTCGCGATCTAGTCGTCGGTGGTCCGCAATACGGGCAGGCGACGCTTACGCGCATTTACACGGCGCACGTCGCAGTGCTCCCGCTCTTGGTCCTGATGGTGATCGCGCTTCACTACGGGCTTCGGAAGAAGCACGGAGTTACCCCACCGGCAGGAGCGGATCTCGCGGTGACGCAGAAGTACTTCCCCTCGCAGTTCATGCGAGACATCTCGCTCTCGCTCTTCGCCGTGTTTGCGGTCGCGGGAGTGACAATCGCGTTTCACGGAGCGCCGCTCGATGCTCCGGCCGACCCAACCGTCGACTATCCCCCGCGCCCCGAGTGGTATTTCCTCTGGCTCTATCAGCTGCTCAACCTGGTGCCGGGCAAGCTCGAGTTTCTCGTCACGCTCGGCATCCCCGGGGTGCTGGGCGGATTCCTCGCTGCGTTGCCCCTAATCGATCGCGCGGGCACGAATCGTGTGCGTGATCGAATCAAGTGGGTCGCTCCCGTCGTGTTCGCGGCGGCCGGTGTCGTCGGCCTCACGGCGATGGCGATGCGCAAGGATCACTACGATCCGAAGTACCAAGCAGAACGACGGACAGCGGACTCTCGGGCAGCTCGCACGGTTGCGCTGGCGAGCAACGGAATCGATCCAGGTGGGCCACTGGAAATGCTTCGAAAGGACCCGCTCACGCGCGGTCGCGATCTCTACTTCGAGCATTGCACCGGATGTCACACGCTCAGCGATGAAGGACGCCTGGTCGGCGAGTCCCACGGACCGGATCACACGGGCTTCGCCTCTCGTGCGTGGATGATCCAGTTTCTCAACACGCCGCAGAGCGCGCGGTTCTTCGGCAATACCGAGCACGACAGCATGCCCTCGCAGCGACGTCTCGGAGATGTCTCGATTCGTGCCATCACCGAGTTCCTCTACGAAGAAGGACGCGAGCCGCTGGATTCGCCAGGGGACGCGACGAGCGTGACCCGTGGAAAAGCGCTCTTTGAGAGCAAGTGCATGGGCTGCCATACGTATGCGGGCGACGGGGACTTTGGGGGGATGGGAGGTCCCGACCTGACCACCTACGCGTCTCGAACTTGGATCTACCGACAGATCACGGATCCAAAACGGCACTACCCGGAGAACTCGGAGATGCCCGCGTACGAAGCTGAACTCTCCGAGCACGACCGCTGGATGCTGGCTGGCTTCCTCCGTCAGCAACGGTTTACACCCAAGGGCGGCTCCCGCTAGCTGTTCGTGATGCATGGA
>CAZWQH010000217.1:0-8404 GCA_964635815.1 uncultured Sandaracinaceae bacterium
AGCTTTGCAACGGGCTCGATGACGATTGCGACGGGGATACGGATGAAGGCATTCCCGCGGGCGATATCTGCGGCACGTCAGTCGGTGTCTGTCGCGTTGGAAACGAGCAGTGTATTCGTGGACGTCCTCTGTGCGCTGACGCCGTGCTTCCGACGACGGAGCAGTGCGACTGCATAGACAACGATTGCGATGGATCCGTCGATGAGGAGCCCGCCAACGGCTCGCTGTGTCCGACGGGAGCGGGCTGCGTGCAGTGCCAGTGTGCAGCTCGGTGTCGCATCGACGAGTTCGGTCCGGTCTGTCCGATCGGGAAGAACGTGCTTCAACGCGATGGCGAGTGCTTCTGCGTCGCGACTCTGTGCGATGCGCGCGAGTGTGCCGAAGAGACTCGCGAAAACGCGGGCGCTACGACTTGCGCTCCTGACCTCGACAACGTTGCTCCGTGTGCGTGTCGTGGAGCTGCTTGCACCTGGGGTTGCTCCAACGTCACGTGTCCGGCCGACACGACGTGCGATCCGCGAGATCCGGCAGGAACGTGTGTAGAGAGCAACTGTCGCGGCCTCGGCTGCGTGGGGGCGAAAGAGTGCAACGCGCGAACCGGAGAGTGCGTCGATCGCGCATGCGCCGCTGGAACGTGCGAGGCCGACCAAGTCTGTCGGAACGGACTGTGCGAAGCGAGCTGCGGCAACACGACGTGCGCTGCAGGTGAACGCTGCGTCCACGGCGCCTGTGTCGTCGATCGCTGCGCCGGCGTCACGTGCGATCGCTCGTCGCTCTGCAACCCGGAGTCCGGTGCATGCATATCGAACCAATGTGCGGGGATTGGATGTCCGTCCGGAAGAACCTGTCTGCCGTGGTCAGGACGTTGCGTCGATGATCTCTGCAAGGGTGTTCGTTGTCCGAGCGGTCAATCGTGTGTGTCAGGAGAATGTGGGAACTACCCGTCGTTCGATGGAGGGGTGAGCCCGTACTTGCCCGGCGTCCGAGTGACTACGACTGGCGGCGGCGGATGCTCGGTGACGACGAGTTCACCTCGTCGCAACAACGGCCTCGTGCTTCTGTTCGGACTCGCACTAGTGGGGCTCGCGCTGTCCGTGCGATCTCGCCGGCCAATCGCTTTGCTTGCGCTCGTCTCGCTCGGCGCCTGCGATATCGATGCGTACTGCCTAACGTGCACGAGCGAAGACGGCTCGGTGACGAACAGCGATGTCCGTCGGCCACGAAACGACGTCATGTTCGTTCGTGAAGATGCGATCAGCGTAGACGTTCCGTGCTCTCCAACATCGGCAGAAACCTGCAACGGCGTGGATGACGATTGCGACCTCGAGGTAGACGAGGGCGTTGATACCTCGAGCGATGTGAACCACTGCGGAGCGTGTTTCTCCCCGTGCACGCTCGCGCATGCTTTCCCAACCTGTTCCGGTGGCGTCTGCGGATTCAGTGCGTGCGACGTGGGTTTCTTGGACCTCGATGGCGAGCCAACCAACGGATGCGAATACGCGTGCCTCAAGACGGCGGACGACGACACTCTTTGCGATCGCATCGACAACGATTGCGACGGCGTTCGCGACGAGGACGTGGACACCGCGATGGATGCAATGAACTGCGGCGGATGCGGCGTACGCTGCGTGTTTCCTCGAGCGACGAGCGCGTGCGAGACCGGCATGTGCCGCATTTCAGTTTGTGAAGCAGGGTTCTTCGACGAAGACGGTCGCGCGGAGAACGGCTGCGAGTACGCATGCGTTCCAGCTTCTCCTGCGGTCGAACAATGCAACGGTAGGGACGACGATTGCGACGGCGACATCGACGAGGAGAATCCTGGTGCCGGCGCTGCGTGCGGTGTCGATGAAGGCTTGTGCACTCGCGGGGTTGAACAGTGTCGCGGCGGCCGCATCGTGTGCGAAGGCGGAATCCAGCCGGCGACCGAATCGTGCGACGGCGAAGACAACGATTGCGACGGGCAGACGGACGAAGCAGTCGCGACCGTCGGCAACACGTGCGGCACCGACGTAGGCGAATGCCGCCTCGGACGAGTCGCGTGTACGGACGGACGACTCATCTGTCAGAACGGATTCGAATCGCGTCCAGAGATGTGCAACCTAGCGGACGATGATTGCGACGGTCAGGTGGACGAAGGCAATCCTGGCGGGGGCGCTGTTTGCGGCGACGAGACCGGTGAGTGCGCAGCGGGACATTTCGAGTGTCGTGGTGGTGGGTTGCAATGCGTCGATACGCGCGGGCCTACCGTCGAGCGCTGCAACCTGCTCGACGATGATTGCGACGGAACGCCGGACAATGATTTCGATCTCACGATCGATCCTAGAAACTGTGGAGCATGCGGGCGTGCGTGCACCTTCACGAACGCCACGGGTGTCTGTGAAACTAGCAACTGCCGGATGATCTGCCTTCCGGGGTTCGTGGATCTTGTCAACGGAACCACGGATGGTTGCGAGTACGCGTGCGAACGCGCTGGCGACGAAGTCTGCAATGGTCGAGATGACGATTGCGACGGGATGATTGATGAAGGGCTGACGCCGCCTCCGAATCTCTGCAACCCGAACGGAGTTTGCGCGGGTGTCGTGGCGACCTGCAGTGCGGCAGGCTGGTCATGCGTATACGGCCCGACGTACCAAGAAATCGAGAGCCGGTGCGACCGAGTGGATAACGATTGCGACGGTTCAGTCGACGAAGGATTCCCCGACCACGGCGGCGTCTGCAGCGTCGGGCGTGGCGCTTGTGCTCGGACGGGAGTGCTCGAATGCGCGTCGTCCGGTGATCGACTCGTGTGCACCGCGCTAACGCCGGGATCACCTTCGAGCGAGCTTTGCGACAACGTCGACAACGATTGCGACGGCCTCGTGGACGAGCCTCAAGACCTGATCGATCTGGCGTCCGTGCGCGTGTCACGCGTGGGCGGCGGCATGATGGACGTCATGACGTACGAAGCATCGCGGCCTGATGCAACGAACGTCGTTACCGGAAGCGCCTCGCATATTGCCTGCTCTCGCGCGAACGTGCAGCCCTGGACCAATGTGACTTGGGGCGAAGCCAACGCAGCGTGTTGCGCGCTCAACGGTCCGAGTGGATGTACCGGTCCGAGCGGCTGGCACCTGTGTGATTCGGCAAACTGGCAGAGCATCTGTAGCGCTGCCGGCACGTGCAACTGGGCCTATCCTTCGAGCTGTTCGTCACCCCAGCCTTTGATCTGCAACGGTCGCGAGATTGACTCGAGCTCTACGGATGCTGGCGATCAAGACGCCGTCGCAACGACCGGGGCCTTCCCCATGTGTTACGTCAACGCAGGGATCGGGCGAGTGTACGACCTCGCCGGAAACGTGAAGGAGTGGACGAGCACGTCACCTCAGAGCGGCGTCTACGAGATTCGCGGCGGCGCGTACAACAACGTCGAGGACGGACGTCGATGCAGCTTCGACTTCACGGTTGCGGAACAAGGGTTCGCTTTCCCCAATACGGGGTTCCGCTGCTGCCGTTACTAGGAATCGCCGCAGCCTGAAAGCTCGTCAGCCCCGAGATCATGGACAGCAGGCGGGCGTGAGGACGCGGGTCCCGCGGGCTCGCCGTCGACATCTGGATCGGTTCCCGCCGTCGATCGATCGACACAGGGACTGAGCTCTGTGCTGCATGTCCCGGTGTTGGCCACCAGGAGATGCCCGTCATCGGAGACTTCGCATCGATAGAAGGTACGCGAGGTAGAGAACGGAAGGCCGGTCACTACGCGGCCTGGTGGAGTGTCCGCAACCGCAATATCTCCGAGGATGCTTGCCCCCAAAGTGTAGACGCCCGTCGGGACGATGGAGTTGCTCAGTTGTGTGTTGGGCGTGAGAAGTGGGGTGCCGGCACGCGGACGGACCAGGATCGTGACTTGGTCAAGCGAGGCGTCGAAACCTCCGAAGAGGCCTCCCGACAAGCCCTGCGAGGTGAACACAGTGCGGTTGGCGGAGATCAAGGTAGGGCGCGCTCCCGTGAATGCGCTGTCAGCGTCGGCGAGATCGATCCACGATCGAGCGATCGAAACGCTGGAGCCGGTCGATCGACCGTTGATCGCCGTTCCTGGCACTCCGCCCGCAGCGACCACGTGACTGTCCTCGACCGCGATGAAGGTATCGAGGCAGCTTGCGGTGATTCCGCTCATCGCTCCGAGCGCTGTTCGTGGATGTGTGCACGCGACCTCCGCTCGAACGACAGCCCGATCGGTGACCTCGCAGCTTTCTGCTCCGCACGCAAAGCCGGTGCATACGCCTAGCGACGGAGCGACCCCGTCGATGCAACCGACGGTCTCGCCGCCGGAGATCGTCGTCTTTGTGATTCGAGAACTTACCTGAACCCCAAATCGCTGGGATCCGTTGGTGGAAGAGGCAGGCGCGCCCCAAACGCTCGAGTTCCGAACCGATACGGTTGAGGGAAAGGCAGCTGAGCAGTCGCTCGTCACTGAGATACCACTTGCAAAAGTGGCCCTGCCGCGTCTTGACCCCGCAACATAAGAGTCTGCTACCTCGACGTTGACACCGGGTGCTACGACAATTCCCTTCGATGAGGTTCCTGGGGTTGCTGGCGCCGGGACGTCTCCACCTATCACTACGGAAGACAGGACCTCAACGACGCCGAGCGTAGCGTCGATGCCGATAGTGCTGCAGGCGGTGCCGCACGTGCCGGTCCGATCGAGAGATCCCTGCACGCTTGATTCAACCACTGTCAGAGACCCACTCGACTGGAAGTAAACACCGCGAGCAGTGACTCGCTGGCTTGGTACGTGGAGTTCCGTCCTTCGAAGCACGACGGAAACGCCACCTGTCACGTGCAGCGCAGCGTCGGAGTTGGTGGGGTACAGCTCGCATTCGTTGAGCGTGAGCGTTCCAGTACCTCCAACCACAAGGCCATCGTTGAAGGCAAAATGCGTCAGCGTGATGTCCCCAGTGATCATCAGCGTTACGGGATCATCGAAAGCTGTTCCATTGGCCGGAGTCCCGAGCGGAAAACTGTTGACGATCACTCCTCCGATGATCTCACGGGTCTCGTCCACGCCCGCGAGCAGACTGAGCGTCGAGTGCGAGACGTCCCGCCCATCCGACGTGTTGGTCCCCACGCACACGCGCGCGCGCGGCTGGCCATCGTCCGCGTAGGGTTCGAGAACCAGCAAGTCGCAGTTGACGTCCGCTCGATCGCGCGTCGCCCACAGCGAGCTCGGGAAGACCATCGGCCGCGAAGGAGTGCAGACGCCACCGCCATCCGCGGGCGTAACATCCACACCCGGTGATGCGTCCGGAAGCGATGCCTCAGGAGTTTGGCCATTTGTGTCTGTGGCAAACGGCGCATCCATCTGCGTGACTTGACCGTCGCGCGCATCCGGTGCGCCGTCGTCTCGAAGCCGAACATCCAGCGCGAGTGCGTCGCCCCGCGTGATGGCGTCTTGGGAATCTGCGTCGGTGGAGTTGAAGCTCCCGTCGAGTGCCGTTCCCGCGTCAGCCGCGGCGTCCACGAAATCGGCGTCGGCGGAGGGCCGTAACAGCCCTCCGTCTCGGTTTGGCTCCGGCGGATCGAAGTCAAGGATCAGTCCACATGCGCCGGTCGTGAGGAGTCCAAAAAGAAATAGGCTACGCGACATCGTTTCGCATTCTCTCACAACGATCTGAATGGTTTCGAAAGGGTTCGGATCTCCTTGTAGTTCCATGGGATCTCGCGATGCTAAACCTCGGCCTTCGCGTGGCGCCGACGTGAATCCCACGTCATAGTGCGCGCGTTCGATGAAAGCAGTACGCGAGTGGCAACCTTCCATGAGCTCGACCACGGAAGACAGCGCCAGGGGTAGAGAAGAAAAGGACGACACTTTGGTCGATTCTGGACCGCGCGCGATTGCGGCATCGCCTGCAATCGCGGAGTGGAGCTCGAACGGCGCGACCGGCCCGTCCGACGCTACGAGCGCTGATGCGCCCCTTCAGTCGATCAGCGAGATCTCGCTTTCTGCCTCGCCTTCGGGGAGCCCAATTCGTCCTGAGCACCTCCCGCCAGGCTTGGGAAAGAGTAAGCGCCGGAATGAACCGTCTGGCGACACGCTGCACGGCATGCCAGTGCTCCAGCTGCTCGAGAACGGCGACATCGCGGCAATCGCTGATGCGTTCGAGAGCGAGCGACCGTCCCAGCCCGGCGTCGCGGTGGAGCCCGTGCCCATTGCGCAGCTGTCGCTTCCCTCGATCAGCACGGCGCCGCGAATCTCGGATCTCCCGGAGCTTGCTCGATTTGGTCGCTACGGACTTCTTGGGCGTTTGGCGTACGGTGGCATGGCCGAGATTTTCCTCGCACGCGAGCAGATGCGAAGCGGCCCCGCGCGTCATGTCGTGGTGAAGCGAATCCTGCCCCACGTGGCGGACGACGAATCGTTCGTGCACATGTTCATCGACGAGGCGCGTCTTGCAGCGCGTCTGCAGCATCCGGCGATTTGTCACGTTTTCGAATTCGGACA
Organism: uncultured Sandaracinaceae bacterium; assembly: GCA_964635815.1. GTDB lineage: Bacteria > Myxococcota_A > Polyangia > Polyangiales > JADJQN01 > CAZWQH01. The sequence continues at coordinate 6,479 of CAZWQH010000217.1, forward strand.
GACGTCGGGGAGCTACTTCATCGCGATGGAGTGGGTGGACGGTGTCTCACTCGCGAAGCTGATTCGCCGCGGTCGTGACCAACTTCCAGGTGGCCTTCCTCCATCGATCGTCGCCAAGATCGGTTCGCAGATCGCGGAAGCGCTTCATTATGCGCATTGCGCAGGCGACGAGAACGGCCAGCCCCTTCACATCGTCCACCGCGATGTGAGCCCACAGAACATCATGCTTGGGTACCGGGGCGGTACAAAGCTGCTCGATTTCGGTGTAGCTCGTTCGGCCGCCCAGATCTCCAAAACCGGCTTAGGTATCGTCAAAGGAAAGCTCAACTACCTTGCGCCGGAGCTTTGTCGCGGCGACACGTTCGATGGACGCGCAGACGTCTATTCGCTCGGAGTCTGTATGTGGGAAGCGCTCGCAGGACGCCCGCTTTTCAAGCGAGCTACCGAGTTCGAAACACTGCGCGCCATCTGTGATGACGCAGTGCCGTCATTGTCGGCGGTACGAACAGACGTCGACCCCGCCCTGGATGCGATCATTCAGCGCGCGGTTGCAAAAGACATAGGCGCTCGCTTTCAAAGCGCGGACGAAGTTCGCGAAGCACTCGAGGGCTACCTGCGTGATGCGGGTCGATCCGTTGCACCCAGCGCGATTAGCTCGTTGCTACAGTCTCTCTTTGCAAGCGAAGTGGAGGCGGGCCCGACTTTGGAGTCTCCGCTGCGCAACGACGGAATCATTCCGGTGTCGGCGTCGAATCCGCCACCGAGCCTGCAGTACGAAAAGCAGTCGACGAAGCCCGAGAAGAATCTCACCGCTGGGCGCTCTGTAGAAGTATCGCGAGCGAGTCTTGCGACCGTCGGCCTTTCGACCGTCAGCCTTTCTACGCCAGACGCTTCCGCGATGCCTCCGCTGGGTGCGTCTGCACCAAGCGCTCCGCGCGTGCTCGTCGGCGATTTGGCGCAGAGCGAAGCGCCTGTTCCCTCGGCCTCTGCTGTGGTTTCGCGAGTACCGGACCGTCCGAGTCGTGCGCGATGGGTACCTTGGACGATCGGCGGCGTTTGTGCAGCGCTCGGACTGATGTATTGGCTTGCCGCACGCGAGGGTGTTGAAGGTGCGACCCCGGCGACGAGTCGCCGCACGCACGCCGCCAGTGTCATTGCGAGAACGTTGATTCCTTCGCCCGCTGCAGTGCCGCCCAATCCGAGCTCGGACCCAGTTGCAGTCGCTCCGGCGGTAGCACCCGCAGCAGAGACCGCACTGCCAGAGACGAATCCAGAGTCTCCGAGCTTCGAGCCAACGCAAGTTGCAGGCGATAGCACCGCACCTGCGACCCCAGTGACGAGCCCCGCTCCCCAGATCTCCACGGCCGTTCTGCGCGAGCAACCCCCCCGGCCGCGCGCGACGCTGTCGATCAACACGACTCCGTGGTCCAAGGTTTTCCTCGGCGGACGGTTGCTCGGACACACTCCGATCGGCGGGCTACGCGTCGATTCCGGGCGCCTTCGCTTGCGCTTCGAGGACCGCGACGGCCAGATGCACAGGCGCACAGTCGCCGTGCGTCCGGGCGAAGACAAAGCCCTGTTCGTCGATTTGACCTCGCCATAATCCGCAGGTGGTGTCGCCGGATCGGGGTTCGTGTAGTATGCGCGCCCATGACCCGATCTCCTCTTTGCGCCGCGTTTAATGCGCGGTCCTCCACCGAGGTCTTTGCAATCGCGGCTGCGATATTGCTGTTTCCGTTCTCCGCGTACGCACAGACGGAGAGTCCGGCGACCGAGCAGACGACTGAGCCCGCGCCAGCGGAGTCTGCTGTGCCAACGCCTCCACGGACACCTGAGGAGGTCGCACGCGGGCATATGGATCGCGGACAGGGCTATTACATCGCGGGTCGGTACGCCGATGCTGCCGAAGAGTTTCGACGTGGCTAC
>CAZWQH010000218.1:0-8375 GCA_964635815.1 uncultured Sandaracinaceae bacterium
GCTGCATGATCGCCATCGCGAGCAGCAGCGCCGTCCCTGTCAGCTGGCCGAAAACGAGCACGGAGTAGCCTGCGACGAGAAGGCAGACGAGCACGACAAGCTTGAAGGTCCCATCGCCGTGTTCGCTGATCGGGATCTTTTCGTTCCCGACCCGCAAGCGGTCGGGAGATCTCTCGTTTCCGAGTCCGGCGAGCACACGGCGACGGAAGGTGATTGCTGCGGGGTCGTGTCGATAACGCAGACTGGGAAGGCGCAAAGGCATACGGAGTCGTATCCGACGCGCTTGCGGTCTTTTCTCGCGGTGCGACGAGCGGCGGCGCTCGCGCGACGACCGATCGGACACGCGTGACGAACGGAGAAGGTCGCGGTGCTTGCTCGCGGATTCTTCGCGGCTAGATTGGCGAAATGCCTTTCTTCCCGGCAATCACCGCCTGGTCTGCGGTGAACGCTCTCGGCGTGGCGACGAGTCAGGTTCTTGCTCGGCTCGATGACGGCGTCAGTGGACTAGGCGCTTCGCCGTTTGTGCTTCCTTTCGACGCCATCGTGGGCGTCGTTCCCGGATTGGACGACTCGCAGAGCGCGTCAAACCAGGCCGCATCGGCTATCTTCGCTTCGAACCCGGGGCTCGACCGTTACGATTGCCGTCAGGCGCGCGTAGCGCTGGCAGCGTTCTCGGAGATTCGTACCGAGCTCGATGCGGCGGTTTCGCGATGGGGCGCCCGCCGGGTTGCCATAATTCTCGGAACGAGCACCGGTGGGCTGCGCGAAACGGAGAGCGCCTACTTCGATTCGCGTGAGAGCGGAGTGCTCTCGCCGAGGTTCGACCTGCATCGACAGCACAGTTTCAACGCGGCGGCCGAGCTCATCGCGGAGCTCTCGGGCGCTCGTGGCCCAGTCTACACGTTGAGCACTGCGTGTTCTTCGAGCGGGAAGACCGCGGCGGTTGCGATGCGCCTCATGCAAGCCGGGCTGATCGACGCAGCGCTCGTGGGCGGAGTGGACTCCTTGTGTCGGATGACGCTGCAAGGCTTCCATGGACTCGGCGTGCTTTCTTCGACGCCGTGTCGTCCGTTCGGAGCTGGACGGAACGGAATCAACATCGGCGAAGGTGCCGCGTTCGTCATGCTTGAGCGAGAGGGAAAGTCTCCCGTTTCTCTCCTCGGGGTTGGCGAGTCGGCGGACGCATTTCATATGAGCTCGCCGCACCCCGAAGGTCGAGGTGCGGCAGAAGCGATGTCGCTCGCAATGAAACAGGGCGGATTTGCTCCGACAGACGTGGATCACATCAATGCGCACGGCACCGCAACGCTCTTGAACGATCAAGCCGAAGCTTTTGGCATTCATTCCGTCTTCCAGAGCCGGATACCAGTCTCGTCTACGAAGGCATACACGGGGCATACCCTCGGAGCAGCGGCAGCGACCGAGCTCGTGTTCGCGATCCACGCGGTGACGACTGGCCGCATTCCCCAGACGTTGGGCGCGCTACCAATCGACCCCAACGTGCGGATTGATATCGTGACCGAGGCGCGCCACGGGCGAGTTCGGCGCGCGTTGTCGAACTCATGTGCGTTCGGTGGGAGCAACGTGAGCCTTCTGGTAGGTGAGCCGTGAAGGCCTACGTCCGAGGAATTGGGTCGTGGCTCCACGATGGAGACGCGAACGTGCCAGAGTCCGCGAGCAACGTCATCGACGCTCGGTCCAAGCGCGGGAGCAGTCGTTTCGCGCGAATGATGACCGACGTCGTTGTGCAAGCGGCAAGTGCGGCGAGCTTCGATCTTCAAAAGGTAGCGACTGTTTACGCTTCTGCTTGGGGCGAGATGGACATCATGACCGCTCTGTTCGAGCAGATGCACGTCGGCGACCAAGGATTGTCGCCGCTGCGCTTCAAGCACAGCGTTCACAACGCAGCGAGCGGAATGCTTTCGATCGCAACGAACAATCGCTCGTTCTCAACCGCTATCGCTGGAGGAGCTCGCACGCTCGAGCAAGCATTCGTCGAAGCGCTTGCGCTGCTCGCGACGAGCGAGCAGGAAGTTGTCGTTGCAATCGGTGACGACAAGCTACCCGAGCCATTCGTTCGCGCGCACTCGTTTCGTCCCTATGGAGTTGCGCTTGCATTGTCGAATTCAGCATTGTCGAATTCAGCACTGTCGAATTCAGCACTGTCGAATTCAGCACTGTCGAATCAAGCAGCGGACGGGGCCCCTCTGATCGAGCTCCGAGAGGGCGGCTTGCAAAATTCCACTCCGATCAAGGGCACCCTGAGTGATGAGTACGCATATGTGTCCCGACTACTCTTGGCGCTCACCGGCGGCGATGAGACGGTTTGCGAGCTTGGTCCCCGAAGCGACTACGGCTTCGTATTGCGAGTCGTCCCGCCCACACGAAAGGCACAACAGTGACCGAAGTCCGTTCTGGGCAGGCTCCATCCCCACCCACGCGCCGAGCTCTCATCACCGGTGCGAGTCGCGGTATCGGTGCATCCATCGCGCGCGCTCTCTCCAGAGACGGCTACTCGGTCATTCTCAACTACGTCGAGAACGAAGATCGTGCGACGCAGCTGCGCGCGGAGATCGAAGCCGCGGGCGGAGAAGCAACGCTGTCGAAGTTCGATGTGCGCGACCCGGTCGCAACCACAGCGGCTGTCGAAGCACTCATCGCAGGCGATGAGCGTCCCATCCACGTTCTTGTGAACAACGCCGGCATCGCTCGCGACAATATTTTCGCAATGATGTCTGCGAGCGAGTGGAACGACGTGATCCAAACCACACTCGGCGGGTTTTTCCATGTTTCGCAGCCCCTCGTGACCGACATGATTCGACGTCGCGCTGGCCGCATCATCAACATCAGCTCGATTTCAGGTGTCGTTGGCAACCGCGGGCAGGTGAACTACTCCGCCGCGAAGGCGGGGCTTATCGGTGCCACGCGAGCGCTCGCAAAGGAGTGTGCGAAACGAAAGATCACCGTGAACTGCGTGGCTCCGGGCGTAATCGAGACGGACATGATTCGAGATCTTCCGCTCGAGATGGTGATGCCGATGATTCCTATGCAGCGCGTCGGAACCCCAGACGAGGTTGCAGCGGCCGTTTCGTTCTTGGCTTCCGACGGTGCAAGTTACATCACAGGTCAGATAATCGGCGTCAACGGGGGCTTTGCGTAGCAAAAGCTCCTGCGGTCGCCGATCCGTCGGTTGAACTCGCTCGAAATACAGAACTATTCCTCGCTCGTCCGTCCTAGTCTCGACGCGCTCGGGACGCTTTTGGATCGCCGGGGCGGCAGGACGTTGCGGGTGTCGCGAAAACGCCTATAAACCCGAAGGCTTTATTCATATGTCGCACACTCAGATCGAGAGTCAGATCAAGCAGCTGATCGTCGAGTCGCTGATGCTTGAAGATGTGACCGCCGAGCAGATCGGCACGCATGATCCGCTGTTCGTTTCGGGGCTCGGCCTCGATTCGATCGACGCGCTCGAGCTCGCGATCGCCATCGAAAAGAAGTTCGGCATCCGGATTAAGCCCGACGACGAGAACACTCGGAAGGTTTTCGCGAACGTCGCGAGTCTTGCAGAGTTCGTGGTGGCGCAGCGCGATCAGAAGTCGAACGCCGCGCCTCTGTCGTAGGACGCCATGAGCTCTCGAGCGGCACGAGCATTCGAGGTCGTGTTCGTCTGCGCGTACCCTTTCGTAATGTGGTTGGCGTTGGATCGCCTCGGCACGCGAACGGCCGGGCTCGTCGGCCTCGCGTTCGCCGTTCCGCTGCTTGCAATCAGGCTCCGGACATCTTCCGCCGCGGGTTGGAGAAACGTCGCGAACGTGCTTCTGGTCCCTTCGATCATTTTCGTGCTCCTTGGTGTGGGAGCGATTCTCGACGATGCGCGCGTCATGCTCATGATGCCGGTTGTTATCAATGTCGCGATGTTGTTCGTGTTCGGCGCCTCGTTGTTCAGCGCAGTCCCCATGATCGAGCGGTTCGCTCGTTTGCAGGACCCGGATCTCACGCCCGCCAAGCAAGCGCATTGTCGACAGTTCACCATCGCTTGGTGCGTGTTCTTCTTGGCCAATGCGAGTGGCGCCCTTGGTCTGGCGCTCTTTGGGTCACACGCGACCTGGGCGCTCTTCACCGGCTTACTGAGCTACGCCGGTATGGGCGTGATGTTCGCCGTGGAAATCATGGTACGCCGCGCGCGATTTGGTCACTCCACGCGCGTGCTCGACCGCACGCGTTCCGAGTCAGGTGTCGCTTGAACGTGCGCAACGATCAGATCAAGACCTACGTGCCGTATGAAGATCGCGCGCGGTCCAACGTTGCGGCGTTCGGAAAGGGCGAGCTTCCGTGGATGATCGACGACGTGCTCATTCGCGCTCATGGCGTGGCGGCCGCCCTGCAGGCGCTCCGCGTCACCCAAGGGCATCCACACGCTGCGGTTGCGTGCCGCGATCGGGGGATGTTTCTTTGCGCCACCCTCGGCGCGTGGCAGGCGGGGTTCGCCATTTCTCTCCCGCCGAGCCTGCAGCCCGAGAGCATCTCGTGGACGCGTGCCCAACCCCAGGTCGTTACCGTCCTGCACGATGCCGACGGTGAGCGAGGTATTGACGTCCGTCTCGTAGCGACAAGCGCGAGGTCCGCGCCTGACCTGGACCCCATCGCGGCGGATAGGTTGCTGGCGACGTTCTACACGTCCGGCACAACGGGCGAGCCGGTGCCGGTCGTGAAGACTGCAAGGCAGCTCTTCGAGGAGGCGGAGCTGCTGCTCGGTGCGTTCCCAGACGTTGCACGCAGCGAAGTGTTCGGCGCTGTTCCACCTCAACACTTGTACGGTTTCACGTTCGGTTTGATGTTGCCGCTCCGTGCCGGAGCCGCGATTTGTCGACACTCCGTCAACGACGAAACGGATCTGTCCGTCGCGAGCTTGGCAGCAAACGGAAACGCCGCGGCGCGCATCCTGATCAGCACTCCGGCGCACCTGAGGGCAATCGCCGTGCGCCTCACGGATGCGCCGGTTCCAGTCACGCGCGTCATCTCATCGGGCGCGCCGCTGGCGCAAGACACTGCGGCTCTCGTCGTGCAATCCACCGGATTACATATCACCGAGATTCTCGGATCGAGCGAGACCGGTGTAATCGCGTTGCGAATGCGTGGGGCGGCCACGACTGCCAGGTTCAGACCATTTCCGGACGTACGAGTATCTGTGAATGCAAACGAAGAGCTCGTGGTCCAGTCTCCGTTGCTTCCGGACCCGAGCGTTCCGACTACCACGCGTGATCGAGTCAGCCTCGAGCACGGTGATGCGTTCGAGCATCTCGGACGCACGGACGACATCCTGAAAATAGGCGGGATTCGAATCAGCGTGGCGGAGCTCGAGACCCGACTGCTCGCAATCCCCGGCGTACGCGATGCGGCGGTGGTCGCCGTTCACGTCGGGGGCCTGCGTGGACAGACAACTTGGGCCGCGCTCGTCGCGGATGGTCACGATGCAGCATCGATACGCGCGGAGCTCGGAAAATGGCTCACCCCGGTCGTCCTCCCGCGTCGTTACCGATTCGTCGATGCGCTTCCGAGAACCATCGCAGGGAAGCTTCAACGCAAAGCAGTCCGTGCCCTCTTCGATTCCCCTCCGAACGAGATGGATGAGGCTGCGCCTTCTGAGGACTCACTCTCGTGACGCAGCGCTTCGTCGCGATCGTCCCGACGTACGACAATCCCCGGACCATCCGTGGCGTGGTATCGGAGCTTCGTATGGTCACTGAGCTGGAGGCGATCATCGTGGTCGACGACGGCGGGAGCCCCGACGCTCATGAAGCCTGCGAGACGCTTGCGCGAGACGGTCTCGCGGTCGTTCTTCACCATCCGCGCAATCGCGGAAAGGGCGGAGCTGTCAAGACCGGACTCCTGCACGCCGAGGCGCTCGGGGCAACGCACGCGGTTCAGATCGATGCCGATGGGCAACATGATCTTCGCGATGTTCGGCGCTTCATCCAAGCGTCACGCGAGAATCCTAGCCACCTGGTCCTTGGTGCGCCGGAGTTCGATCACACCGCGCCCCAAGCACGCCTAGTCGGTCGACGGATCACGAATTTTTGGGTCCGCTTTCACTGTGGCGGCGACATCATTCAGGACGCCATGTGCGGCTTCCGTATCTATCCGGTGGCCTCGGCCGCTCGCGCAAAAGCGCGCGGCGAAGCGATGGATTTCGATCCTGAGATCGCCGTGAGAATGGTCTGGGCCGGTACACCCGTGCTCAATCTTTCTACTCGCGTGCGCTACGTCTCGTCATCCGACGGCGGCGTTTCTCATTTTCGCGGGCTTCGCGACAACGCGCTGATCAGTTGGATGCACACGAGACTCGGTTTCTGGAGTGTGATGCTCCGCCTTGCGCGACTTGGACCACCGCGCTTGAGCCCACGAGCGCAGGCATGACGACGCAAGTGGGGCAATGGCACAAGACGCCGGAGACGGGGTCCGCTGCCGGGATTGTCTTCATCGTCAGGCTCGCGACCATGTTCGGCCGCGCTCCCGCACGCGTGTTCGTTCGGGTCTTGGCATTCTATTTCACGATATTCAATGGACAAGCACGTCGCGCCGCCGCGGACTTCCGCCGACACGTCGGAGCGCCTTCGGACTTCTGGTCCATCTATCGTCACATCCGTGCGTTCGCGTATGTCGCGCTCGACTCCCTGTTCTTGATGCGTGGAATGCACGCTCCGTTCGAGATCACGCGCGACGGACACCAGCACCTGGCGGCCCTTCGTGACGGAAAACGCGGAGCACTGTTGCTCGGAGCGCACATAGGCAGTCTCTATGCGATGCGAGCACAAAGTCGGAGCGAACAGCTCGTCATGCATCCGCTGATGTTCATCAAGAACGCCGCGCGTTTCAACACGGCCCTGAAAAAGCTCGACCCCGCCTCGGAAACGGAAGTGATCCAAATCGAGGAGGGCAATCCGACGTTCATCCTCCGGCTTCGTGACCTGATCGAACGTGGGGAGATGCTCGCGATCCTGGCGGACCGTGTACCCGCGACGGAAACGACGAAGACTGTCGAGGTCGACTTTCTGGGCGGAAAGATTCGGCTACCCAGTGGCCCCTATCTGCTGGCGGCGTCGCTGAAGTGTCCCACGTACTTCGTGGCGGGCATCTATCGGGATCCGAATCGCTACGAGCTCCACTGCGAGCCGTTCGCAGACCCTGTCGTGCTTCCCCGCGGTGATCGCATGGGGGCCGCACAAACCTACGCGCAGCAGTATGCGGATGTCGTGGCTCGATATTGTCGTGACGCGCCTGACAACTGGTTCAACTTCTTCCCATACTGGGAGTCCAAATGACGAGTCTGCCGCCATCGGAATCTCGCGCTTCATACGAAGGCGTGGTGCCCTTTCATGACTGCGACCCTCTCGGAATCGTCTGGCACGGCAACTACTACAAGTACCTCGAGATCGCGCGCACGATTCTGCTCAAGCGGCATTCTCTCGACGTTCCGGATTTCATTCGGCTGAAGTTCGGGCTCTTGGTTAGCGAGTCGCGGTGCAGACACTCGGCACCGCTTCGCTACGAGGACCGATTCCGTGTTTCTGCCTGGCTTGTCGACAGCGACATGCGTCTGCGCGTTGCCTACGAGATCGAAAACCTCACGACGGCTCGTCGTGCAGCGCGCGCCTGGACGACCCTCGTGACAACGGACGCCGACGGCAACATGCTTTGGGAGACCCCTCATGAAATTCAAGAGCGTCTCGCGACGATCAAGTAGCTGGCTTCTCATTCTCGGCCTGGTGGGGATCTTCGCCTCGAACGTGAGCGCAAAGCGCGCGCCTGGCTCGCGCCCCCGTCGTCCACCACGACCGACGCAGGCCGTAGACGCGGGCGCGGCTACTCTGTCGATCGATGGTTTGCTGGCGGCGTGGCGCTCCGTGCCGGATCTGACTGCGCATTTCGTGGAGCTAAAGCGGATCGCGATGATGCGAACTCCTTTGCGAAGCGAAGGTGAGATTTCTTTCGTCTCAGGATCGAATGGCGTGCTGGTGCGCGACACGGCATCGCCGACTCCTTCGAGCGTACGCGTATCGTCCTCCGAGCTGGTGATTCGCGAAGGCGGCCGGCGCGAAGTGATTGCCCTCTCTTCGAACGCAGCGGTTCGCGGATTCGTAGCTACGTTTCGCGACATCCTGGCGGGAGATCACGCAGCGCTCAACGCTCGCTACAGAATTATTCTCGGGCCTGGCAGTCATGGGGATTGGGATATGCAGCTCGTTCCACGAGACCCACAGCTCGCGCGATTTCTACGCGAGCTTCACATCCACGGGTCGGGATCGAGCATCACTGGGATGCGAATGATCGAACAGAACGGTGATGAGACCGAGACCATGTTCTCGAACGTTCGC
>CAZWQH010000219.1:0-8374 GCA_964635815.1 uncultured Sandaracinaceae bacterium
CGAGGCGATTTGCGCGGACCGCGCATCGCGCTGCGATCCAAGAAAGCTCGGCGATCAGCGCGTCATCACCGATTTGATCCGTCGCCGCGGATGATGCGCCCTTCTCACCTTTGAGACCTGACGTAGCAACGGCGCCGGCGCGCGTGGTGTCCCCTGCATCGAGCAACAGCCGAGCGAGTCGAGCGGACGTCGCCGCGCGGTCCGGCGGTAACGCGTGCACCAAGAGCGCCTCGAGCATTCGGATGGCGGGCGCACGTTCGCCCCTGGATTCCAATACCTCCGCGGCGCGCGGCACGAACGTTCGAATGCTTGTCGGATCGAGAGATAGGATCGCGCGATGACCGAGCGTCAACTCCGATTCGGGCTCGGTCGTGCTGGCCGAACGCGCCAACCACGCTCGAGCCGCCTCCGCTACGAGGTCAGGATAGTCTCGGCAAAACTGATCCCCGACACCCGGCTCAAGCTGTAGGTCCTTCGATGCGAGCCCGTTGCGAACGAGCTCTTCCAAAGATGGAGCTGCGCTCACCTCGAGCGAATCCATCACGCAAACCAGTGATTTGTCCTCCAACCTGGACACCGAGAAGGTCGTGTCATCCGCGCTTGCGCACTCCCCAACGTCACGAGCGACGAGAATCGCGATCAGCTTTCGCGCCCTCTCCGAGAGGCGCTGAAGTACGAGCGCACCGGTAGTGGACACCGTGAGCGCTTCTACGGACTGCGCGGAAACGGCCGGCAGAGACCACGCCTGATGAAGCAACGAAATGAGCGCAGCAGGCGATCCTCCCGCGCGCGAGGTCAAAGCTTGAGTTGCGGACTGGTCGATCGGACCGAGAGCGTCCCGACAAATCGCAAGCACGTCGGACTCGCTGAGCGCGGGGACATCGAGGACCACGTCCACCCAGGGAGGTATGTGCGAGCCCGCGTCGACGGTGACGACCGCCGCCACGCGCTGTCCATCCAGATTGCGAACTGTGGCGAGTGCGTTCCATTCGCTCTCGCTCGCGAGATGCATGTCGTCGATAACCAGCACGCTGCCGCCACGCGCAGCCGCGCGAATCGAATCGAGGGGTTGCGAGTTCGAGTCGTCCGCGCCCAGCTGTATTCGCACTTGGTCGTGAATGCTTCCGGAGGCTGCTCCACGCCCTTCGATCACCGAGTGGTACGCGAGCTGGAGCCTCCATTTCAGCTGAGTGAGAAAGGTCGTCTTGCCTGACCCTCGCGAACCGCGGACCGCGACGACGATAGGCTGATGCTGCCTTATCGCCACATCCATCCGCGCTGTGGTGCTCTGCAGAGTCGAATCGAAGCCACGCGGCCGAGGTGGGACGAAAACGGTAGGCAATCGTTCCGTCAACGCAATCGCACGCTCGAGTGCCAACGCGAACTCGTCCGCCGATGCGGGGCGCGCGTAGGGATCAAAGTTCATCGCATGACGCGCGACCTCGAGCACGGCGCGTTCCTCCTTCGAGCGCAGGCGCGTCGCCGTGTGTTCGAACAACCGACCGAGCACCAATCCCTGCAAACAAACGCCGAGCGCGAAGACGTCGGAACGCGGGGTAACCCGCTCTCCGGCCATCACCTCCGGTGCGACGTAGCCAGGGGTACCACCGCGCGCTTCGGCAACTCCCTCCGCTCCGAGCAATCCGTGCCCGCTCGCAGCTCGCTGCGCGAGATCCGCGAGACCGAAATCGATCAGGTGTGGAGCACCGGTAGAATCGAGCACGACGTTCGAGAGTTTCAGATCCGCGTGAACGAGGCCTTGCCGGTGAAGCGGCGCAAGCGTAACGGCAACGTCACGAACGATTTGCGCTGCTCGTGCGAGCGAGCACGAGCCCAGCAGCGAGAGGGCCGTCTCGCCTGGGACGAACGCGCGCGTGAAGTAGACGCAGCGCGCACCGTCGTCACCCACGACGCTCCCAAAATCGAGAACGCGCGCAACACGCGGGACCGCCACGTTTGCCAGAACCGCAAACTCACGCTCGACGCTCGCCCGGAGCTGTTGCTGAAGTGACTCGTCGTCACCTGCACCGATGCGAAGAACTTTCAACGCGACAGGCGCCCCGCGGAAGCATCGGTCTTCGACCAGATGAACGCTGCCAGACCCGCCCGCCCCGACATCGCGCAGGCGCGTGTAACGAGGAATGCGCGCTAGAAGTTCCATCGAGCGCACAGATAGCGCATGTCCCAAGGTGGCACAAGGTGGCGCAGTTTAGAAGGCGCACTTCGGCACAAACAGAAATATCCTATGAAATAAGCGGCTAGCGGATGTCGGCCACCTCTCGGATCGCCGCGATCACGGACTCGATGTGCTCGAATCCGCGCGTCTCGAGGACGAGCTCAACGAGTGTCTGTCCTAGCGAGAGCTCGGACCCCATCCGGTCGTGCTGCACATGGAGCACGTTCGCGTGAACACTTCCGACGCGCGTGAGGAGTGCGGCAAGCGATCCGGGCACATCGGAGATGCACGCGCGTATGCGAATCATCCGACCAGACTTCACGAGACCACGCTCGATAATTCTCGAAACGAGATTCACGTCGATGTTGCCGCCGCAGAGAATGGCCGCGACACGTTTCCCGTCGACCGGGAGTCGCTTGTGCACCAACGCTGCAAGCGGCGCCGCGCCTGCCCCCTCAGCCACGGTCTTCTCACGTTCGAGCAGCAACAGGATCGCCTCCGCGATCTCCTCCTCGTCGACGCTCACAACGTCGTCGAGGTACTTCTTGCACGCCTCGAAGGTTTCCTTCCCCACTTGGCGAACGGCCGCGCCTTCCGCGATGGTCCGTGCGCCCTCGACGCGCACCGGCCGCCCGGCATCGAGCGCCGCACGCATGCTCGCGACAGCCTTGGGCTCCACTCCGTAGACCTTGATGCGCGGGTTGGTTTCTTTCACGGCGCACGCGACGCCAGCGGCAAGACCGCCTCCGCCCACGGTCACGATGATGGCGTCGAGGTATGGGTTTTGTTCGAGGAGCTCGAGTCCGATCGTGCCCTGGCCCGCGATGACCTGAAGGTCGTCGAACGGATGGATGAACGTGAGATTCTGCTCCTTCTCGATGCGTCGAGCTTCTTCGTATGCTTCGTCGAAGTTCGCGCCGTGGAGGATGACCTTTGCTCCGTATCCGCGAGTTGCGGTGACCTTCACGAGCGGAGTGAGCACAGGCATCACGATCGTAGATTCGATTCCTAGACGCTTGGCGTGATACGCAACACCCTGTGCGTGGTTTCCTGCGCTCGCGGCGATGACGCCATTCTTCTTCTCATTCGCGTCCAATTGAAGGAGTTTGTTGGCTGCGCCGCGCTCCTTGAACGAACCCGTCATCTGCAGGTTCTCGAGCTTCAGGTAGAGCTTGCAACCAACCATCTCCGAGAGCGTGTGGGTGTACGCGCATGGCGAAACGAATATTGCGTCGCCGATCCTACGTCGAGCGGCTTCGATATCTGCGAATGTGATGGTCATCTGCTGCGTCCTTGTTGCGTAGTACTCAGGCTGTCGCGCTCGACACTAGTCTATGCGCCGCGTGGGAATCGTCTTGATGTCGGCATCTTCGGAAAGCTCTGTGGGTCCATCCTCGTCCGCCGCGATGCCGACGACATTCACCGGTTTGGTCACGACGGACTTTGGAAGCCTCACAGCGGGGACGTTGAGGGCCGGGCGCGTGGTGCGATCAGCGCTTGGAGCGTGTGCACTGCGCGGCACGCTCGCGATGTCCGCCTCCTCGAACTCTTCGAAGTACGTTTCGTCGCTCGCGTCTGTGAACTCGCTGGCCTGAGTTTCCGGGCCTGCAGCGGACGACGGGACCTGATCGATCGAGACCTCGCCGGACCCGAGCTTAGGCAGCGCCGTAATCTGAAACGCCGACACGTAGCCTTCCGGCATCGTTGCCTTTCGCGCCGAATCCTGGCGCGCGTGGACGCCAACTAGATGTTCCGCGATGACCCGGTGGCCGGTGCGGATCTGGCGCCGGTTGCAAAACTCTTCGAGATCGAGAGCCACTTCGTCTGCTGACGAGACACGCCCTTCTCGATCTCGCCTTAGGCACGACATGATGATTCGCTCGAGCTCGGAATCGAACCCGCGAATTCTTCCCGACGGTGGCGGTGCGTCCAGCTCTACGACCTGCGCAAGCACGACGGGCTCTGGTCCTGAGAAGGGGCGCATTCCGGTGGTCTGCTCGTAGAGGCATGTGCCCAGAGCGAAGATGTCTGCCCGGCGATCGAGCGGCCATCCGCGAATCTGCTCCGGGGCCATGTACGCTACCGTGCCGCGCGTGCCCGTGGGATCTCGCGGACCTCCTAGGCGTTGCGCAATGCCGAAGTCCACCAGCTTCACGACGCCATCACGAGTAAGAAGAATGTTGTCGGGTGTCACATCACGGTGAACGATCCGCATGGGCCGACCGTCGGCGCCGCGTCTCTCGTGAATGTGATGCAACGCCGCTGCGACCTGAAGCGTGATGCTGAGCGCCACCGCCGTCGGCAATGCCGCGGAAGTGTCACGCGCAACGTCCAGCGCACGTCCACCTGCTGCGCTGAGAGTGGTCGAGCCCGACGCGAGATTCGGCGACGGGCGAAGAGAGGTGAGCGGGTCGCCGGGCGGACTCGCGGTGAGTGGGGCGATCACCTGGCTTAGCCGAAGGCCCTCGACGTACTCCATCGCAATGAACCAAGCGCCATCGACTTCATCGAGCGTGAATACTCTGGGAATGCTCGGGTGAGACAGGGCAGCGAGGATCCGCGCCTCTTCGTGAAACAACTCGATCATCGTTGGATGCTCGAGGAGGTGAGGCAGCAAGCGCTTGATTGCGACGTCTTGAACGAAGCCCGCTGCACCGTGCTCGCGAGCGAGAAAGACCTCCGCCATACCCCCGACCGCCAGCCGCCTCTTGAGCTGGTAGCGGCCAAACTGTTCGAAGGAGCGATCGGAGTCCACTTGAGAGCAGCGAGTGTACCGGTCCGTCCGCGAAAGGAATAGTTCCCCGGCATGCTCGTCCTGCTGCAGGTCCGAGCGCATGAACGCCAGCGCGCTACACTCCGCGGCGTGAAACACAGGCGCCCGGCTCACGGCCTTGGATACACGCTGACGTTGGTCCTGTCCTTGGGATCTGCTGCGTGTTCGAGCGCACCCGCAGCCGTTCCCCCTGATTCCAGCCTACCCAACGGTGCCTTGGGGTCTGCTTGCCCAACGTGCGCCACTGGGCTTTCGTGCATCACTGACGCGCGGTTTCCGGGCGGCTATTGCTCGCAAACGTGCGCCGCGGGGTCCTGCCCAGCAGGTGGGCGCTGCGAGACTGTCGATGGGCTGGCTCTATGTCTGCAGACCTGCGACCGCGCAGCCCAGTGCCGGACCGGATACCAGTGCTGGCTCGGAGTCTGTAGACCTGCTTGTGAAAGCGGCGGGGAATGCGGCGGTCCGGCGGGAGAGGCCGCGGGCGCGACTTGTTCGAATGGATACTGCGCAGGGCCAACATGCGCTAGCGATGCTCACTGTGACGGCGGGAAGCGATGCCGAGGCGGGCGCTGCGTGGAGGGCGCTGTAGGGGACGCACCGATCGGGGGAGCTTGCACTCGATCTACCGACTGCAGCACGGGGGTCTGCGTGCCGAGCGTGGCAGGGCGAGTGTGCGCACGCGAATGCAGCAGCACTAGTGACTGTCGCGCGTCGGCCGCGACGTCCACATGCTCGCCGTTCTACCTCGACATCGATGGCAATGGATCTTCAGACCGCGCTGCCAACGCGTGCGTCACCCCCGGGCGCGGCCTAACGCCAGGCGCAGCGTGTGTGACGCCCGATGCATGCGCGACGCATTCGTGCATAGCCGGCGCGTGCGCCGAATCGTGTCGTTCGGACGCGGATTGTGTGCTCGGCGAACGATGTGCTTCGGTCTTGCTCGCTGACGCGAGCGACGCCCGTGTCAGCATCTGCACGCATGGAGCGCCACCGTTGAGCGGATTGGAAACGATCGACCTCGGCCGCATCACGGCAAGCTCGAGCGCAACGAACCCAACCATCGCGTTCAGCATCCCGGCAGACGCAACGGGGTTTGCGATCGTCGGGCAGCCGGAGCGACGGATTCCCGCCACGACGCTGACGCTGGTGTCGCTGACCGCACCCAGCTCCACGCAACTTTTCAACTACGGGCAACTCGCAATGTTCATCGATCAACCCATCCGATGGACACCGCGTGAGAACATCGACTTCGTGTCGGTGTTCGTACCCAACACGACCGCGGATCGCGTCGCGTTCGAGTCCGGACGTTACGCGGCGGTCTTCGGTGCGTACGGGGCGACGGACACGACAGATGTAAATGTCCCTACGCGACTGACACTCCTGGTCAAACGCTCCACGAGCGCAAGTGCGCCCGCGAGCGACGCCGGGAGTCAACAAGCCGGCTGGTCAATCGAGATCAACGCGTATGTCGTCGGCATTGGCATGGACGCGACCACCGCGGCAACGGACCCGCGCATGCTCGCGGCCTTCGAGAAGATGCGGCAGATTTATCGGCAAGCGAACATCGACATATCGACCATCCACTTTTTGGATGTACCTGCCGACGCCGCGCGCAGATACGCCCTTCTAGATGCATCCGAAGGTCCCACGAGCGAAGTCGCAGCCCTGTTCCAGCTCAGCGCGGACCGCACGGAGCGAGCGATCAATCTTTTCTTCGTGCGCGAGATCAGCGGAGAAGACCCACGGAGCCCAACCGTTCGCCTCGGACAAGCTGGTGGCATTCCGGGCCCCCCTGGGGTCCACGGAACACAACAGAGCGGAGTCGTCATTGCGACCTCGCTCGGAAGCGCTGCTTTTTCGGGTGACGCGATCGGCGCGGTGATGGCGCACGAGGTTGGTCACTACATCGGCTTGTTTCACACAACCGAGAACCTTCGAATGTGTGCCCCCGGCGAGCGCCCGAACGAAACTGTTCAATGCACGGCGTTTGCAGAGGACGTACTTTCGGACACGCCGGTAATCGACAGTGACAACCTGATGTACTGGGCCGCAGGAGGGCAGCGACTGTCAGAGGGGCAGGCCTACGTAATGCGTCGCAACCCAGTGGTCGCACCGTGAGCGACGTTTCGTCCGAGCCGTCGAGTCTTCCGCCGCGTGCCTCCGTGCTGCCCGGGCAGGTCGTAGTCGTCACGGGTGGGGGACGAGGCGTCGGTCTCGCGGTTGCGAAGCGATGTGCGCGAGAGGGCGCGAACGTGCTCGTTGTCGACAACGGATGCGACGTGTCGGGCAACGGGTTCGATGACTCGGTTGCCCGCGACGCTGCCGCCGCGATCTCAGGAAGCACGCGAGTAATCGGTTTAGCGAGTGACATTACGACGGAGTCCGCGGCTTCGGAGATCGCAGGGTTTGCAAAGAGCGAGTTCGGACGCATCGATGCGCTGATTCACTGTGCAGGAATCCAAGTCGCGCGGCCGTTCGTTCGACTCGAACGATCCGATGTTTCCCGAGTGCTGGGTGTTCACGTCGAAGCCAGCATCTGGCTCGGACAAGCGTTCGCGCAGCAGTTCATCGCTCAACGCACCGGTGGAGCGATCTTGTTCTCGGCAGGGCCCGAGGCGTTCTTCGGGCAGGGTATTTCAGCAGCTCTCGCGAGCGTCGCGTCGGGCGCGCTTGTTTCTTTGACTCGTTCGCTCGCCGCTGAGCTCAAGCGCAGCTCGATTCGCGTAAACGCGTTCGTTCCTACAGCGCTCACACGAATGACCGAACACCTGCCAACATTCGAAGGCATCGCCGAAAACAGCCTGCGCCCTGAAGACGTCGCGTCTCTCGCTGCGTTCTTGGTGTCTCCGATGGCGGCGTCCGTCACGGGTGAGATATTCGGGGCGGCAGGCGTACGCGTGTACACGTACCGTACACGTGAGGCACCCGGGGTCTTTGGCGCAGGTCGCTCGCTGCACCCCGCAGAGATTGCGGAGCGGCTCCGAGAGTTGTCACGTGCGTGACGGATCTGGCCACGCGATCGAGGGGGGGAGACCGCTACCGAGGTATCAGCGGTGCAGCGGTAGGCGCACCAGATTCACCGTTAGAGATCGATCACCACCACGCCACGATTGCCACGGTCTTCTGTCTCCGGGGCGCGGACGACGGGATTGGGCGTCGGAAGCTCAAGGAACGGCTGAGGATGACTCCGTCTCTCTTCTTCTTCTCGCTTCCGAATCTGTTCGATGATGAAGGGGGGAAGCATGGCAGCGTCTCCTCGGGTTGGTGCCTACGTGGTGTCTAACGTCTCCGTCTTTCCTGCACGCAGCAATCATAGTAGCAATCGAAATGCCAGGTACAACAACGTGACGAAAATACTCTGCGCACTAGGTACCGAAATGTGGACAGAGGTAGGTCCGCTTCGCCCTATGGCGCAGATTGGATAC
>CAZWQH010000220.1:0-8337 GCA_964635815.1 uncultured Sandaracinaceae bacterium
CTCGACTCTCTTACTCGTTGGAGAGTTCTTCGCGCATCACGTCGATGAGCTCGCTCGTGAACGCCACGATGTCCGTCGACGTATGGCCGTTGGCAACAAGCTCGCGATACACAGACTTGGCGAGGATGCGCAGCGCGCGCTTTTCGCTCGCGGGGGTGTGAAGGGGCTTACCGTTCGTAGCGGACAATGACGCGGCTTCCATAGGTGTGAGGTTATGCACGTGCCGTACCATGGGCAGCTCTATCAAACCGCCAATCATTCCAACAGGTTTTGCACGCAGGCGCGTGAAACGAAGTCACGAAGTGCGCGATTGTCTACGCGAACTGCGCAGAACTCTGCGCGCAAGGTTCCGCCGCTACGGTGAGGGGAGCGCAGGTGCGGGCGGTGGCTCCGGCGTGTTCAGCCGATCCAGCGGAGAAGTCTGCATCTCTTCGTACCACGACGGACGTTCGGGCAACTGAAGGGCGCGGATGACATCAGGCGCCAGCGGCACGAACTCCGCTGGCTGCTGCGGAGGTGCGTCCGCGGGCGTGGCCGCGACCGGGGTCGTTTGTTCGTTCGCAAGGAGCCGCGTCACCTCCACGGGAGTTGGAAGGCTCGCCGCAGCAAGCAGCACACAGCGTCCGCGATTCGCGTCGATGACGAAGCAGAGCTTTTGCCCGGTGGAAATGTATCCGTAGCCAAGCGGATCGACGCGCGGTGGAGTTTCGACGAACGCCTGCATGTGGCGAATCGCTTGCGGCAGGGCGCCGCGTCCCCAGTGCGAGCGGGCAAGAAAGTAATATGCCTCTGGATGCCTCTCGACGTAGCGAGGCTCCGTCTCGAACAATCGCTCGAGGATGTTGATCACTTCGTCGTAGCCATCGCGGCCGTCGTCGTCGGCCATAGCAACCTTGTAGACCAGATAGGCGTGCAACAGCTGCGTGCTTGGGCCAGCGTCGTCGAGCTTTGGCCGTTCGATGGTCCCGAGCGCAGCGAGAGCACCCGTGAAAGACTGCGCGGCAAGCAGGCGTTTCACCTCGTCGATCACCGACGTGAAGCGTTCCCTTTCTCGACGTGTCCAGCTGACAGGCGGAATCGGACTTCCGATCGTAATCGAAGGCTCGTGCGCTTCGGTCTGCAAGTGCAAGAGGAGCGCCGCCGCGAGAGCCACCTCTTTCGATGCGCCTCGTCTATCACCCCGTCGGATCATGGACTCCGCTTCGTCCACCCGACCGTGCGAGAGGAGAGAAATCGCCAGACGTCCAAGATCGCTTGACGTCACCCCCGCCGCATCCAGCGCGGCGACATTCTGAACCTTTCCGTAAGGCCATTCGAACGAGTAGAACTTGCGCACGTAGTCGCCTGATGAATACGCAATGAGGTCGCGCGGCGCGGCGAACTCGATGTGCGCGTTGTCGTCCGTATTCAGCACGACGGGCTCCCTGCGACACTCGGGCGGTTTGCACTCCGCGTCTCCGAGAACGCCCGGGTCCACGTTCCACACACCAGCGGCACCACGCGTCTCCTCGATTTGCGTGAACTGCATCACCTCGGACCGCGATCCGAAGAGGAGACGACTCAATATGTCGTGCGGCGATGTCACTCCGTACGGAGTTTCCCCTGAGTAGGCGTTCGCGAGTTCGGCCGCCACGCCGGGAAGTGCGTAGTTCTGGGAGATACGGGCCAAGCTGAGATCGATCGGCGAGTCGGATCCGAGCATGACCGTGTCGCTTGAGTCGCGGTCCGCTGCAAACACGACGACGTACTTGAACTGCGAAGCGAACGTTCGATAGATGACTTTGATGTTCGTCGCGCTGAGCTCGTAGAGCTGAACCCACTGCGTATAGATCCCGCCGGGACGGAGGCGACGACGGGCGAGCATGAAGTGGTCCGTGGTGAACAGATCGGAAACTCCAGTCAGCCATGGGTTAGATGGCTCGCTGACGATCACGTCGAACTTTTGCGAGGTCGACGCAAGATAGTTTCTTCCGTCGTCATTCACGACTTCGAGTCGGTCCATCTTCACGAACGGGAATGCGGGAAGCACGTATCGGAGGTGGTTCCACTCGGCGAAGAACTTGCTCGCTTCGGGGATGGCGCGTTCGAGCTCGATCACTTTCACCGAGCGCACGGGAAACTGCAGCGTCGTCCCGACGCTCACACCCGATCCGAACCCCACGACCGCGACATCGAGACCCTGCGGTGTGCGCGGATGAAGAAGCAGTGGGTAGGCGGCGACGAGCACTTGAGTCGGCATGTCGTCGCCGTTCGAGGCATCGACTTTGCCGTTGTTCTTCAACGCGATGTGGTTGCCGACCTTCTCGACCGTCACCGTCGTGGACAATCCGTCGCGGTGGAAGATGAGCTGCTCGGGAGTGCCTGCTCCCTTTTCGGTGATGCCGCGGAAATACGAGAGGCGGAATACACCCAGCGTCATGTGATCGATGCGCCAACGGATCGTGTCTTGAAGACGCGCCTTGAGAGCGTCCGGGTTCAATCCGATGAGCCAGACCGCAGCGGCGAGCGCGGGGATGACCGGAGCGAGTGTGTAAACGAGGCCTCGCTCGAGACGAGAAACCGCGACCGGTCCCGAAGCCGCGGCGGGCCGGGCGCCATCAGGCCCCGGATTCTTCGGATCGACCGGCGCGCGACGATCGACGTCTTCGGCTCCAACGATGACGAGCGCGAGCGCGGCACCAAGGTTTACGAGGATGCCGAACCAGAGCAGCGTGCGTTCCATGCCCCACAACGGCAGAAGCACGAACCCAGGAAGCCACGCCCCGAAAATCGAGCCGATCGTGTTGCTCGTGTAGACGACACCCACGTCTTCCGCGATCTTCGAGCCACCGCTCGTCCACAGGCGAACCGTGAGCGGGAACATCGCGCCCATGCCGAGGGTGGCCGGCAGCACGATCAGCGCTGACACCAGGAATGTAATCAGCTGAATGAGTGAAACATTGGCCCCGAGCTCTTCTTCCGGGATGACCGATACGACCTTGGCAAACTGAAACGGCAGCTCGTCAGCCCAGAGGTAGTTCACGAAGGTCCCCGCAGCGATGACGGTCTGAACGATGCCCAGGACCAGGACGCGCGAGCGCGCGAGCAGATAGATCGGAATGAACAGCGCAAGCATCACGCCGATCACGCATAGAATCATCGGCCCAAGCGTCGAGATCCACGCGCTCACACTGGCGATCAACAGCGGGCCCAAGAAGGGCGCGAGTCCGATGTACGGCCGCGCGTTTTCGACATCGGCGCTGCGTTCATCGTCCAGCGCTGCGGTGTTGCGCACGACGGTGCGACCCACGAAATGACAGACTCCGACAATAGCGAATCCGCCGATGCAGATCGCGACGAACGTGACGAGTCTTCGGCCGTCCTCCTCAAGCGCGAGTCCGATCGCTGCGATCGGAACCATCGCGAGAGCCGCGTACGTCGAGCCGCGAAGTGCACGCTCCGCGGTGCCGATGAGGCCCGACGTGATCGCGCTGCCGAGCGCGATGCCCACGAGGAAGGTCATGAGAATAGTCGTGAACGAGTAGATCGAGCCCCCGATAATGTTCACTAGCGCGCGAGTCCACACGACTTCGTAAGCCAGAGCAGCGGCGCCGGAGACTCCGAACGCAACGAGCGCTACGCGGCGAGCCACGAGGGAAACCGGAGGAAGACCCGACGCAGATGCGCCAGCCTCTTCCGAGGCGGAAGACTGCGCAGGTTTCGCGCCATCTGCTTTCGGGTTCGCGCCAGCAGCAGCGGCCTTCAGCTTCGGAAGTGCGACGAGAATCGCGACGGCGAGTAGAACGTTCAGCGCACATGCCGTGCGGTTCGTGAACGGAAGACCCATCGAGGGCATGAGCCAGTACCCGGACACGAAGGTCCCGAGCACTGCGCCGAGCGTATTTACCGCGTACAACATTCCCACGTTCACGCTGGCTGCCGAGGACTCCTGATCAGCACGAACGAAGTGTTTTGCAAGAAGCGGCAGCGTTGCCCCCATCAAGGTCGTGGGAATGATGATCAACGGGAAGACGCACGCGAACCGACCGAACGCGAGTAGGAAGGCGTTCGAACCGTAGTTGTTGCGCAGCAACGCATTCACGTCGCCGAGCCACCCCTCGGGAGAAACGAGCAGCGGCATGAGAAGGCCCCACGCGCCGACGATGAGCTCCGCGATGGCGTAGACCTGCAGCGGCTCGCGAATCCGAGCCGATAGCTTTCCGAAGATCCAAGCGCCCAGACCAAGGCCGGCCATGAAGACCGATAGGACGGTGCTCATTGCGATCGATGTCGATCCGAACACGTGGTGCAGCATGCGTGTCCAGATCGACTGAAAGATTAGGCTCGAGGCGCCCGAGAGGAAGAACGCGAGATAGGGTAGGAAACGCATTGCCGGGGTGTTGGGAAGCTGTTGCCGCCCAAGCTAAAGCACGGCAATCTCGAACCTCTCCCACAGACCTATGCGACGCGCCATCACACCGCTTGCGATTGTTCTTGCGGCGCTGGTTTTCGGAGCGTTGCGCGGAAGTGCGCAGATGGATCCTGCAGCGCGCGCATCTCGCGCCGCGGTGCTCATCCAACGTGCGGACGCGTTGGTCGCTCGCGGCGATGTGGGCAGTGCGATTGGGTTCTATCGGGACGCAGTCTCAGTCTCGCCGCGGGAGCCCAGAGCTTATGCCTCGCTGGCCCGTGCCTATCTGACGCGCAGCTCAGTCGTCGATGCTCGCGAGGTGCTGCGCGTTGGAATCCGGCAGTGTCTCGAGACGGCCGACCTCGTCCGCCTGATGATCGACGTCGAAGTCGCCGAGGGGCACACCGAGCAGGCGCTCGAGAATATGCGCTCCTATCTGCTCGACCGACCCGCGGACGCCGAGGTCTGGGCCATGCGCAGCGCATTTGCTCAGCAGCTTGGGTACTTGGCTGAGGCGCTTCGCGCGGAGCGACGCGTCAGAGCGCTGCGAACGTCTGCCTCCCAGCTGCCTGCGGAGGCGCGGCGCCCAACGCCGAGAGAAGAGGCCCTGATGTTCCTGCTGGGGTCATTGGATCCGATGCGCGGCGCATGCGGGCAAAACGACATTCGTCGCTCGATTCACGGCGCGTGCACGGACCCCGCCCGTGTCGACGCAACAAGTCCCAGCCTCGTCCGATAACCGAGCATGTCGAAAGCTCTAGGGGTTGGATCGTCGCTTCGGGCCGAGTCTGCAGCGCACGCGGACCAGATGCGCGGCCATCCGGCGGTCGGTGGTTTCCGCGAGGCACTCGGACGGGTCAGTCAGGACGGCGCTCGCGTGGATGCCGCAATGCGCCGCGTCTCGCAGGGCGCGACGGTGTCCAATGATCAACTGATCGCACTACAGATGCTCGTGTATCGGTACAGCCTGGAAGTTGATGTCGTGAGCAAGTTGGTGGACAAAGCCACGGCAGCGGTGAAGCAGACGTTTCAGTCCCAGGGATGAGCGCCGCTCGGTGTTCCGAGTCAGTCCTCCGACATCGCAGCACGCAGCTTGGCGAGGATCTGCGTGTGCATCCTGCTCGCCCAAGACGTGCTCGCGTTGATGTCGGCAGCAACGTCGACCAGCTTGCGGCCCTCGAAATACAACCCGCGACCGAGCGCGCGTTCTCGTTCTGGTAGCGCATCGACAAGCCCGCGCATTCGCGCGGTCGCCTCGGTCTTGTCAGCACGCTCTGCGTCGAGCGCCGCCAGCATGAAACCCGCGGTTATCTGTTCGACTGCCTGTGCGATGGCCTGCGCGCTCGGCGCGGGCTCGCCGCTCTCCTGAGGTCCCGTCGTGCCGGCGCGCGCGCGCGCGAGTCTGTCCTCGGCAAGACTCTCGGTGATCGCATCCGTCGCCACGGACGCGAGATGTTTCGCCCTGGACCGACGTCCCCGAAGCGCCATCTCGCGAACTCCGTCCAGTACGGCTCCCCGGATCCGGTAGTAGGCGAACGTGCTGAATTGAATGCCGCGTGTCGCGTCATAGCGCTTGCGTGCCTGAAGAAGTCCTTCAATTCCGTACGCTTCCAGGTCGTCTTGAGCGCTACGCAAATCCAACTCGGCCCGCAAACGCGACACGATGCTGCGAACCAGACCCATGTACTGGGCGAGGAATTCCGGGTCGGCTTGCGCGTGCACGGCCTCTTGCGTACACGCCTCGGCAAACATTCGTCAAGATGCGAAGCAATAGCGGTTCATCCGGAGGGCGTCCGGGGCAAGGCAATCCGGCAGGAACGACCCAAGGTCGGGATGGCGCCGCGCATCAACGAGGTCGAGCTGGACCGTTCGGGGCGCTGCTCGCCGCCGCGGCACGCGATCCTGCTGCTGCGCGCGGTCTCGCGTCAGCGTACGGCGAGCTCGATTTGGTTGCGCGCAGACGCATCATCGAAGCCATCGTGGCGGATGCCGACGCTGAAGGCATCGCAGCCTCGCATGCGTTGTTGCCTCTGCTCGCGGTCGAGGATGACGCCGAAGTCGCCCGCGAAATCGCAGCGGCCATCGAGCGAGAGAACCTCGACGGCATCCGGGGAACGTCACAGCCCCGCGCGCATCTGGCCGGGGACGAGACGCGGGGCGCGGCGATTCTGGTCAGGCCGCTTCACGGTGATTTCGTGGAGGTGCTGACGTTCATCTGGACCGACCGGGCGATCACGCAGTGCTTCTTCGAGCCAATGCTGCGTGCTGATCACGTGCTCGAACGAGAAGTCGCACGGCTCCCGGAAGGACTGCGTTACGAGGACGTTCCGGTGCCGTACGCGATCGACATGGTCACGCCGCTGCTCTGGGCATACGGGCGTACACAAGGCGCGCTTCCCACGGGAGCCGAGCGGTTCGCCGACCTGTTCTCGATCCTGCAACACCCAGCGTAGGGCGTCGCGCTAGTCCTTCTTCGTCATGCCTTGCGGGGGCAGCGACGCGGAAAGGCTCTTCTTGATCTCCACGCGTTCGACGCGGCGTCGACGGACGTCTTGCACCAAAAGCTCGTACGCTCCGAGTCGAACGCGGTCACCAGGACGAGCCAGACGTCCAAGACTCGATAAGATGTACCCACCTACCGTCTCTTCGTTTCGAACATCCGCGCGCGAGGAGTCTTCGAGCGGCAGCTCGGAAATCTGAACGCTGCCGTCGACGATGATTCGATCGTCGAGCTCACGCACGCGCGGGCTCTCCGTGTCGTGCTCGTCCTGGATCTCTCCGACGATTTCCTCGACGAGGTCTTCGATCGTTACGAGGCCGCTCGTTCCTCCGAACTCGTCAACCACGAGGGCGATCGGAATGCGACCGCGTCTCATGTCTTCGAGAACGTCGATCACCGTCCTGGACTCAGGCGTGATTAAAATATCTCGCCGGAGCGCACGCAACCCGCCTCTAGGTAGCGCGGGCGCCAGAATCAGGTCCTTCGCGTAGAGGTAACCGACGATCTTGTCGGCTTCCCCCGTTTCGGAAATCGGAAAGCGGCTGAATCCGTGCTGTCGCACCTTGGTCATCCACGTTTCCTCGTCTTCTTCGAGGGACAGCGCATGCATGTCGACGCGCGGGACCATAACCGAGCGAACGGGTCGGTCTGCGCTTCGGAGCACGCGTTCGAGGATGGCGCGGCGCGCACCTTCGATCTCGCCGTCGTGCTGCGCTGCCCGAATCAAAAGCCTGAGCTCCTCGAGCGAGAGCGAACCTTCGGGATGCTCCGGAGTCGGAAGCTTGAGCGACTTGAGCACGCGTCGCGACATCGCATTCAAGACGACGAGGGCTGGATACATGCTCCAGTAGGTGACGTTGAGCGCAGTGGCGGTGAGAGTTGAGACGCGCTCGGGCGCCGCGAGGGCGAGCGACTTAGGCACGAGCTCGCCCACCACGATATGCATGATGCTGATCACAGCAAACGCGAGGGCGATCGCAATAGGGGAGGTTGCGCTCTCGGGGACCGAGAACGCGCGCAGAGGCGCGGCGATCACTCTTGCGAGTGCGGGCTCACCAAGAGCACCAAGCGCAAGTGAAGCGAGCGTGATGCCGAGCTGAGTCGCGGTGAGGTAAGCGTCGAGCTCCTGGGTCATCTTGAACGCGCGTACTGCGCGTTTATCGCCGCTTCGAGCAGCAGCCTCGAGTGCGGTCGGTCGCACCTTCGCGAACGCAAACTCCGCAGCGACGAAGAACGCGTTTGCGAGAACGCAGAGCACGGCCAGGAGCAGCGCGACGATTGGCGTCACGTCGGGATGAACCTACGACCGGCGGCCGCGCTGTCGCGGACCGGCGCTACTGAGCGCACTTGGGCCGGTGGTCGGTGGCCCAAACGCGCTTGTTTGCACGAGCTGCTCGCCTTCGAACGCTGCGAGCGCAGCCAAGACCCGATCCAGCCCGGCTGCCGT
>CAZWQH010000221.1:0-8297 GCA_964635815.1 uncultured Sandaracinaceae bacterium
CAGTGCCCCCCCAATCCCCCCAGAACGACCGGCTTGAGTCGTTGCCAGATGCCAGGGAAGTTCCCCCCTAAAGCGTCGTGAGGTACGCCACCAGAGCATCGATTTCCGGATCCGATAGCTGCGATCCAAATGTGTGGCCGGTATTGCTCATGCCCTCAAGCGAAGTGTCGATCGCATCCCCACCCCTCGGTCGAGCTTCGAATCGAATACCGACGTCGGTGCTGTCGTAGTCGTTCGCGTCGTCACCAACTCGTACCCATCGTACCGGTCGAATCGCCGGACGCAGGAGCGTCCGCAAAGTCGGAACCGTCCCGTTGTGCAAGTACGGTGCACTCGCCCACACACCCACGAGCGGAGGCGCGAGGTATCCCGCAGTGTCAATGAACGGATGGTCCGCTGCGAACCATGTCCCGTTCAGCCAGTTGGCTTCAGTCTGCGAGAAACGAGAATGGCGAACGCTGTCCGTCCCTACGTCGGCAACTATGTCCGGAAAGTGCGCGCCAGGAGCCTCGTATGTTCCGTGACAGCTCGAACACGTCGCGCGAAACACTTCGCGACCCGCACTGACTGCTGCGTCTTCGCGCGGCTCGAACGGCCAAATGGGAGCCGGCAGCGAGAGCAGGTGTTGATTGATCGCTTGGAACTCCGCGTCGCGCGCCGTGATCTGCGGGAGTGACTCACCCGATGCGAGAACGGTTGCAAGCATGGTGCGAAATCCACCGACACGTCCTGCACCATCGAGGTAGCTGCGATTACGATACTTCAGCGTCCACCAGCTGGGCGCCTGCTGAAATCCAAACCTCTTCGCGACCGAAGAGGAAGGGTCGTGCGCCGCAGCGAGCGTCATCCCCATCCCGAACGCGTCGACCGCGCCGGGACCACCCGTGCGATCCGAAAACGCGTCAGTGAACGCAGCAGGAATGGGAACGGATGGAAAACCAAAGCGCGGAGCGAGCGTGTTGAGCTGAACCAGATCCTCGTGCAGCTTGTTGAGACGGAGACGCCCGTTTCCGACCCCGATGATCGAGCGTCCGGCTATTCGATGGCTGTGACATGCAAGACATTGGATCGCCGCGGTCTGGCCGCGCGCGATCAGACCGAGCGGAAGGCCTCCACCATCACGCGGCGTAAAACCATACCGTGTGGCGAACGCTGACCAGTACGCCGCCTCGGAAGGATTGCCACCGCCCCACACAACCCAGAGGTTTCGGAGCGCGAGCATAGGCAGCTCGAAGCCCGTAACGGTCTCGAGGTTCGTGCGTCCTGTCGCTGCAGTGGCTGGGTCGAACGGATGTAGAACGGGAAGTGTTCCATTCGCCACTTGCCGCTCATCGCCGGTGAATCTGTCTCCACTCGCCTCAATCGACGCGTCGAGCGGAAATCGAACGCTCGCATCAAGCGGCGACGCGACGCTAGACTCCGCCCGACAAGCCGCGCCGCCGATCAGCAAAACGACAGCGACACGAAAACCCATGTGCATCGCGCATCGTTGTATCCCTCACGGTGATGAGACGCCGCGCGGCGAATCGTCTTTTAAGAACGGTCTTACTTTCTTGGGCGCCAACGGGGAATGATTCGTTCTGCAACGCAACCGAGCGCATATGCACGAGCTCGCCCGGACGAACTGCGACCGGGGAGCTTCGCGGGAGGACTCCGCGGGATCAGAAGCGGGCCTCCACAGGTTCGCGCGATGTGATGCTTCACCGCTGTCTCGCCCTAGCGCATTTCACGCGACCTGCCGGGCTTCAGCCTCGCTACGACCAGCGGCGAACACTCCAGTCGCCAGCCCAATAGGTCGAGTGCGCTTAAACCCCAATTCGTCTTGCGGCACGACTTGGCGTCGACTGGGCATAGGCATTGCGAGGTGAGCAGCATGACCCCTACAAGTGGACCTCACCCGAGCACTACGACGGCTCACGTCTCGCTGTTCGCGTTTCTCGTGCTTTTCCTAAGCAACTGTGCCGGACAAACTGCTGACAACGCGTCTGATGGTCCCAGCTGCCAAGGTGGCAAATGCGATAGCGTCGCGGTCGAAGCACTCGAACGCGGAGATCTCTCCAAAAGTGTGACATGCGCCGGAAAGCTCGATGGCTCGACCACCAGCACGTTCTTCGCTCAGGACACTCTGACCTGCACGGTACGCCTGGGCGAGTTCGTGGCCGGCGGCATCCAATCGCGCAGCGAGGACGGTAGCCTGAACGAGGTCTCGCTTTCTGCGGCGGGGCCGAACGTGGCTCGCATTCGTGGTGACTCATATCCGCAGACTTTCACGGTCTACGGCTTCGCAAACTCGACAGTGTTCGGCGGCAGAAGCATTCGAATTACGGGCACGGCGAAAGCAGCAACGCGCCAAGCCATGAACGGTCTGGAGCTCAATGCGAGTCCACCGTTCGACGTCGACCCGGTTTCGTTCTTCGTTGCAAGGGGAGTGGATGCTTCAGTCGCGATCGTCGATCTGAGAACCAGCGTTCAAGCTGTAAAAGCCAACAGCGCCGAGCTCGAGACTTGGGAATATCAGAAGTTGCTCATTGGCCGCGGAGCACAAGTCCCTGAGCTCCGCGCCGTGACGCTACTTCCGGTCATGCGCGGGCAGGCGCTTTCGGTGCCCGCTGCGGTTCGTCTCCTAGTTGGCGGTCGCACCGTGATGACCACCACGGTGCTGACGCAAGCCGGGTACTACCGAATCAATGCGGATGCGACGCTCACGCTCGTGCCGGCTTCTGAAGTACCACCACTTCGCGTTCCGGCAGCGGACGCGGGCATCGCCCCCACGGTGGATGCCACTACGTCCCCCGACGGCGGAGTTGCTGCGATTGACGCGAGCCCTCTGAACGACGTCACCTTCTCCGATGTTGCGACATCCGGCGACGCCCCCGCCGTGCTCGCCACGTGCACACCAGAATGCGGGAGCGGAAAGGTCTGCGTCTTCGGCGCGTGTCGCACGCTCTCGGATCAGCGCGAGTTCAGCTGCTCCGGCGGCCACACCACGTGTGAAGAAAACGCAGACTGTACAACCGGGCATGCTTGCGCAGCTGGGAAGTGCGTCGACCTTTCATGCCAGCGTGAGTTCAGTTGCAGCGGCGGTCATCGCACCTGCGAGGAAAGCTCCGACTGCACGTCGGGCCACAACTGCATCGCCGGTAAATGTACTGACCTGTCGTGCCAGCGCGAGTTCAGCTGCTCAGGCGGCCATCGCGTATGCGCGCAAGATGGGGACTGTACGAGCGGTCACGCATGCGCAGCAGGCAAGTGCACTGAAATCTCGTGTCAGCGTGAGTTCAGCTGCAGCGGTGGTCATCGCGTGTGCGAAGAGACGTCGGACTGCGCGAGCGGGCACACCTGTATCGCCGGCAAATGCGAGGACAGTGCGTGCCGCTGACGGTGCGTGTCGCTCGTAGCGGGCGTTCAGGCGCTCGGACCCGCACGCCGTCCTCGCGGTTAGTGAGCTGGCCCGTGTCGCAAACTGATCATCGACCGACCGGAGTGCAGCCTTCAGGTTTCACCATCTATGCTTCACTCCGTACGCGCCCCCTTCTCCGCCACTGTTCTGTCCGGTTATCGATGGATCGCCGTGTTCGCGATTGCTTTCCCCGCCTGCTCGAGTAGCTACTCAAACACCAGTGCGGTCGATGCGAGCACTGCTCACGCTAACGACGTCGTGATCATCACGATTCCCGCCGATGCGGCGCTCGCAAGCTCGACGGTCGTCATTCCACCCGATGAACTAGTCATCGCAGATGAGAACGGTCCCGCGGGACAGTCGCCAGGCTATCGCGAAATGATCGATGCGAATGAACGCATCGACGGACAAGACACTCGCGTGCTCATCGCACCGGGGAACGCCACTACCAGTACGTGGGCAGCGACTACCGCCACGCACCCGATCGACCAAAACATGTGGGGGAAACGCTTCCGGATGCGCGCGAAGATCCGCACGTCAGAAGCGACCTCGGGGTTTGCGTGGTTTCGTATCGACTCGCCGGGCTCGTACATCCTCGACAACATGGCGTTGCCCGTGAACCGTACGTTGCGCGGAACGACGGACTGGATGGAAGTTGAGCTCGTCCTCGATGTTCCACGCAACGCGGTGCAGTTCGCATTCGGGTCCGGTCTGATCGGCCGCGGCTTCATCTGGATCGGGCCCGTCACCATCGAAGAAGTAGACGACTCGATTCCAACGACTCCGCACTTCGCTGGCTGAGCTCGGTCGCTCGGGACCCAAAGGAGACGCGAGCGGCTGGCCCTGATAGTGCGATCCGCTAAGATCGCGTGTGCTTCTGAGCGTGCAGCAGTTCGAGATCCCGCAGATCTTGCTCGCGCGACGTCTCTGGACCATCAGCACGAACGGGCTGTGGGTCCACGTCGTCCGACAACGGGGAATGGGCGCCGACGAAGACATCGCGGCAGGTCTGGGATTTGGGCGACCCCCTGACGCTCGCAATCTCGTGGGCGTCGCGCTTCGCGGTCGCGCATTCGTTCGACAAGGGCTCGGCGGCGACACCGCCCACGAGTGTGCGGCGGGCGACGCCATCGTCATGCCTGGACGCGGTTCGTTTCGCGCAGGCATCCTTGCGAGTGACGAGGAGTCCTTTTCCATCAACATTGAGATCGATCGTTCAACGTACGAGCAAGCGCCGAACGCACCCACGTTCATGAAAGTGCGAGACCTCCCGCGAGTGACGAACGATGTCGAGCTGCTCGTCCGCGCGATCGAGAACGAATGGCGCAACCCCGAAGCTGGGCCCCTCGCACGCAAGCATCTCGAAACCTTGCTCGCGACGTTGAGCTACGAAGGGCTTCCGGTTCCTCGCGTGTTGCCGCGGAGCCAAACGAACGACGACAGGAACATGCGTCGAATGGCGCGCGCAATCGACCAGACGCTCTCGCTATCGAGGAGCATGCCCATGCTCGTCGATGTCGAGAACCTCACCGAGCGGTCCATCCGAACAGTCCAGCGCAAGTTCCCCGAGCTGTGCTCCGTGTGGGGACAACGAGCCGAGTCCTTCCGCGCACATCGTCAACGCACGCAGCTTGCACGGGCAGTGGGCGCGATGAGCAACCCACGCGCGACGACCGAGCTCGTATCGCGAGCGCTCGGATTCTCATCTCCGAACGCCTTCTGCCGAGCCATGAATAGCAATGGGCTTCCCTCTCCAGGAAGCATCGCGCGATTGTTCAGCGCGCGATCCTAACAACGCTCAGCGCTTGGGGCGCGACCGCGGAGCTTCGTCTTTGCGGGGTGGACGCTTCAGCGGAGCGAAGCCGCGTCCTTTCGGGGCGAACTTTGCGGCTCCTTCGGAAGGCGGTGGTCGGCGTTCTCGTGTCGTGGGTTTGGTTGGCTCGCGGGTGTCCCGTGTAAAGGGCCGTGAACCGGAAGCGGTTTCGCCACGCGAACCCGATGAGCTCTCGCTGCGAGCAGGCGGCCTTCGGTCATCGCTTCGCGCGTCTCGAGACGGGGGACGACGATCGTCTCGTGGAGGGGGTCCTCGCCGTTCCGAAGCACCGTTCTCCCCGCTTCGCTGAGGGCCCACGTAACGCGGTCGCTCGCCGGGTCCTTCGGCTGGGCCCGGACCGGTGGATCGAAAGACCCGAACACGTGGATCACGCGGGTCGGGTTTCGATGCGTTCGTTTGGAATTTGTCCGCAACCGACGCTGCGACTTCTACGCGCGAGCTCGTTGGTCCCACGTCGACGCGTCCAACTTGGCGACCCTCGATGTCGCCGCGACGACACAACATCGCAATCAAGCGACGGGCCTCGGCACCGTGCATCGCACCCCAGGTGACATCGAAGGAGACGAAGTCACCACTGGGCGGACCGCGACGCTCACCGCTGGATTCGCTACGGGCTCCGCGCGGTGCAGCGGCCGCATACGGACCTCGCGCTCGCGGAGAAAACCCTGCGTCACCGTCGCGACGAAAGCGATCCGAGCCGCTAGCCGTGCGCCCCCGGCCGGTTTCGACGAATGCCGTCTTCATCGCCACTTTGTCGACGCGTCGAGGCAAACACGGTCCGTAGACACCGCCTCGCTGAATAAGTCGATCGACGACTGTCGCGATGTCGTCCCGCGCGATGAGGCGGAGCGCCAACGCGGACGGTTTGACACCGGCTTCCAAACGGATCATCGGAGTCGTGTCCTCATCGTCTCCGTCGGGAAGTACGCCCGCGTCCTCGATGAGGTCTGGAGCGATGTCCGTCTTTGTCAGCTCTTCATAGACGGATGCTTCCTGTTTCGCCCGAACTTCGGCTTCCGACGGAACGGCGTGAACATCGAACTTGAGGCCAGAGCCTTTCAAGAGTTGGTTCACGCGACGTGCCCAGTCGGGGGTGATCAAAAGGACGCTGATGCCCTTTTGTCCTGCTCTTCCTGTGCGTCCGCTTCGGTGCACGTAGGTCTCAGTGTCACGCGGTGGATTGAGCTGGATGACGCGGCTGATATCGGGAACATCGAGGCCGCGCGCAGCCACGTCCGTAGCAACGAGCGTGTGTACGGAGCCGCGTTTGAAGCTCTGCAGGGAGCGATTTCGATCGCGCTGCTCCATCTCGCCTGAGAGCGAGACGACCGGAAAGCCCGCACTGGAAAGTTTCTCCGTCAGGTGGGCGACCTCCATCCGCGTCTTCGCGAAGATAAGCGTCTTCGCATTCGGTTCGAAGAGCAGCAGGTTCACGAGTGCGTCGAAGATCTGATCTTCGCGCGCCAAGTAGACGCGATGCTCGATGTCTTCGTGAGCAGCGCCCGCGGTTTGTGCGCGGAGCTCCTTCACACGCGTCTGGACCTTTTGCGCCAAACGAAGAACGTCGTGAGCAAACGTCGCAGAGACAAGATGCGTCCGTCGCTCCTTGGGCGCCTTGTCGAACACGGCGTCGAGATCCTCGCGGAAGCCCATGTCGAGCATGCGGTCTGCTTCGTCGAGGACGACCGTCTTGGTTCGGTCGAGCAAGAGTGAACCGCGATTCAAATGATCAACGACGCGACCTGGGGTTCCGACAACAATGTCGGGACCGTCTTTGAACGAGCGGAATTCCGCAGAAAACCCGCTACCGCCGGTGACGCACGCGATGCGTACTTTCGCGGGCGCGAACAACCACTGGAGCTCGGATGCAACCTGCTTGGCCAACTCTCGAGTCGGGGTCAACACGATCGCTTGTGGGTGAGCATTGCCGTCCGACTTGCCGGTCCTCTTCTCGAACGAATCGCGTAGGGTGAACCCGATCGCAAGCGTCTTTCCGGAACCGGTCTGCGAGATGATCCGAAGGTCGAATCCGGAAACGTCGGTTTCGAGGACGGCTGTTTGGATCGGGGTGAGCGTCGTATAGCCCTTGGTTGCCAGGGCGCTCGCGAGGTCGTCACCCATGATCTCAGCAAAACGCTCTGCGCTCATAGGCAGCACCTCTACCGCGAAAACGGTCAGAGTCGCGGATTATTTGCTGTGAAGACGCGAACTCGGCGGCTAGCTCGCGCCGCGATAGCAGCCCGTTCCGACTGGAGAACATCCGTTTGGCACCCAATCACACTCGAACGCGCCCATGTTGCGCGTGTAGCGGTCTGTGAAATCGCGACACGTGGGATTCGAGTCGTGTGTGCAGTTGAAGTCGAGATCGATCTCGAGCATTCGTTGGTCCGCCGGAAGGTTTGTGTCCCCGCGCGAAATCGGTTGCGAGGTGCCTTCCAGAAAGTAGTGCGCCTGCGCGGTCGGCGGTTTCGATGCGGGTAACTCCAGGATCAATGCACAACGCAGCCCCGATTCGGTCTCGGCGCTAGCGTTGAACGGCGAGTGAGGTCCCGCGCGATCCATGGTGTGCATCCAGTGCCCGGATTTCCCGTCGCCGAGGATTCGCATTCGATCCCAAGCAGCGATGAAGTTGCGCCAGAGCGGCTCGTCCATGCTCATGAACAACCGATTGTTCTCCGACCCACCGCACGTCGTGCCGTTTGCACCGCCCCCGAGCACCGCGTACAGCCGCGTGATGTGAGAGAGGACCGAGGACGCGTCTGGCATTTTGGAAATGAAAAAGCGATGCGTGATCGTCAAGAACACCGCTCGCTGACTCTCGTCGAGGGACGCCCATGTCTCGCATGCCGTGGTGGGCTCTGCGACGAACGTCTGAAAGACACGCGATCGTTCGTCTGCCAACACTTCGCGCGAAAACAGTGAAATATCCGGAAAGCTCGCGGCATCCGCGGTCGGAACCGACGAGTCCACGGTCACGATCGTGGAGATGTCGGAGAACCCCACCACGTCTCGACGTGTCGTCGACCCGTCAGAACAGAGCGCGGCATCGCACTGGACAGACGC
>CAZWQH010000222.1:0-8288 GCA_964635815.1 uncultured Sandaracinaceae bacterium
GCCGATATTCGTGCTCTGGCGCTGAGGTACATCTTCGAACTCTCCAGTCGCGGGTTTGCGCGTGCCTTTTCGCTGTTTGACACCGCGCATGTCCAGATCGAGCGAGTCGTCTGGAGAATCGTGTGCAGCGTTCTCGTCTTGCGGAAGCTCGAGCTCATCGCCGACCGTGTCTGGTGCTGCGCCGAACTCGTCTCCACCGAATCCGCCGCCCATGCCGAGCGGAGCTTCGAGATCGATCTCACCAAACTCTTGAGCCGTGCTGACCGGTCGCGGAAGATCTCCGCCCCCGCCGCCTGCCGGCATCGGGAGATCGAGGTCACCAAAGCCGACCTTGGGCTTCGGCATCGGAAGATCGAGCGCGCCGGTAGATGGCGTTGGTAGATCGAGATCACCGAAGCCTATGCCCGTGGCAGCGAAGGGATCTGCTTGATTCGAGGGGGCGAATGGGCTCGCGCCTGGGCGAGGAGCGGGCAGGTCCATCGATCCACTCGGTGCAGGTAAGTCAGCATCGAGCGAAGGGACATTTCGCTTCTTTGGAACCGGAAGATCGAACTCCATGTCGAGCCCGCCTTTGGCGGCGCTCGTGGGAGGAGACATCGCAGGCGGATCCGACGCGCTCTGAAAGACAGGCGGCATCGACGTCATCGGGTGACCTTTGCCCGACGGCACAGGCAGATCGAGCGACCCGCCCGAAACGGCGTGTGCTTTCGACTGCGGCAGATCGATATCGAGACCACCGCCCGCGCCCCTTGGCGCTGGGAGATCGAAATCGAGCTCACCGCCGAAGGGATTGGATCCGCTTGGAACGGGAGGCTTGGGTGGACCTTTCGGTGCTGGGAGGTCGAAGTCTCCGCTTGGGGCCGGTCTCGGAGCGGGGCCGGGGCG
This sequence comes from uncultured Sandaracinaceae bacterium, assembly GCA_964635815.1. Classification (GTDB taxonomy): domain Bacteria; phylum Myxococcota_A; class Polyangia; order Polyangiales; family JADJQN01; genus CAZWQH01. Next base: position 886 of record CAZWQH010000222.1, read on the forward strand.
CGCAGCAAACGGCGGAGGGTTCGCTGCTGGTGTGGGCAGATCGACGCCGTCGTCTACCCCGATGTCGATCGCAAATGCGGAAGGAGTAAGCGCTCCGGGGCGCGGAGGGGCTGCTGGAGGTTTTCCTCCGGGAAGGTTCGGGATGCCGGGCCGCCCTGGGCTCGGTGCTGGTAGATCAAAGTCGATCGAGTTGTCGTCATCCAGCGCAACAGGCGGAGCGCTGTCCGGTGCGCCCGGAAGAGGGGGAAGCGCGTGAGTCGACGACGGCGGCCCGTCACGACCGAACGCGGACGCGCCACCGAACGGGGAGGCTGGACCTCCTGCACGCGCTGGCAGATCCGCGAGAGCATCGCCGCCCGGTCCTGCCGGACGTGGAGGGAGGGGTGGCAGCGCGTGCGAACCAGACGGTGGAAGAGGCTGCGCTCCTGATGGGGGACTGGGTTTCGGAATCTTCGGCAGACCGAAACCTCGAGTTCCCGGTCCAATCGGAGAGGGCTTCGCCGCAGACGGTAGGTCAGCCTCTGTCGATGTAGGGGACGGGATTTTCGGGAGCCCGGGCGGGGCGATACCCATCATCGTGCCTTTGAAAGGCTTGGCATCTTGCGCGGTCGAAAGCGCGGGAAGTGCCGCTTCCTCAGGCTTGGGAGGAGCGATGCCCATCATCGTCGCCGCGCGCAGGTTTTTCGCAACGGGTGCAGGCAACGGCGCGTCGTCTGCGGGCGGGGTTGCGGGCGGCGCCGCCGCGGGCGTCGGTGGCGCTGCACCGACTGCACCGGGTCTCTTGACCGAGAAAGACGTGCCACACTTCGGGCAACGCATCTTCATTCCAGACAGCGGAACCCGGCGCTCGTCTACATCGTACGGCGCCTTACACGACTCGCACTCGACCTTGAACATTTCGGTGGGGAGCCTAACACGTACGGGTCAGAATCGAGCAATCCCAGACTGCAGAAATCCGCGTGCTTGTCCGCGCTTGCAGCCCAACTAACTGCGCCGCGTCTGACCGTCGTCTTCGTCGTCGCTCAGCCCATAGGCTTTGAGCTTTCGTTGAAGAGTACGCCGATCGATTCCTAGCGCGATGGCTGCGCGAGTGACGTTGCCCCCCAGCTCCTGCAGGACGTGCTCGATGTGCTCACGCTCCAGAACCGCAAGATTGCGCGAAGCGGTCTGGCTTCCTGGTTCAACGCGCGTTCCCGAAGCGATCGGCTCTCCTTGGGCAAAGAGGCTCGCGCTAATCATGCGGCGAATGAGGGGAGCATCGACGACGCCGTTTTCGGCGAACAAGAACGCACGCCGAATCACATTGAGGAGCTCACGCACATTTCCCGGCCACGCGTAAGCGCCCAGCGTAGCCACGACCTCCGCGTCCAACACGGTTTGCGGCGCGCCCACTCGCGCGAACATCTCGTGCGCCAATTCAGCGATGTCCTCGCGGCGTTCACGCAGCGCAGGCAAACGCAACGGCAACACTTGAAGTCGGAAGAAAAGATCCTCGCGGAAGCGGCCTGCACGGACCTCGGTCCAAAGGTCTCGGTTGCTCGCTGCGATGATGCGCACATCCACGGGGATTTCATGCGTCTCACCCACGGGACGAATCGTGCGTGTCTCGAGCGCCCGAAGCAGCTTTGCCTGACTTTCGAGGGGCAACTCGCCGAGCTCGTCGATGAAGAGCGTCCCTCCGTCGGCATCGCGGAACAAGCCTGCTCGATCCGAGGTGGCTCCTGTGAACGCTCCACGACGATGTCCAAAAAGCTCACTCTCGAAGAGCTCGCGAGGCACGCAGGCAGCGTTCAACGCAACAAAAGCGCCTTCCGCGCGCGTGCTTCGCATGTGCAAGTGCCGCGCAGCGATCTCCTTGCCGGTCCCCGTCTCTCCGTAGATCGTTACGGTCTCGTCTGTGGGGCCCACTCGATCGATGAAGCGCCGAACGTCTTCTATCGCAGGGCTCTTTCCAGCAAGCGGCGGTACATTCGCCGTAGCGCTACCGCGTTTGCGGTCGTTGACGGCTTGATCGATGATCGGCCGCACGACGTCCGCGTCAACAGGCTTCTCGAGGAACGAGAACGCACCGAGGCGCATCGCCTCCACCGCCGCGCGAACCGTACCGTGCCCGGTCATGACGATGATGCGTGTCGGGGTCGATACCACCTGTCGCATCACGCCCAGGCCGTCGATTCCTCCCTCGAGCCGAAGATCGAGAAGGGCCACGTCCGGAGGCTTCGAGCCTTTTAGGATGGCAACGGCGTCATCGCCTCGCGAGACCTCTTCCACGGAATATCCATGGCGGGAAAGGGCCTTTCGAAGGGCGAATCGAAGCGGTGCGTCGTCGTCGACTACGAGAACAGAGGTCACGTTCGAGGCTCCTCCGCTGGGCTACTAGACGCACGAATCGCGCGTGCCGGCGTCGAAAAGTCATCGCTTGGCGTCGCCATCAGGCTGCCATCGCTTACGGGCAAGGAAATGACCGCGCGAGTTCCCCCTTGCGGACGATCTTCGATGGAAAGTGAACCGTTCATTTGAGCGACCAACATATACGATGTGTACAGGCCTAGGCCTGTGCCTTGACCAGATGGCTTCGTCGTAGCGAAAGGCTCGAACAATCTGGCGCGAATTCCTGGTGAGAGTCCAGGCCCATTATCTTCGACCGCGATCTCGACGCGATTTCCGTTTGCTGCAGCCGAGACGCTGACTCTGGGATCTGCCTGGTGTTTTGCGGCGTCGTATGCGTTCTGAACGAGGTTCACGAGCACTTGGACCAACCGGTCCGAATCCGCCGCGACCGCTACGTTTGCGACATCGTGCGAGGCGACAATCTCGGATCCGCGCCGAAAACCCGCAAATACGAGTGCACACGCGCGCTCGACCACCGCGCCGACCGGCACGGAACCGTGAATCTCGTTACGCACCAGGTCTCCCCCGGCAAGCAGTGCTTGAGTCACTTTACCCAGGCGCCGCGTTTCGTCGTGAACCAACGTTGCCGACTCCTCGAGATCCATTGCAAGAGCAGCTACCTGTCCAGGGTCTTTCCGCAGATCGAAAATGGCCTTGCGCATGTCAGACGCAAGGGTGCGGATCGTTGCAATCGGCGTGTTCAGTTCGTGCGCAACTCCTTGCGAAATGCGGCCTAGACTCGCGAGCCGTTCGGCGAGGATCATCCGACGGTCTTGCAACGTGGCTTCGGTGCGATCGACGTAGAGATGCATGAAACGAGCTCCGCCACTGCTTTTCGAGAGTGGAATCACATTCATCTCGTAGATGTGTTCGCGGTCGCCGGTCGTGATGGAGAACCTGCACTGACCCGGCCTTACGTTCGTATAGGCCGTCTCGATCGGGCAGACGCCTGCGCGGTCGCACCCTCGCGAGGCCCCCGGACACTCCACGACGAGAAGATCCGCGACCTTGGCCTGCGGGTCCAAGCTCCCATCCTCCATGCGCGCGACGTTTTTTTGATGCAGCGGTACGGCCAGGGATGCGGCGACTTTGTTCTGCCAAACCACTCGGCCACTCGCATCCACTGCCTCGAGCCCGACATCTAGGTTGCCGAGAGTGGTCGTCAGCAGTTCCTCTTCCAGACTGGCGCGCTCCCGAAAGCGACGAAGCGAACCTTCACGCGCCCGGACTTCTCGTACGGCATGCGTGACGATGTACGCGATCGTGAAGACGACCGAGGTGAATGCTACGAGGTCGGCGACCCAACCCCAGGTCGGACTCGTTTCCCAATGTCCGATCTGCATCCACGGGAATCGTTCGACGACTAGCAAGAACCCAGCGCAAATGAGAGCGAGGATTGCGGCGACCACGGCTCCGCGACCGCCGGCGAGAATTCCCATCAGCGCGATGTGGAAGAAGTAGTAGCCGAGGAACGGCGAGCGCACTCCTCCGATCGCCCACAGAGACGCGGTCAAGAGCAACATGTCCACGATCAGATGCGGCTCGATGCGCGGACGTCCGATCACACCAGCCGCGCGATCCGAGAAACAACGTCGCAGACGCACGCGCAGGTAGACGTTAATCGTTGCACCGACGATTGCGGTAGCGGCCAACATGGGCCAATTCGCTGCTGGGAGTGCTCCCATGAAATGCAACGGCACGCCGAGTCCAATGCAGGCAACCGCAACCCATCGCAGCTGTGAAAGCCAAACAATGCGGTCACGTGTCAGATCTTCGTCGTTCGTTCGCTCCGTGAGCGCAGCGGACAACAAGTATCGCGGATCACCTAGGGACATGAAGATGCAGAGAAAGCATACGTGGTTTTGCTCGATTGTCGTCTTGCAGTTTGTGTATCTCGCGGTCGTGCTGGTGTGCGCGCGCGGTGCCAAAGCGCAACGCAGGCCTCGGCAATCCGCTCCGAGCATCGTCGCAGCGAGAGATCCACGTCCGCCGGTCGAGCACCTGCGAGACGAGCTCGGCAGATGCCCGGATGTAGCCGATGCGATGGACTGGCCGGTAATCGAATCCCCGCGCGGCGATGTGCATAGTGGAAATCTGTGGGCGACGACCGCGGAGTCGCTCGAGGAGATGCGGACCGCGTACTTGCTACCCGGTTCATGCTCCCTCGCGATCGTGAAGTTCGGTGAAGCCGATGTGGATCTCGCGGTTCCCATCGAAGTTGAAACCTATGGGGCGGTGACCTCCCGACAGGTGCAGGCGACAATCCTTGCGCACGGAGATCGAAGACTCGCAGTCGTGAGCCAAGAGGGGCAGCCAGGCACTCCAGGTTTTCCGCTTGCTCGTGCTCTCGCCTCGATGACGCACGAGGTGCATGACACGCACCTGACCCCTCACTACGGTTTCTTCGACGCGGTCATCCGTGCGCAACCATGGTTCGATGGTGCACCCGCTCCTGCCCGCGCAACTGTGTGGAGCCGTGATGGACGCATCGCGATTGGCGCGTCCGATCCGCCGGTGCACGCTTACGTGGCCGCCACAGAGCCGATCGTGCCCTTGGCCCAAGCGGGTCGTTACGAGCTTCGAACGTCGCGTTTCACATTCCCGTACGAGGGGATTGCGCTCGCGGCCTACGATTCAAGCGCGAACCGTCATCGTTGGGTGGGTGTTTTCCCTGGTGCGACACGAATGCGTCTGGGCCCGATGTTCGCGCCGGATCCCCCGAATCAAAACGACGAGCAGCTTCGGCACACCGTGTTGCTCGACGTCACCGAGAATGTCGAAGGTGCGATCGTTCGCGCCGTCTACGTCGTCGACACGCTGCTCGGGCAGACCTTCCGCATCGCCGCTGCTGGCCCCGTGACCTTGGATCGCGCGGGCATTCGGATCCGGGTGCCGCGCCAACGCGCGGTGAGCATTTCGGTGCGGGAAATCGCTTCGCGCCTGGCGACATCGGCCGAACCTGTCGCCTCGGAGTAGCCAGGTTGACCCCACTTCGCGGTGAACTACTTTGGCGACTGCTTTAGGGGAGAAATCATGTCGCTTGTCTTGCGTTCACTCGTCGTCGTTGCCGCTCTCACCATGGTTGCGTGCTCGGACAGCCCTCCAGCTGGGAACGTCCTGGATTCGTCCGTAATTCGCACGGACACCGGCGCAATGGTTGCGCAAGACGTTCGTCAGGACACGTTCCGCGCGGACGTGTCGGCAATCGACGCGGGTCGCATGGACGTCGCGAACGTGCCTGACACTTCGGTTGCTGCTGACGTCGCGCGCACGGATGTCGTTACTCCGACGACAGATGTTGCGAATACGCCCGACACGAGCGTCACGGTCGACGTGCCAGTGGCGCCCGCCGACACGTCAGTCGCTCCTCCGCCGGACACGAGCGTCAGCGCCCCGGACACGAGCGTTGCTCCGGACACGAGCGTTGCTCCCGACGCGCCCTCGCTGCTTGCACTCGGACAACCTTGCGAGCTCGATTCGGAGTGCGACAGCGGTGCGTGTTACGACCTGAGCAAAACAGGCCCAGAGTGCGGATACGCAGGCCTCGACTGGGACTCCACGTTGGAGGGCTACGAATGCGACAACCTTACGATCTCCCGCACGTTCTCCTGCCCGGCCGGCGGTTCCGCCGAAACGATTTGGGGAACCGACACCTACACGGATGATTCATCGGTTTGCACGGCTGCCGTGCACTCGGATCTCATCAGTTTTGAGGTCGGCGGCGTGGTGCGCGTTCGCCTCGCGCCCGGGCAGAGTAGCTACCTCGCCACCACGCGAAACGGTGTGACGTCGCGAGAGTACGCCACATGGGGCTGCAGCTTCGTGTTCGTCGACGCGCGATCGCCTCTCTGAGCAATACAGTGCTCTTGTGCTCGGGCCTCACATCATCGAGAGGCCGAACGCGATTGCTGCCGGAATCGCTTGAAGGAAGAGAATGGAGCGGCTCGCAGTAGCTGCTCCGACGATTCCCATCGCGACGATGAACAGAAGCAGAGCCTGGACCATCGGCTGGTGGTGTGCGTACATCGCCCACGCGATCAGCAGCGCAATCCCGCCGTTGTATGCGCCTTGATTGAGCGCGAGAACGCGCGTGGCTTCTGCGCGCTCGGGCGTTTGCTTGAACGCTTTCAGTCCCGCCGGACGGGTCCAGAGAATGGACTCCAGCACGAAGAAGCCGACGTGTGAGACTGCGACGAAAGCTGCAGCAACGGATGCGGCGAGATTCATGTCCGCGATTATCGTCAACCCAGCGATACCGCGCGAGATATCGGCGCGAGCGCTAACTCACGACTTCCGTCGCCCGACCGTTGCAACGCGTGCGCAGGGGAATACGTTCGTGTCGGACAATCATGCGACTCGATCGACTCACCTCCCGTGCCCGCGAAGCGCTTCTCGAAGCGCAGCAAGAAGCCACGAAACGCGGCAATCCCGATCTCCAACCGGAGCACCTTTTCAAGGCACTGCTCGGTCAACACGACGGCGTCGTGCGGCCCATTCTACAGAAAGCCGGCGCGGATCCAGTGCAACTCGCGCAAGAGCTCGCGACTCGTCTCGAAGGGTATCCGCGTGCGAGTGGCGGTGCGGAGCCGACGATCGGGCGAAGGCTGACCGCGCTGCTCAACCAAGCGTGGACAGAAACGGAGAATCTCAAAGACGAGTACACGTCTGGCGAGCATCTCGTTCTAGCGGTGTTCCAAACTCGTGATGACCTCGCGCAAGTGTTCACGCGCGCGGGCGTAACCAAGGAGAGTGTGCTCGATGCGCTCAAGCAGGTTCGCGGTACGCAGCGAATCACGGATCCAGAGCCCGAGGGAAAGTTCCAAGCTCTCGAGAAGTACACCCGCGACATCACCGCGCAGGCCCGCGGTGGGAAGATCGATCCTGTGATCGGTCGCGACGAAGAGATCCGTCGCGTGATGCAGGTGCTTGCGCGACGGACCAAGAACAACCCCGTCCTCATCGGCGAGCCGGGAGTGGGAAAGACGGCGATCGTCGAAGGCATCGCTCAGCGC
>CAZWQH010000223.1:0-8282 GCA_964635815.1 uncultured Sandaracinaceae bacterium
CACGAAGCGCGCTTGCCGGTTCCCTAGCCAAAGGTCTTAGCAATCGCAGACCGAGTGGATGTGGTCGCCCCATGTGAAGGTGAGCGTGCGTCCGACGCGGCACGAGCGCAACACGGTCGGTTGGCCATGGCGCCATTGCGCGACACAGTAGGCGAATGCGAGTCCCGGCAACGCCCCTGTACTTCGCCGTCCTCGTTCTTACGGGATGTGGGGTGGATGCGGCGGTGGCCTCGGATGCTTCTCTGCGCGCGGACGGATTTGTGGATGCAAGAGTCACAGGCGACGGTAACGTCGGAATCGATCGCGCCGCTCTTGATGCTGCTGCGACGGGCGACCTGGGAACGGATGTCCATCTTCCCGATACACGCGAAGCCGATTCCACGCGCCCTGTCCCGACACGCGACCTTGATCGCGGAGCACCTCTGCGCGCACCTACGAGCCTGTGGTGGAACGCGTGGCCGAGGCCGCATCACAGCGAGTCGGTCGAGCGAGCGACGGGCTCGAACTCCAACTTTCTCTGGGCACCGGGCCTAGCGGACGAGGGCCGCGCACCGATGTGGCGCGTGCTCAGTGCGAATGCATACAGAAGCGAGCGCGCCGCGCTGCGGAACGCAAACGTGAGAACGCAGGCGTGGCTTGAAGGTTGGGGACAGTCGCGCGCGTTCATCGGAAAGATCGCCGCCACGGATACTCCGGTGACGTTCGCGCGGGAAGACTCGGTATGCGAGGGTTTTGACGAGTGCATCGCGCCTGCTCGGGTTTACGCAACTCACTTCAGCTGGACGTTTCCAATCGATCCCGATGCAAATCGTAACGTCTGGATCTCGGCACAGTCGTACGTAAACGACGAGCCATGGTTGGGGTCATTCACACGCAGTGCCTGTCCCACTGCGGCGTGCCCCGGGGACCCGCTCCCGGTACCGACGTTTCCAGATGGTCGCGAGGCGATTGAGCGTGGCTCGCCGATCGGTTCGCCCACGCCGTTCGGACGGCTCTACGACGCGCTCGCATCGAAAGACATCTTCGGACAACTCGCTGTTGGGTACGGCGTGACGGCGCTCGCATCCGAGTCGTCGGTCGAAGGGCTCGTGCGGATGCCGACGCGCATTCGGTGCAGCCCCGAGCTTGCTTGTCCCGCTACGTTCGAATGCTCGCTAGGCTTCTGCGTGTCCGTGGACGGCTACGGGGATCTCTCGATCAACAAGGATCCAAGCGCGGCGTGGTGGAACGAGTACAACCGCATTCCCATCGAGTACGGCGTGCAGAACGGTGTCGACGCGTTCTGGATCGACAACTACACAGGATGGGACGGCTTCGGAAATGAGCCGGTGCGAACGGGATTTGGCGAATGGACCAAGACTCTGTTTCAGCGCGAAAGCGGCGTGGCGATCATCCCGCATCTGCGTGCGCGCGCGTGTGAGTGGAAGCCCTCTGCGTGTGACTCGGCGGAGGTCGACGATGACGTCTGGAAAGATCGACGCTTCGTGTCCGACGACACATGGTTGCGATTCCTTGCGTTCAAGGCCCGTGAGCAACGTACGCGACACACGGAGCAGCACGCGAATGTCGCGGCAGCCGTCAGCCGAGCAGGACGCGAGGTCGATAGTGTTGCGGTCACTGGAAACGATATTCCCGCGCTTACGCTCGGCGGAATCAGTGGCAACGACCTGGATGTAGTCAGCACGGAGCACAGCGCGACCTTCACATTTCACATGGGCTCGCTCGGTCACGGCTTGCCGCCTTACGGACGCTCCGGTTCGTTCTACGACGCGGCCGTCGAGTACGGTCGAGGACGCCACGCGTTCATTTGGTACTACTTGGATGGCGAGAACACTCCGTTGGTCGATCGGCCCAATCTCGGAAGCATGCTCGCGTACGAGGCGCTGGGACGGAACACACTGCTGTTGGCCGGTGACGATCCGGGATACTCCCGCGTTTCCGGCACCACTGCTTCTACGCGTACCGTTCACGACGTCATCGAAGCGTTCGCGCCGACGTTCGGAGCACGTACGCGCGCGGGACGAGTTGCTCTTGTGTGGTCGACGGCAACACAACTCGCACTGCTGGCGCCGGGCGGTTTTGTAGGCGGCCTTGATGTTCCAAACGATGCCGCCAATCCTGATGCTCCCCGCTACTTGGATCACGAGCTGGAGTTTCATGGTCTGAGTGTCGCGCTCGAGGACGTGCACGTTCCCTATCGCGTCGTGCCCGACTTCCGCTTGGATCGCGACTCGCTCGTCGGGGTGTCCGTGCTCGTCCTCCCGAACGTTCACGCAATCCGCGAAAGCGCGATTCGCGATGTCATCGAGCCGTTCGTGGCTGAAGGTGGCTTCGTGATCGTGATCGGTCGCACGAGCGGAATACGCAACGGCATCGAAGAAGGGCTCGCGTCACGAGGGACCCCCGCGTTGGCCGATTTAGCGCGGACCGCTCAATCGAACGGTCACGGATTGCTCGTCGACATCTCTCTCGGTGGCCGCGCATACGCGCTTGCCGCAAGAACTGCGTCGGGTGACCTCTCTCGAGCCGTTGCGCGCGCGCTGCTCACCAACGCAATCCAGAGCGCTTCGACTGCAGGTCGCTACGCACGTGAGCTCACGCTCGAGCGTGACGGTGCTCCTTTCGTAAACGGGGGGGTGAACGGATTCGTCGTTTCGAGCGTGCACTACGACGCAACCACGCAGCGGCGCTTGGTGGATTTTGTGAACCTCGCGATCGATGTAGAAACGGATGCTGTCGCTGACGCGCAGCCATTCGACGCTGTCGTGGCAGTTCCCGAGAGACTTCGCGGTCGCCCGATCGTGGTCACCTTGCGAAATGCAGGCGCAAGAACAACTCCGGTCGAGCTCATGCGGGTTGCGGCAGCGCCCTCCGATGTTCGAGTCCGTATTCCTGCAGTGAGGATGTTCGCAACGCTGGAGGTACGCGCGCAGTGATGCAGCGGTTTCCCAGGAAAGCAGCGTGTTTGCTAGTGCTTGCGGGTTGCGGCGGTGCGCGGCTCACGCGGAACGACGGAATGTACGGCGCAGCCGCACGTTACACCTTCACAGTGGATGAATCGCTCTCGCGCTTGACCACGAGGCTCTGTTTTGCGGGGCCGCCTCCCGCCGCATTGATGCCGATTCACGATGAAGCTTCGCGTCGATTGCGGCGTGTCAGTCTCGTCGATTCGCGCGCTCGCGCAAAGCGTCCGATCGAAGTGGGCCCTCGGATCGATCTCGGGGGCATACGCCCCGGTGAATGTGTCGAGTACGAAGCAGATCTCCGAGGTGCGGGGGGGGCGTTCAATCGAGCGCGTGGCGCGATCATTTCTTCGACGACGGAGTGGCTCTGGGCGCCTGAGCCGCGAGACACGACTGCAAAATACGCTGCGGTGTTTCGATTGCCAGATGGCATGACGCACTCGCCGATCTGGCCGACGTTCGCGGCGGCTTCTGAGGAGTTGCTCGAGCTGGACGAGAAGGCGTTTCGCTACATGGGCAACGTCGCCATCGGACGACTGACGATGCAACGCGTACCCGTGCCCGGCGCGTGCATCACGGCGGTGAGTCCTGTCGAGGGCGATCGGGTTTCGGCTGCTCTCGAGACTGCGTGGCTCACGTCCGCCGGGCGCGCGACCGCGCAGATCCTCGGGCATTTCCCCGCGGCGAATGCAACCGTTCTGAGCGTCCCCGTTCGACGAGAGAACACCCCGGTCATGTTTGGAATTGCGACGCGCGGGGCCATACCAGCCGTTAGCGTTCTCGTCGGAGATTCACCAGCATCCGAAGCGCTCATCGCGGACTGGACCGCGGTGCACGAGTTCATTCATCTCGCCAGTCCGTTCGTGGACTGGAACGAAGCATGGCTCTCGGAAGGCCTTGCAACCTACTACCAAGAGGTCGTGCGCGCGCGGGAAGGGCTCATCACGCCGCAGGCTGCTTGGCGTGCGCTGAAGACCGGGTTTGCGCGCGGCCGCTCGGAGCGGACAGGACGCACATTGCGAGAGGACACCGCGCAGGTCTACAGCAACGGTGCATATACCCGTGTCTATTGGACGGGTGCTGCGATCGCGTTCCTTGCGGATGTCGAGTATCGACGGAGCTCACGCGGCGCACACACGCTGGATGAAGCGATGCGTCGGGCGGAAGCGCGCATTGGCGAGACACTGACCGCGCAACAATTGATGGTCTACATGGACGGCGAGCTGGGCGGCACGTTTGCCAACGTTGCAGCCCGTTACCTTGACTCCACTGAGTTTCCGGACGTCGAGACCGCCTTCGATTGGCTCGCGGTCGAGCACTTGCGCGGCGGTGCGCACGACACCGCAGAGGTCGACACGTTTGGCGCAGAGACGCGCGACGCCATCATGAGAAGTTCGATCGAACTCGCACCCACCTACCCTTGTCGTTGACCGATTGAGACGAGTCGCTCGCACGGGACATCGGGGGCTCGGAACGCCGCGGTTTAAGGCGCCGAGATCGCGATTCGCGGCTACGATTCTGCGTGGATGCAGCGAAGCCTGTTCTCCGCACGGCTTTCGGAACCGAGAGAGGAACCGTGGGCGTGCGACGCCGTCCGGGCGAATCGACGCTTGAGAGCGTATGCACGGACACACGCCTACAAGTCGCCGCGGAGCTCGTCGTGCGCGCGTTGGACGACGGAGAGTTCTGGCGCGTGCTCGATGAGGGCCGATCCTTCAGCGCGTACGGGGTGGACATCCAACTCGCGCCTACCGCTCCGTTGGACGACGATCTGCGCGCCGTGTTCCTCGACCTGTACGACACAGACGCGGAGCCAGTTCTCGACTTGGTGAACCAGGCGACTCAAGCGAGGTCGACCCTGCCACGGTACGCGTTGATCATGTGGGCGGGGGACATTCGGTACTTCATCGCCGAGCATGCGCAGGCGGAAGCTCGAAATGAGCGAACGAAAGCGCGAGAAGCAAAGCTTGAGCAACTACTCCCCGCGACAAGTCTTGCGGAGCGCGAGCCGGATGAGGCGGTTCTTGAAGGCTTCGAAGAGCGCGCAGTGCGGCTCGAGTCACTTCCGCAGCACGTCGCCGACGTCACACGCCCGTTCTTGCTCGAAGACCTGCATGCTGCCGGGTTCCTGAGCGATCACCGAACGTCGTCGGGAGTCATCGCGGAGTGGCTGCGTTCGTACCCGGCCCTCCTCTCGTACTTCAATGCCGCGCAGAGCCTCCACCAGTACTTGCACTCGCCCGAGCGCGCTCGGGTGTTCGGACAACTCCGTCCGCGCTTTGCTCTCACATCCGCGATCTCCGTCGACTGGTTTCGGCTTGGGCCGTACGCGCACCCAGAGCATTCGCCGGCAAGCTGGCTCGCGCTAAACGAGCAATGGTGGGCGCGCGCAATTGAACGCGAAGACAAGAGCGGTGAGCGCTACACGAGCTCGGGTCATATCTCATTCACCGCCCTCCTGCGCAGGGACAACGGCTTGACGCTCGCCATCGTGAGAGCCGGTGACAAAGCGCGTAGAGACGGAACGCCAGATCCGGATCCGAACGTCGCGCACTTCAACCATCCGTACGTTGTGCTTGAGCACGCGGTGTCTCGGTTGCAGGCTGCCGGATATGGAGCGCTCGCTCTGAAGTTGCTCGAGCGTTTGGTTCTGCGCGTTCCCGATCGGCGTAGCTCACAAACACTGCTTGCAACGTTTCAGTCCGAACGTCCGTGGTTTGCGAGCATCCAAAAAGTATTCGCTCCGCGGTCGGTGCAACCGGTCACGTACAACGAGATAGACGGGATTGAGCCCGAGGGCCTCCGTCGGGAAGTCTGGTGCGCGCTCTCTGTTCAAGGCGATCCGGTCTACGCAGACTCGCTGTGCGCACTCGTGCGCGATTCAGATGCGCCTCAGTTCACACGAACGTTCGCGCTCAAGAGGCTCCCACTGATCCGTGAGAGTCCGGTGGTGCGAAATACACTCGAGAGTCTGACGAGCGACGAAGTCGCGCTGTTCGGACCGTACCTGCCATATGTCCACAAGGCTGTCTTCGACACACCGAGTGCGCAGATCGATTGAGTCAGGCCTTGCTGCGCGGCGCCTTCTTCTTCGTCTTGGTTTGCTTGGCGGGTAGTTCGACGACGTGCGCGAAGGCATCAGCGAGGAGGGTTCCAAGTTTCGCTGAGCTTTGGGTGACGGTGCGTGGAACTACGAACCAGTCTTTCATTCCCTTGCCGTTGCTCATGGGATCGAAACCCTTCGCGGAGCTGAGCTCGGGAATGCGTTCCCGGATCCCGTTCGGCAACCGCAGCACGACGTTCTGTTCGTGGAGCCCAGCGAAAAAGTTCCCTTTCACGAAACACGCTTCGTAGCCAAACATCTTCTTCGGCGTGATCTCCGGGTGAGCTGGAATCGCCGTCTTGAATCGCTCAACCAACGCCGGACTCGATTTCTCCCAGGGCATCGCCTGACAGTAGCAGAGGCATCCCGTTGATCGTGTCGCGCTTGCTCAAGAAAGAATCGAACGTTCGTTTGCGGGAATCATGTGGCTCGGCCGGGGTTTTACGTCTGTATGGATGGCGAGGTTGAGGACGCAATCAGTTCTTCGCGCGGATTCCAGCATCAGCCTAATGTTTGTCGGTGAAAACTCGTTTGTCGCGCAGCAAAGGGTTCTCATGAACCAGGAAAGTTCGGAAGGACGACGGCCAGTCGCAACGCGCGATGCGAGATGGGCGCAGCGCGTTGCCACCTGGCTCCTACGCCGCGGCCTCACACCGAATCAGGTGTCGGTCATGAGCGCAGTGTTCGCCAGCGTTGGGGCGGTTTTGATCTGTCTCGCGCTGCGGAGAACTCCTTCGTCGCTGTCTGTTGTCGCGTTCGCGGTTGGGGCGTTCTGCATTCAGCTGCGATTGCTCTGCAATCTTTTCGACGGGATGATCGCCATCGAGGGTGGCAAGAAGACGCCCGCAGGAGAGATTTTCAACGAGCTCCCAGATAGGATCTCGGACTCGGTTCTCTTTCTTGGCGCCGCCTACGGCGTGGGATCGATCGAAGCGATTGCTCTCGGATGGGCAGCGTCTCTTTTCGCGATGAGCACCGCGTATGTCCGACTGCTCGGAGTGACCGCAGGTGCGCCGTCCGACTTTGTTGGCCCGTTCGCTAAACAGCATCGAATGGCGCTCCTTACCCTGGCGTGCGTCGCGAGCGCTGCGGCGGCGTTCACAAAGCATCCACCGGACATCATGCTCGTTGCGCTTGCCGTCATAGCCGCTGGATCTTTGCTAACAGCTTGGAGACGTCTTCGTCGCGTCGTTCGTGCACTCGAGACGGGCTCGTGATTCACGCCATTGCCGCGGTCTCGACATTCATTTGCGGAACGCGCGCCTATTGGAATGGCGTGGGCCCCACGAGTGAGCAGCGCATCTACTTCGCGAACCACAGCAGTCACCTCGACAGCATCATCTTGTGGGCAGCGCTTCCTCGTACGCTTCGCGAGCAGACGCGCGCCGTCGCGGCACGTGACTATTGGGGCAGTGGCATGAAGCGACGTCTCGCAGATCAGATGGGTGCCCTGTTGATCGATCGTTCCCGAGAAGGCGGATCCGATCCGCTCGCACCGCTCGATGAAGCACTGGACCGAGGCAGCTCACTCATCTTTTTCCCGGAAGGAACGCGGAGTCTGACCGGCGAGGTCCAGCCTTTCCGAAGCGGCCTCTTTCGACTCGCGGAGCGGCATCCGAACGTTGTGTTGGTCCCGTCCTTCCTGGAGAACTTCGACCGGGTCCTTCCAAAAGGTAGCTTCGTGCCGCTCCCACTGGTGGGGTCGGTCGTATTTGGCGCTCCGATTCAGCTTGCGACGAACGAACCCAAGGATGAGTTCCTGTCGCGCGCGCGCGCCGCGGTGCTCAACTGCTCGGGACAACGATGAAACAACCTGACACGCAGACGCTAATGTTGTTCGGCGGACTTGGTGCTCTCTTGGTGGTGGCCACCATCGTGGGCGCGGTTCTTCGCGCTCGCGTCGGGGACGGACCGAACAAGCCGACCATAGACAACATCAACGCTCGAATTCGGGCGTGGTGGATCATGTGCGCGGTTTTCGTGGTCGCGACGTGGGCCGGACCGCTCATGAACGTTCTGATGTTCGCGGCGGCGTCGTTCTTCGCGCTGCGGGAGTTTCTGACTCTCACACCTACGACGCGAAGCGATCGAGTGGGAATGCTTCTGTCGTTCTTCGTGCTGCTGCCGCTTCAGTATTACTGGGTCGCTACCCAGTGGTACGGGATGTTCAGCATCTTCCTTCCCGTATTCGGATTACTGATCGTGCCGATGGCTGC
>CAZWQH010000224.1:0-8280 GCA_964635815.1 uncultured Sandaracinaceae bacterium
TTGATACGCAGCTCGCGGCGAAGGAAGTGTCGCGGCTCGACAAGCAGGATCGCTTTGATCACTTCCGTGCCGATCACGCCCAGCATGATGAGCAACCCCAGGATAGACGGCGCGACGCCAAACGCCGCGACGCTCTCCTCGACCAGGAAGCGAGTGACGAAGAGACCCACGAACAGTCCGTGAACGAGCACGGGGTGAATCCCGAGGTCCGGGATGCGAATCCTGGGCCGTAGGGCGATCTCATCGTCCGTTCGCTCGATATCGAGCTCGGCAAGACGCTGCGCCCGTACCTCGGATCCTTCGGTCACCACGCTGTATGACGACTCTCACCTTCTAAGGATCTTGGCAATATCTGATGCGTCTCTCCGTTATGGTCGTGCGACGCCCATTTCCGGTAGCATGCGGGACGTGAGAAGCCGTCTTTTCCCAGCGCTCTTCGTTCTGGCAGCGTGCGCGGCTGGTGCCGGGACAGAGGACCCCGGTTCTCTCGCACGGCGCGACGCGATGGTTCGCGACGCGTCGCAACTTGGCGACGTTCGTGCCGCTGACGCAACAGCGGTCGACAGTCAGGTGGCGATTGCGGACGCGCTGAGCGGACCGGATGGGACGCTCGCGACCGACGGTTCTCCCCGCGATGCCGCCAGCGACCGAGCGTTCAGCAACGACGTCACCGTACCTGTCCTGCCTGACGTGGCGACTCCCGTGATTGTCGACTCCGCTGTTGTCGATACGTCGGTGAACGTTCCGGACCTTCCTGTCGTGCCCATCGATGCCGGATGCTCCACGTCATCGACCCTTGCGTGCACCACTACGTGCGGCTCGTCTGGTGTTTCGACGTGCACGACGGGCACCTGGGGAGTGTGCGCGGCGCCTACCGAGACGTGTAACTCCGCCGATGACGATTGCGATGGCATGATCGACGAAGGGTTTCGCGCTCGGATCTTCGACCTACGTTTCAGCACCGACCTCTTTCCACTGCATGAAGGGTGTGACGGCACCACCCGGCGCGGGCTCGCGTGCAACGCAGCGATCAACCGCTACTGCAGCACTCGCGGGTGCCTGCGAACCGGGTTCGGACCGGTCTCTGGTACGGCCGACGAGATCAATGTGGCGTGTGTCATCTCGGAGAATCGCGAGGTCACCTACGAGACGCTCGCGACGTACATTCCAGGTTGCACCGGCCCATACACGACGATCTTCTGCAACGCCGCTATTCATCGGTACTGCGCGGCAAATGGTTTCGCTTCAGGGTTCGGTCCGATCGAGGCTGCGACCACTGTGGAAATCGTTTCCTGCGTCCACAGCGATCAGGCGACCGTCGTCGCCACGACCTTCTCCGTTTTGCACACGTACGTTGCCTCCTGTGACAACGCGACGGCGCTCGTAAGCGAAGGATGCGATCACGCCGCGCATGCGTTCTGCGTGAACGCGGGTCACGCGACCGGCTTTGGTCCCGTCGAGGGCGCAGGCGACGTGGCGATCGTGACCTGCCTCGATCCCTGAGCGTTGACGCGGGGCGCGATCGCACTCGTTGGGTTCATCTCCGAATACTCCGTCCCCAAACTGAGCAGTACTCGGCGCTGCCGAACCTCTCTTGCCGGGCGAACGGTGAACGGCTGATAGCCAAGCGCTATCAGGCTGAGTCGAATGAAGTATTGGAGACGACGTGCGCGGACGTCTACGTTCCGCTCATGGAAAAGACCCCGCACCCCAATCGAACCTCACGCGGTCTTGTGATCGGAGGCGTTGCGCTAGGCGCAGCGCTCGGAGCATTTGCCCCTGCGTTTGCAGATCCTCCGGTCGCGCCACGAGGTGCGGCCGTCGCGCGTCAGGCGCCACCGCGGGCGTTGGGCCGCGCGATGACCAACGACAACGGGGCACCTGTCGCAGAGATCCGCGAGTCCCAAACCGCGGGGCCTAACGGACCTGTGCTACTTCAAGATTGGAATCTCATTCAGCGACTTGCGAGGTTCGACCGCGAGCGAATACCGGAACGTGTCGTTCATGCGCGCGGCGCGGGTGCGTTCGGCACATTCGAGAGCATCGGCGATCAGAGTGCGCTCACACGCGCCGCGTTTCTCTCGCGTCCTGGAATCGTGACTCCCGTCGCTGTGAGATTCTCGACAGTCATTCACGGGTCGGGTTCTCCTGAGACCCTGCGCGATCCGCGCGGCTTTGCCGTGAAGTTCTACACGCAAGAAGGCAACTACGACCTCGTCGGAAACCATCTTCCAGTCTTCTTCATTCGCGACTCGATCCGGTTCCCCGACATGGTGCACTCGCTCAAACCGTCACCAGCGACGAACACACAAGACGTGAACCGGATTTTTGCGTTCATGAGTGAGACGCCCGAGTCGACTCAGATGCTGACGTTCTTGTTCTCGAACTACGGCACCCCCGCAACCTATCGCGAGATGCACGGCTTTGGCGTGCACGCGTTTGTCTGGGTCAATGCGCAGGGAGAGCGCGCGTATGTCCGCTACAAGTGGACGAGCGCCCAGGGACAGCGAAACCTGACGCCGGCGGAAGCAGCCACCACGCAGGGGCGTGACTTCCAGCATGCGACCACGGACCTCTACGCGGCCATCGGTGCGCGCCGCTTCCCGTCGTGGGATCTCTCTGTGCAAGTTCTCCTCCCCGATCAGCTCGACGACTTCGACTTCAATCCGCTCGATCCGACCCGTGTGTGGCCCGAGGATAGAATTCCGCTTCGTCGCATTGGACGCATGACGCTCAATCGCGTGCCGACGAACTTCTTCGTCGAGGTCGAGCAACTCGCATTCTCGCCGGGCGTCTTGGTGCCAGGCATCGAGCCCTCGGAAGATCAGCTCCTACAAGGACGACTGTTCTCGTACGCTGACACGCAGCGATATCGTTTGGGCGCGAACTACCTGGATATCGACGTCAATCGCCCGCTCATTGCCGCGGTGAACTACAACCAAGACGGAGCGTTCTCACGCGTACGTCACGCCGACACGAACTTTTTCCCCAACTCAGGCGCTGATGAAACGGTGCGCGTTGATCCGAGTCGCCCTGCGAGCAGCACAGCAGTCAGTGGTAACACCGTGCAGCTGCCAAATGGCCGCGGGAGCGACTTCGCGCAGGCCGGTGTTCTCTTCCGGTCGTTCTCCGACGCCGAGAAGACGGATCTGATCAATACGCTCGGCGACGCGCTTGCATCGACCCGCAACCGAACCGTGCGCTTGCGAATGCTCAGCCACTTCTTCAAGGCCGATGAATCGTACGGCGCACGATTGGCAGCAAAGGCAGGGATTCCGGTCGAGGAGGTGCGCCGTGCGGCTGCTGCACTTGCGAACTAGGCGGCGAACTAGAGCGGTCAGTCAGGCGCTTGTGCTTGTCACGAGCGTCGTCGTTGGCCTGATAGTCGTCACCGCCGTCAATCGTGCGAATGCATCGCGACGCGCTCCGTCCCTCACTCTGAGTGAGGGACGCGCGTGCAATGATCTTCTCGCTCGAGTCGGCGACGCTCAGCACCGAAACGAGCTTCTCTTCGGTGTGGCGCGTGCGGGTGATGCGAGTGCCGTTTCGACGCTGCTAGATTGCGGTCTGGATGCCAACGCACGCGGTGCATCGGACCGAACGGTTCTGGAGGTTGCGGCGTATCAGGGGCACGAGTCCGTAGTGAGCGAGTTGCTCGCTCGAGGTGCGGACCCCAACGCGGGGGACCGTCTCGGCCTGACACCGCTCATGAACGCAGCGTTCCGCGGAGAGGAGCGCATCGTGGTCGACTTGCTCGCGCACGGGGCCGTAGTGGACGCGACGAATCGCGTAGGCCAAACCCGTTGATGTTCGCAGCGCTGTTCGGTCGTCACTCTGTGGTCGCGATCCTCCAGAAGGCTGGAGCGGATCGAACCAAGCAGGATCGCCTTGGGTTCTCGGCCGCAACGCTTTCGTTGGCGGCGAATCCAGCGGAGACCGCGCACCGCTTCCTGCGAGCGGGGATTCAGCGCACGGTCGATCTCACGCGGTCGCTGCGATGATACGGTTCTCTTGCACATGAGATTCGCCCCGCTCGCTGTCACCCTCCGGCAGTTGCAGTACGTGGTCGCGGTTGCGGAGCGAGGTAGCTTTCGTCGCGCGGCAGAAGACTGTCACGTCGCGCAGCCATCATTGTCCGCACAAGTCGCTGCGGCGGAAGAGGCTCTGGGGGTTCGCATTTTCGAGCGCGACAAACGTGGGATCGCCGTCACTGCAGGCGGAGCCCAGCTCATTGCCCGCGCCCGCAAGTTGCTCGTCGAGCTCGAAGACTTCGCGAATCTCGCGAGCAGCTTGGGCGATCCACTCAGCGGCGCCTTCCGACTAGGCGTCATTCCCACCATCGCACCGTACTTGTTGCCTGAGGTCGCGCCGGTTCTTCGCAGCTCATTCCCCAAGATGTCGTTCGTGTGGACCGAGGAACGAACCAGCGTGCTCGTGAAACGAATCGCGGATGGCGAGCTCGATGCCGCGATTCTCGCAGTCGAAGCGGACATTGGAGATCTTGCGAAGTGCATCATCGGCAAAGATGCGTTCGTGTTCGTGGCCGCTCCGGCACACAGACTCTCGAGATCAGCCGGACCTGTTCGCGCCGCTGAGCTTGATGGCGAAGCCGTGCTCCTTCTCGACGACGGTCACTGCTTCCGCGATCAAGCACTCTCATTCTGCGCTCGGAACGGAGCAAGGGAAGCGGTTGGCTACCGCGCGACGAGCCTGCCAACCCTCGTTCAGATGGCCGCAGGCGGCGCCGGAGTCACGTTGCTCCCGCGCTTGGCACTCAGCGTCGAGAACAGACGGGGAGATCTTCGGGTCCGCCAGTTCGCTCCGAAGGTTCCCGCGCGAACGATCGCGCTCGTGTGGCGAAAGAGCAATTCGCGCGAGAAGACGTTCAAGGCCATTGGTAGTGTGCTTCATAGCGCGTACGACGAGCTTCACTCGCTCACCGCCCAGTAGGGGCGCCCTCGTTAGCCGCACGCGTCGCATTAAAGTCGCGCGAGTTTGCTATCAGCCAGGCAAGATCACGTGGCACACGACTTGAAGTATCGGGGCACACCCCATGCGCTCGTATGTGTCCCCGTTCAGTCTTTTGTTCTGCCTGTTGGTCACTCGGTGCGCCGGTGGGCTTGCAGATTCTGACGGAGCGGCCGATCTGGAAGCTGCGGGATCGTCCGAGGCGGAACATGTCGGTGATGGGAGGGCTGATCTATCGTCCTGCGGCGCAGCAAGCTGCGGAGACGTGAATGCTCGGAACATTCTGTTCCCAGGCGACAAGGCCTGCGGAGGGCGATGCGAAACTCCACTCGTTGGAGCGGACTTGTACATCCCTCCTACGAACGGATCCCCGTGGGGTCGCACCTACAAGATGGGTACGACGCATCCGAATACTCTCGCGGGATACAGCTCCGGCCGGATCGCGTTGCTCCGAAGACTCGCGCTCGTTGGCGACGGCCAGCACGCGGTGTTGCTCGATCCGTCATGGAACGATGGTGCGCGAGCGTTCACGCCAGACGGTCCGCGTCGCGGAGAAGACATCGTTCGGGAATGGCTCGAACAAGACGACACGCGCACGTTCACGCTCATCTACAGCATTCACAGCACCGGTTGGTCGAACTACAAAGCGATGCAGAACTCTCCGGTCGGTGATCGGGTGAAGGTTTGTTTTGTTGCCGAGGTGCACGCAGCGGTGCCGGCGATTCGCGGGATTCGCAACGCGTTGATCGACCCGGTTTCTTGGGACAATGGGACCTGCAAATGGGGAGGATCTGCCACTCGCTCCGCCGAGGTTGGCGAAACCATCCTCGAACCGAATGGAAGCTAGAGGCACGTGTTCCCCTTATTTCGCGCTGAACGACCTTAGATCCGAGAGCCGACGTCGGAGCAACGTGCGTTCTGGTTCCGTAGGAGCGCTCTCGAGCGCGCGCTGCAAGTGCCGTCGCGCTTGGTCCAAATTGCCGGCCCGTTTCTCGAGCTCGCCGAGCACGGCGTCCCAAAGATAGAAGCCGGCCAACCAGGCAGGCGGAACGACTGAACGGAGGATCTCGAGGCCCGATTCAGCGCCCCGCGCATGCGCGACGGCGATCGCACGATTCATAACGTGTAGCGGGGACGGTGCAATGCGGTCGAGAGCTTCGTAGAGGCTGACGATCTCTTCCCAGTTCGTCTGTTCGAACGTGGGAGCGAAACAGTGCTCCGCCGCAATAGCTGCCTCGATGTGATAGCGCGAGAACGTGTCACCCTCAGCTGATCGCGCGAGCCAGTCTGTACCGATCGTGATCAACTCACGATCCCAGAGACCGCGATCTTGCTCCTCGAGCAAAAGCATCGCGCCGCTGCCATCGAGGCGCGCGTCGAAACGCGCAGAGTGCAGGAACATGAGTGCGAGAAGCGCACGCGTGGTGGCTGTTCCAACAAGCGGATGCTCGGCAAGGATGACGCAAAGGCGAATTGCTTCTTCGCAGAGCTCTCGACGAATCAGGCTGTCGGAGTCTGCAGAGTTGTAGCCTTCGTTGAAGAGGAGGTAGAGCACCATGTGCACGTTTTCGATGCGATCACGGAGCGTCTCCAATGCCGGTGTCTCGGTCACGACGTTCATTTCCCGCAGTCGGGCGCGCGCCCGAGCGAGTCGCTTGTGAACGTTTTCCTCGCTGATGAACAAACGCCGTGCGATCTCGCCCGTGCTGAACCCGCAGAGAGTCTTGAGCGCAATGACCAACTGTGACTCGCGCGGGATTGCGTCATCGCAGCAGACAAAGAGCATGCGGAGCTGATCGTCGGCGATCTCTCGGGGAAAGTGGGAGTCTGGCGGAAGCGATTCCCCGTGCGCTTCGGCCTCGCGCTGAAGCGCCGGTGCCGACTTGGATCGGACGGCACCACGGCGCAGTGCGTCGAGCACTTGGTTGTGGGCCGCGCGGTATAGCCACCCGCTTGGATCTGCGGGCTGACCATTCTGGGCCCACGCGGTGAGCGCGCTCATCATTGCCGCCTGCACGCCGTCTTCTACGACGTCGACGCGATGAAACCCGAAGACCCGCGCCAGCGTCGAGACCAGTCGGCCGTACTCGTGTCGAAAGTAGTGCTCGACGAGAAGGACGGCCTGGGGGTTCGACGCGGCGCTGGCTTGCGGGGTATCAGTCACATCAGGTCACCGAAACCCATGAGCTCACGGATTTCGATCTTCACGGTCGGGTCCATCAAGACGGGACAAGACTTTGCGATCTCGACCGCCTCTTCGTAGCTCTCCGCGGAGATAATCGAGTAGCCGCCCACCACCTCTTTTGCCTCGATGAACGGGCCGTCCGTTACACCAGTGCGCGAGATGACCTTGCCCGGCGGTTTGAGAGCGTCGCCCAGGTCCAAAACGCGACCCTTGGACTTCTCCATCCAGCCTTTCCACGCAGCGATGATTTGCTGCATACCGTCTGGACTCGGGGGCGTCATCGGAGCGTTCGCCGGGTTGCGATAGACGAGTAGATACTTTTGATTGCTCATGTCCGGGGTCTCTTCTCTCGATTGTTCTACACGAAGAACGGGTTCGATCAGAAGCCCATCATCTCTCGGATTTCGATCTTGGTTTCGCCATCGTGGGTGACGGGGCACGCCTTGGCGACCTCGAGCGCTTGCTCATAGCTCGATGCGGAGATGATCGAGAAGCCCCCGACCAACTCTTTCGACTCGATGAACGGACCATCGGTAACGCTGCCCTTGGACAAGATTTTCCCGCTGGGCTTGAGCCCGTCGCCGACCTCGAGGACGTTCGCCTTGAACTTCTCCTTCCAGCCGTTCCATGCAGCAAACATTTGCTGCATCGCTTCTGGGGAGGGGGGGCTCGAGTTCTGCCTGCTCGGACCGCGATAGATAAAGAGGTATTTCTGGGTGGTCATGATGTTTTTTGCCTTTCGATGCGCGGCGGATGCCGTGCCTTCGGAGCTACGACGCAGGAGAGCTGCCCGATTGGACACAAAAAGTGCGAGGCCTGGAGTTTCTACGACGCTCGCCCTTTTGCGTCGTAGGGCGCGATCCTACCGAATGCGCTAAACGCACGGCGTCATGACCACGTCGATTTCCCCAGGTCTCCCGACCCTCGAGTTCATTCTCCGGAACTACAAGAACTTTAACGCTCGCGCGACCCGCGACGCGCTCGTCTCGTACTGGAGACACATCGATAGTGGAGGAAAAATGTTCTGGTCGGTTGCCGGGGCTATGTCCTCCGCGCAGCTCGGTATCACGCTGGCGCCTGCGATTCGCGCAGGGCTCATTCACGGAATGTCCGTCACGGGTGCCAAC
>CAZWQH010000225.1:0-8250 GCA_964635815.1 uncultured Sandaracinaceae bacterium
GTGCTGCCGCGGTCCACGCGGCGAGATAACGACCATCGAACCGGTTCTGCGACGGATGCCGCTCAGCATAGACAATCGTTCCGAGCGTTCCGTCCTTCTCGAGAAACGGCCGGGCCACGGTCTCTGGAATGTCCTCGCGACGCAGCGCGCGCAGATTCTCGGCAGGAAGATACTTATCGATCAGTTCCTTCTGCTCGTCGTCGGCGTGGGCTCGCATGTCGAGCAGGAGACGACGAAGCTCTGCAAGCACAGGAAGCTTTCGTTCCTGATCGGAGGGCAAGAAGTCGTCGATCGCGCGAACCGCACCAATGGTGTTGGGCCGGTTCTTCATCGTCTCTACGAGCGCGTCGCGCACGAAATGCCCGTCCTCTGGGCTTGCCGCCAGTACCGCGATCGCGTTGCCGCTGGTGGTGTCGTCCGCCGCGCCGCCAATCATGCGATTCAGCTTCTGTAGAGGACTGTTCGGTCGAACCGACTGCAAGTTGCTGAAGTCGTACTCCATCGGGTCGTTGACGAACCAGCGCACCGCGAGCGCACCGAACGCAACGGTCGCGATTGCTCCGCCGATTGCCCAGGCACGAGGCGCCGCATTGACCGCCCGCCAGATCGCGAGCCCGTACAGGCTCTCCCGCTGCCGAGCGCGACTCTCGAAGCGAAGCTCCGTGGCACGTTCGGCGAGCGCTGCGAGAGCAGGCGTGATCAGGATGGTCGCGAACCAGCACAACATCATGCCGATACCACCGATGATTCCGAAATCGCGAAACGCGCGGAAGTCCGTGAGCACTAGAGAGCCGTAGGCACACGCAGCCGCAACGGACGCAGACAGAGTTCCCGCCCATGCACCAACGTGCGCATGCTCTATCGCCCGCTGAGTTCCGTCACCGTTGCGGCGATTCTCGAAGTAGCGAGCCAACCAAATGACGTGAGGGTTGAGCCCGTTTCCAATCACGATCGCGGAAAGAAACGCGCTCGTTGCGTTCAGGTAGTCGACGAGAACTTCGGCCAAAGCGAATGTCACGGCCATCGGTGCGATGAGCCCGGCGAGCAAGATCCAAATCGCGCGGAACCGCAGGAAGAAGATGAAGATAGCGACCGCCACTAGACCGACAGTCACGAGCGTCGCCGCGAGTGCGGCGTCGGCGAGCGACTTCTGCTCTTCCGCCACGTCGAGAAGTGGCCCCGCAAAGCGAACCGCCATGTCCTTTGCGTAGGTCTCGGGCTTCATCGATCCCGCGATCTTCGTGAGGTGATCCGTAAGGCGATCCAACGGGTGCATGTCCCCGACTGCAAACTTCACGCGGACGTAGATGACCACGACAGGGTCCTTCGAGCTCTCGAAGAATCCTTCTGGATGCTGGCTCAGCGACTCTCGGGCCTCGTCCTCACGCCGCTTGATTCGATCGCGAATCTCTTCCAGCCCACGTGGTGCCTCGTCATCCAGGCTCACGAAAAGCGGATTTGCCCTCGCGCGCTCCCAGTCAAGCCGTTCTTGCACCGCGTCACGCGCCGCGACTAGCTCGTCGTAGCTGAGATAGAGGTGCTTGTTGCGCTCGACCAGGTCCGCGAACGATTGAACGTTCCAGTCGACCGACGCGACACCGAGCTCGCCACCCACCAACTTCTCGACCTCGGGAGCAAACGCGCGGGTGAACCGGTGCATCGCGTCGCGATCCTTGGACACGATCGCTATGACCAACGGCTGCGGAACACCGAATCGGTTCTCGATCCTTCGCAGATCGCGAACGCTCGGACATGTTTCCGGCAGGAGCGCAGCCATATCGGCGTTCAAGTCCAGCTTGAGCACGAGCGGTAGACACGCAGCTGTTATGAAGAGCGAAACTACGACGAACGCCCAAGGTCGATCGTGTTGAGCACGCGCCAGGCGCGCAAAGAGCTGCGCGCCAGCCGCACGTGGCGCACCGACCCCAAGGTCGGCGCCGCCATCTTTTGCGCGATCGGAAACAGCCATCGGTGGCGTGCGTAGCCGCATGAGCGCAGATGTGCAAGGTTTGGGGAAGGTTAGAGCGCGTCGAGGCGCGAGTTACGCGAACACTTCTATGCATGAAACTACAAGCGCGTCCCGCGCTGTCCTCGTGGGGATACAGTTCCCCGGCGTTTCGGACGCTGAGCATGAGTCATCTCTGGACGAGCTCGAGCGACTCGCCACGACGCTTGGGTTGGAGGTCGTTGGCCGCCTCAGTCAACGACGTGCTGGGCTTGCGCCCGCCGCTGTCCTCGGAGAGGGACGCCTCGACGATCTGAAGGCAATGGTCGGAACCGCGCCCGAGAAGAAGGACCCGCAAGAGGACGAAGAGTACAAGAAGACCGTCACGAACAAGGAAGCTCGCAAGAAGCGGCGACTCGAATACAAAGAGGACAAGCCGCCCACAGTGGACGTTGTCCTGGTCGACCACGAGATCAGCCCTTCCCAGACGCGAAATCTCGAGAAGGTCACCGGCGCGGAAGTCATGGACCGCGCTGCTGTCATCGTGTCGATCTTCCACCGGCACGCGCGGACGCGTGAGGCGAAGCTGCAGGTAGAGATCGCGCGCCTTCGGGTCCTGGCTCCAAAGCTGCGCGAGGTGCGCGCCGACGTCGAGCGTCAGCGCGGCGGTATCGGCGGAAAAGGCGCCGGCGAATCCGCCGTCGAGCTCGACAAGCGCAAGATTCGCGATCGGATCGCCGAGCTCAAGGACGAGCTTATTGCTCTCGAAAAGGAATCGGGCGTTCGGAAGCGAAATCGTGCAGAGCATCCGACCGTCGCACTCGTGGGATACACGAACGCGGGCAAATCGTCATGGATGCGCGCGCTGACGACAACCGACGCGTACATCGCGGACAAGCTTTTCGCGACTCTCGACACGACGATTCGCGCTCTCATTCCTGAAACTCGACCCCGTACGCTCGTCTCCGACACGGTCGGCTTCATCAAGAAGCTGCCGCACGATCTGGTGGCGTCGTTCCGCTCCACCCTCGAAGAAGCGCGCGATGCACACATGCTCCTCCACGTCGTCGATGCCTCGGACGCCGCGTTTCGCTCGCAAATGGAAGTTACGCGCACCGTTCTTTCGGAGATCGGTGTGACCACGAACGAAGATCGGACAGAGCTTCTGCTGCTCAACAAGATCGATCGGGTTTCCGACGATCAGCAGGCCTTGCTGAAGCGTGAATTCCCGGACGCGCTGCTCGTTTCGTCTCGCGACGCTGCTGACATCTCACGCGTGCACGAGACAATCGTCAGCCATTTCCACGACCAGATGATCGAGACCGAACTCACGATTCCGTTTTCCGCGCAACGCTTCGTCGCGCGAGCACATGAGCAGACCAACGTGCTGGAAGAGCGACATGACGAGACGGGGACGACACTTCGAGTTCGCGGCGTGAAGGAAATCGTCAATGCACTGATCCAAGACGTCGACGGCGCAAACCCGGCACAGGGAAAAAAGCGCGGTCGATCGGCATGACCGCGCTGCGCGCGCGCGTACGGGCAGCGAGCCTCGCGGATCGTTTGGTTCTGCAGAGCTTTCATCGTGCGCTCTACATCGAGCACCGCGATCGCGTGATGCCTGACAAGCTCCGCGCTACGTTCGCGCGACGGGATTTCGTGAGCGTGTTGAACGACGATGTGGACGCGATGCTTGCAAGCGCGCAGCGCGGCGAGTGCATCATCTTGCTCGCCGAACGGTCGGCCCCCGAGGGTTACATCACCGGGAGGATCGATGTCGACGAAACTCGGGTGCTCAGACGTCGTGGAACCATCGAAGACTGGTGGGTCGAACCGGAGGCGCGGAGTCAGGGCACGGGGCGTCTGCTCGCGGAGACGATGATCGAGATTTTTCGAACTGCGGGTTGTGAGCTCGTCGAGTCCGCAACCTGGGCCTTCAACGCAGGTGCGCGTCGCGCACACGAGCAGCTCGGGTTCGTCGAATCAGAGATTCGATATCGTCGTCCGGTCTAACCACGCGCGCGGCCGCCCGCGGACCAGGCGAATAGACACTCAGGACTGCGAGCCCTTTACACGCTGCACATCCGCGCCTAGCCCGGCGAGCTTTCGCTCAATGTGCTCGTACCCGCGATCAATGTGGTAGACGCGGCGCACTTCGGTCACTCCGTTCGCGACAAGACCGGCGATCACAAGCGATGCGCTCGCACGGAGATCCGTTGCCATCACACTTGCGCCTTCGAGTTGTTCGACTCCACTGATCGTCGCCAAACGTCCACGAACATCGATCATTGCACCCATTCGATTGAGCTCGGGCACGTGCATGTAACGATTCTCGAAGATGGTCTCTTCGATCACCGAACGACCGCGCGCGAGACTCAGAAGGACCATTAGCTGCGCCTGCATATCGGTCGGAAACCCCGGATGCGGCGCCGTCGTAATGTCGACGGGTTTGAAAGGTGGCTTGGCCGACACGCGCACGTGCGCGCCCTC
The DNA here is from genome assembly GCA_964635815.1 of uncultured Sandaracinaceae bacterium. Classification (GTDB taxonomy): domain Bacteria; phylum Myxococcota_A; class Polyangia; order Polyangiales; family JADJQN01; genus CAZWQH01. The sequence goes on from CAZWQH010000225.1 coordinate 4,436, forward strand.
GCGCTCCAAAATGACGCCCGCTTTTCGAAGTTTGAGCGATAGCGATTCCAAATGCTCGAGCTCCACGCCTTCGACCAAAACGTCACCACCTGTGATCGCAGCAGCGATGATGTATGTGCCCGCTTCGATTCGATCGGGGATGATTGCGTGATCAACCGGGTGCATTTCGTCGACGCCTTCGACGACGATGGTGTCGGTCCCTGCGCCGCTGACACGCGCGCCCATCTTATTGAGGACTCGGGCGAGCTCCTCGACCTCGGGCTCGCGAGCCGCGTTCACGATCGAGCTTGTTCCCTTTGCAAGCACCGCGGCACACATCAGGTTCTCGGTGCCGGTAACCGTTGGCATGTCGAGGACGATTTCCGCGCCTCGCAGCCTCCCAGAGGGCACCGTCACGTCTACGTATCCATGATCGAGCTGGATCTGCGCACCGAGCGCTTCGAGCCCCTTGAGATGTTGATCGATTGGGCGCGCGCCGATCGCGCATCCGCCCGGTAGCGAGACGCGCGCTTTTCCATACCTCGCGACGAGCGGCCCGAGAACCAAAACCGACGCCCGCATCTGCTTAACGAGATCGTATGGAGCCTCGTGGACCTCCGAACGAGAGACACGAATCCGTACGACAGGCGGAGCAATATCCACCTCCAAGCCCATGTGCTGAAGTAGCGCGGCGGTAGTCTCGATGTCCTTCAGCGCTGGGACGTTCCTGAAGACGCTCTCCCCGTCCGCGAGCAACGAAGCGCACATGATGGGGAGCGCCGCGTTCTTCGCACCGGAGATACGCACGGTACCTTTGAGTGTCTTGCCACCGACGACACGAATAGAATCCACTCACTGTGCGTAGTCCGGTGAGCGCTAGTAATCAAGCTCCGAGCATCCCGGCAACGAATGCGGCGAGTGCGAAGAGCAGCGTTACGACCTCGGCCCGCGACCAGCGGACCACGCGTTCCTCACCGTGTCCTTGTGCGCGTTTCAACAAAAGGCCTGCCGCCGCGAGAAAACCAAGCACCCCAGGGACCGCGAAAAGCATGCGTGGACGGAGCGGTGCATCGAGAACCGTTCGCAACGCGTCCGACTCCTTGGGTCTCTGACCCTGGAAGCTTCGCGCAGGGTCGGGATCGACGACGGGTCCCAGGCGAGCGATGCAGTCGTTCGCAAACGCACTCTCGACGTCGTACGGAGTCCAAAGGGAACGGGCAGCATTGGCACTCCCACGCATCGCACGACACCCGCGAAGGGCTATCGCTCGCTGCCCCGCGGCTTCTGCACGCGCCGAAAGCTCACGGAGAGCGCCGATGGCCCGCTGTCCGTACGGAAAGAGGGGAACGTAGTGAGACGCGCTGCGTCGCAGACGAATGATGGCCGCGTCCAAACGCCCCTCTGCGCCGGCCTGCGTTCCCGCATCGAGCTCGACGGCGGACACGATTACGGTGCGCGCGGTGAACGTAACGCACGCAACCCCGACCACTGTAGCGAGGAGTGCCACCACATCCGGGTCGAATCGCTTCAAATGAGGTCTCTTCGACGGAAGATGACTGCGGCGAAAGCCATGATCACCGTCACGTAAAGCAACGTGTACCCAAACGTGGACGCGGTGTAGAGCAAAACTCCGCCCTTCTTAGCGAGTCCTTCTTCGAGCGCGTAGCGGCCCGGCACGTACAAGTTGAAATTCGGAACCACGTGAGAAAGGCCACGCACGAACGCGCGTATCGCTGGAGAGAGCGCGCGCGACTTCATCACCGCCATGTCGCCCGCCGAACGACCCACAAGCCAGACACCCAATGTGAGCGCACCAGTTAGGAAAGGAGTTGAGAAGGAGGAGAACAAGAGCGCTATCGCGGTGAGCAACGCGACCTCCCCGACGAAGAGCGTCATGCCGAGCGCCATCGGTTGCACGAGGACTCCGGACACTGCTGCGAGTATCAGAAAGCTGCCGAACACCAGAGGCGCTAGCAAGGCGAGCGCGCGGGTTCGGTCGCGCATCTTCCAGAAAAGGAGCCCACCAACCGCACCGAGCATCAGTGGGACACACGCGACCCACAGAATCTTGGCGCCAGACTGAATGCTCGCGACCCAAAACTGGACGCCGCCCATCAGCGCGATGAACACACTCGCGGTCAGGACGATGCCGAAGAATTTTCCAATCAGGAACTCCTCACGCGCAATCGGCTTGGGCAGCATCACATAGAGTGTCTTGCGCTCGATTTCTTTGTAGAGGAGGGACGAGCCTAGGAACACTGCCATGACAACCGAGAAGAACGAGATCGATGCGAGGCCGACGTCCGCAACCACTCTTCGTTCTTCATTCAACGACAGCTCGGCAAGTGACAACGTGAAAAGCAGAATCGCGCACGCGAGCCCGAGGACAGCATAGAGAACACGGTCTCGAACGGCTTCGCGAAACGTGTTGATCGCGACTGCGTATATTCGATGCATAGAGCTCTACCTGTGCACGCAGCTTCCTTACGGCTGCTTCGCGTCTTTATCACTACTCGCCTGGGGGGGAGAAGTCTGAAAGGAAAACCGCTCGCCAAAGAACGCTTTTCCAACCACGTATCGTGAGGTCACATTGACGGCGGCGATCCAGATCACCAGCGCGACGACAACTGCCGCGCCGACCGCGCCTTTGGACATCACACCCCCGGCGGCCGCGAACACGCGCGCAAGCCCGATGCCGAGATGGAAAGCCAACGCACCGATCCCGCCTGCATACGCGACGATCCAGGTGAGGCGCCCCGCGTCCGTCATCAAGATGTCGTATCCGAGGACGGGGGAGGCAGCACGCGCGGTGGGAAGCCACACGTGAAACGCGTGCGACACCATGAACGCGAGCAAGAGTAGCCCGGTAATCATCTGCAACCGTCGCATTCCGATCGAGCTGTATCCGCCGGACGTGCGGTCACGCAAAGCGCGACGCAGTGCAAGAACCGAGTGGGTTCCTAGAACGATCGCGATCACCCCGCCGCGAACCCATGGCATCGACTGCGTCATCGACACGCGATCCATGTAAGCCGCGCGTCCCCCAAGCGCCGCCCACTGTTCCCACAAGTGGAAGAGCACGTACACCAGCAGGGCTCCCGCGCTTACGACGGTCTCCACGCGAGAGAGCTCGCCCGATGCGCTAGGAGCGCTCTCGACTACAGGCGTGTTGGTCACGCCGGCGATGCTGGTGCTTTGTCACGGAGTTTTCAACTTTTCCGTCCCCGGACCCAACTCAGGTAGAGTCAGCAAGTGCGCCGCCGTCCGATCCGAGCACGTCTGAATCGTGGCGTTGTGCTCGGCGCCGCTGTTTTGCTTCTGGCGGGCTGCGGGCGCATCCGACTCGATCCGGTCAACCGCGGCCTCGACTCCGGTCTTGATGGGCGATTCAATAGCGATTCGCAGCTAGAGGCGTTCGATACGGTAGCCGAGCGGCCACCAGAAACTTCTCTGGACTCCAGTGCAGAAAGTGGCTCGCGCGACGCTCTCACCGCGATGCTCGATGCGGAAGACTCGCAAGCAATCGATGTTCCTTCTACGTCGGAGGCGTTCGCCGACGTGGGTGTCGACGCAGGATCCACAGCGATGGACGCGCGTGCGGACGCGTCCGAGACTGGTGCCGCTGCTGACGCTGACTTCCCGTTTGATGCACTCGACGCCGAAGGTGATGCCACTACCGGCGACGCCGCACCCGATTCCGCGGACACGCCGTCTCCGGGCCCAGATGCATCCTCTGCATATCCGCTCATCACTTCCTCCGGGGGCGTCATCCGGATCGAGTCCATGTCCCTGCGGAACGGCGGCCTCGTGCTCGTCGTCGGCAGCTTCACGGGTAC
>CAZWQH010000226.1:0-8238 GCA_964635815.1 uncultured Sandaracinaceae bacterium
AAACTCACACATTCCCCGTAAGAACGAACGGACGGAGTAATGCTGATGCAGGGCGCACGCGTAACAGATGCTGTGAAGTTTCATGGTCGGCGGGGAGAGCTCAAGCAGTCGGTTCGCGAGGTTCGTACGCGCGTTCCAGACCGCCTTCGCTGGCGGTCCGCAGTCTCCATCGTGACGAAGGCAGTATCTCCGCTGCTCGGAAAAGAGCGCATGCGCATCGAGGAGCCCGTTCGCGAGGTCGTGCTCGATCTCGAAGACGACGGCCTTCGGCGCGAAGTCGTTCTCGATGCCCGCCGAATTGGCGTGGATCTCGATCGCGGTGAAGTGCTTCCAGTGTGGACAGTCGGCGATGTGCGCCGAACGGCATACCTGACCGGTGTCGACGTGCAGCTCGTCTATCGAGCGATGGAGCTGCCTGACGACTTCTTCGCAAGGATCGATACGGCCGCAGCGGTGATCATCGGTCGAACGTTTTCCGCTGAGTACCAGCGCCGTGCGCACGCGCTCTTCACGCGTCTTCCAGAAGCGTGCACACGTCCGCTGATGCATCACGAGGTCGCAATGGCGCAGCGCGCGAAGTCGGACGCCGATCGGGCAACGCGCTGGGGCGCTTTCGCAAAAACGCTTCTCGCTCCGCAGTTCGGCTGACCTTCTCGCTTGCTCGCGGCCGCAAGCGACCCTCGCATGGTGCGCTCTTCTTCGTGCGGTACCGCCGCTAGAGGCGGATGGTGCCTAGCGATCCACCCTGAGGCTCACTTGGCGGACCAAACAAGAAGTACCCACCAACCACGCCACCACCCACGACGACGACACCGACGACGGTCCAGAACCATGGGCTCTCGAGCACACCGCCACCGTTCGATTGCGGAGGAGCTGGCTCGGTCTCGACGGGAAGTGTCTGCACAGGCTCCTCGGGTCGCTCCGTCGGAGGATCGACGGGCGGAACAATCTCATGCGCAGGAGGCAGCGGAGGCGTCACCATGTGGTTTCCGGAACCCATCGGAGTGAACGTCAGCGGCTGTTCTGACGTACCCTCGTTTGCAATTGCAGCCCCCGAAGGCGCCAGAGCCTCGATGTAGTACGGCACCGGCGTAACGCCGTCTCCGTGCGTCCCAAGACGCACAGGCAATTCCGCATGCGCGTTCTCGTCGAGCGTGCTGCTGACCTGTGGAAGCGAGCTCAGTGGGCCGACATAAGTCAGGCGCACCTGGTGCACTGCGTGCGCACCGTTTGTTACCTCGACTTGGATGACGGGTTCCGTGGTCGATGCAGACACCACAAGGCTCACTGGAACACGCGCAGGCCCGCGTTCGCGAGCTCGCGCAAAAGCTGCAACCACAGGCGGGCTCGCGCTTCCGTCCGCAAGCCGGTACTCCGGATCTCGCGCATACAGCTCCGCGAGCGTCGCGGAAGCCTCCGTATTCGCACGCGTCGCAAGCTGTGCCGTCGCCAGGATCTCGAGTGTCTCGTTTCTCTCTGCAGCCCGCAGATCTGTGCGCCGCAGCAGAGCGCGAGCGGACTCGATCACGTTTGGATACCGCGCCATCGTCAGGGAAGTGCGCAAGGCAGTCACGTCTTGAGACGTCGACGACTGGGCGCGTGCAACGGCGGCGTGAAAGACAAACGCCAGCGCAGCGATTTGGGTGAGCTGGCTAAGTCGCATCCAGGCTCGCGCCATCAGAGGTTCTCCGACTGCGACGCCTGTGCAAGACGCATCGCTTCCGAATCCAGAAACGCGTCCACGATTTCTGCGAGCTTGGCCTCGGCCCGCGCACGCGCGGCGGTTGCGGGCTCCGACACGATCATTTCCTCACGCACGTCGAAGTAGTACTTGATCTTTGGCTCCGTTCCACTCGGCCGAAGCATGATGCGATGCCCCCCGGTGAGCATGAAAACCACAAGGTCTGTGGTCGGCAGGGACCAAGCGTTGTCAGGCCGTCCGTCGGCGTCGCGTCGCTCGAGATCGTGTGTTTGTTCGACCGAGAAACGACCGAATGACGAGATTGGCGTCTCGCGAAAGGTTCGCATGATCGTGCGGATCCGGTCACGTCCGAGCGCGCCCGGGGCGGTCACCGCGATCTGCTTGCTCACGTAGTAGCCCACAGCACGCGCAAGGGCGATCCAAGCATCTCCGAGTGTGCGTCCCTGCGCGCGGTGCCAAGCCGCCATGCGCAGCGCGATGTGACCGGCGGAGATTCCATCCTTGTCGCGCACCACGTCAGCGATGGTGTAGCCGAGCGCTTCTTCATACCCGAACACGAATCGCTCGCCGGCCTTCGCTCGATCGATCGCGGTGTTCGCGATCCATTTGAAACCGGTCAACGCTGGGTACCACTTGGCTCCGTGCTTCTTGGCGATTGGGTCGATCATGGGCGAGCTAACGATCGACGACACGACGAATCTCGCTTCACTCGAACCGGGCGGCACGCCAATCCTGCGCTCGAGCACGTAGTCCGCGAGCAGCTGTCCGAGCTCGTTCCCGGTCAGGACTCGAAACTCCTTGTCCGCTGCGCGATACGCCATGGCGAGCCGATCCGCATCGGGATCGTTCGCGAGGGCCACATCGACATTGTTGTCGCGCGCCGTGCGTAGCAGCAGATCCAACGCGCCTGGTTCTTCTGGATTTGGAAACGCTACAGTTGGGAAAGCACCGTCGGGGGCATCTTGCTCCGGCACCGGTACTATCCGCGAAACTTGTGGCATCTCTGCGACGCGCTTGAACAGCGAGGCGCCAACACCGTGGAGCGCGGTGTAGGCCGCAACGATCGGGGGAGATAGTTGTGTTTCCGGAGGATCGAGGCGACGCACAATCTCGAGGTACTCGGCTTCGATCGCTGCGCGCGCTGTTACGGGAGGCAGCTCGGCGAGTGGAACGTCCGCGAGCGACGTGATGCCCGCGATTGCTTTCGCGATACCTCCATCCACCGGAGGAATGATCTGCGCGCCGTTTTCCCAGTACACCTTGTACCCGTTGTACGCAGGCGGATTGTGACTCGCGGTGACCGCGATTCCCGCCGCAGCGCCGTGTGACTTGCACGCAAACGCAACGAGTGGTGTCGGCACGACATCATCGAATAGCGTCACGCGAAACCCGTGACCGACTAGAACACGCGCTGTGTCTTCCGCGAACTCTCGGCTCATCCGGCGAGCGTCGTATCCCACGACTACGCCGCGCAGTTGCGCCTTGGGAACGGTTTGGATCAAGTACCGCGCCAGACCCGATGTCGTGAATCGAACGACCGCGCGATTCATTCGATTCGGACCGGCACCGAGGACAGCGCGAAGGCCTGCCGTCCCAAACTCGACGCGTGATCCGAACTGATCGCGAATGGTGTCCGTGTCACTCTTTGCGATGAGATCGAGCGCCTCTTGCTTCGTGAGCGCGTCGGGGTCTTCGTCGGTCCATCTGCGAGCGAGTTTGAGAAGGTCTTCGATTTCCATTTTTCGAGAGAGGCGCACTGTAGCCCGCGAGACACCACCGTGGTTCCCGACCCGCGCGGTCGTGAATTCGCGCGCAGACGGCGTTTTCACATGTCGGCGTTAGACGCACACGCGTGAGTTACGTCTCGTTTCTTGAGCGACGCCCTCGGCCCATGACGGAATCGTGACAATCCCTACACGTCCAACTGATGAAAAAGGTTGGATGTTTGGTCCGTGACCCCCTTCATCGCGTGCACCATTCTCCTCTCGTTCTTCGTCCTCCACTGGTGGACCTCGGTCTTCATGCAGACGTTCTTCCTGCATCGCTACGGCGCGCATCGTTACTTCACGATGAGTAAGGGCTGGGAGCGGTTCTTCTACTTCACGACGTGGATCACGCAGGGCGCGTCGTACTTGGTTCCGCACGCGTACGCGGTCTTGCATCGCGAGCACCACGCGTTCAGCGACACGGATCGTGACCCGCACAGTCCAGTGCGCTTTCCAAACTTCCTGACGATGATGTGGCACACGAAGGAGCGTTACTCCGGGCTGGTTCACAACACGATCGAGTTCGAGCCCCGCTTTGCGGCAAACCTCCCGTCGTGGCCCGCGCTCGATCGAATCGCGGACTCTTGGTTTACTCGCATCGGATTCGGCGCGCTCTACACGCTTCCGTATCTCTTTCTCGTGCCCGTGATCGCGACGGCGAGCATTCCCCTCGCGGTCGCGTTTTCGCTCCTCGTCCCCGCGCACTACCTGATGGGTCCGATCCACGGAGCTATCGTGAACTGGTGCGGTCACAAGTACGGGTATCGCAACTTCGCAGAAGGCGACGCCTCGCGAAACACGTTGCCGATCGACTTCATCACACTTGGCGAGCTGTACCAGAACAACCACCACGGTCGTTCCGATTCTCCGAACTTCGCAGTTCGTTGGTGGGAGATCGATCCCTCGTGGACCGTCATCCGAACGCTCGCGGCACTCGGCATCATCAAGATGCGCGGCGCCGCGGGTCGCTCGTCGACTTCGCTTGGTTCGGGCCCTGCAAGCAGGTCCAAACATCGCAAGTCCTCGCTCGAGAGCCTCGTCCCGACGCCCGAGTGAAGAGCTAGGCCTCCCAAGATTCGCGGGCGATTAGCCTCTCGACGCGCACACGGATGTCGTCTCGGCAAGAGCCAGAACGTCGACCTCGTCTTCGACCACAACACCCGGGTACGACGCGCCTCGATCCTCGATGCCTTCGTTGTAGATACGCGTGATCGCGACCGCATCTTCCAGACTAGCGATTCGCGATCTCATGCCTTCACGCGTCCTTCCCGCGCTCCGTCGAATTGCTGAACGAGGCGTCTCGCAATAACCAGGTAGTTAGCAATATCGACGCACCTGCACCGAACAATTGCGCCACGACGAACCCAGGTACATCGGTCATTCGAATTCCCGAAAAGGTATTGGTAAGGGCACGAGCAATCGTCACGGCGGGGTTCGCAAACGACGTGGACGCAGTAAACCAGTACGCGGCCGTGATGTAGGCTCCAACGGCATAGGGAACCGCATCAGGTCGAGTCCGCGAGCATCCGTGAACTACGACAAGCAACCCGAACGTGGCAACGAACTCGCTTACGAGCTGCGCCGTCCCTGCACGCACATGCGTTGACGCAGAGATCAGTGGCAACGAGAACATCACGTGCGCGACGACGGCACCGACGCACGCGCCCGACGTTTGCGCAACGACGTAGCCCACCCCGTCGCGCCAGCGGAAACGCCCGAGCGCCACTTCCGCAAGCGTAACCACCGGATTGAAGTGGGCGCCTGAGATTGCACCAAACGAGAGGATGAGCGCGACCAAGCCCGCTCCCGTCGCAATCGCGTTTGCAAGCAACGCAATGGCAATGTTGCCCTGAGACAGCCGCTCCGCCATGACTCCGGATCCCACGACGCACGCGACGAGCAGCCCACTTCCGAGCGCCTCCGCTGCGAGCCTGCGAGACAGGCTAAAGTTCTTGGGCACTTGGGCAGCAGCCATTCTTACTGCTGGTTTTTGCCGGCATCGCTGCGTCCGCCACAGGACCGGTCCCGATCCCCATCTCCGTCGACTCACCCTTCACGACGAAGACTTCCCAAGAATTTCCGTCCGGATCCGCGATCCACACTTTGTCTTGAACGGCGTAGCAGCACGCAGCGCCGTCCTCCGTTACCGTCCTCAATCCAGCAGCGTCGAAACGAGCTTTCGCCTCGAGGACGTCCTCGGTGCGAGCAACTTGAATTCCGAAGTGGCTGGCGTTTACCCCAGTTCGCGCCGCTTCCACCATCGAGAGATTGAGCGACGGCTGCTCTAGATCGAATTTCGCGTACCCCGGTCGGCGCTTCGTGACCGCCACACCGAACGCTTTCTCGTAGAACGCAACCGCTGCATCGACGTTTGAAACATTGAGCGAGACGTGGGGCTTCAGGATCTGCATGGTCGTTTTTCCTATCTCAACAACACTTCTTCTCGTGCTTCCCTCGCTTGCAACAGTCTTCCCAGAGGTAGTCTGTGAGGGCTTTGAGGGTCTCGTACTCGGCCGCGTAGTAGATAAACGTTCCGTCGCGACGCTGACCAAGCAGGCCAGCTGAAGCGAGCTTCTCGAGATGATGACTAAGCGTGGATGCCGGAATCCCGAGAGCGGATTGGATGTCGCCCACGACTGTTCCGTCCGAGCCTGCTTGCACCACGTACCGCAGAATTGCGAGCCGCGCGGAATGCCCAAGCGCGCTGAACTGCTCAGAGTGTCGACCAAGCTTGGCAATCATCGCTTCGGTATTTCTACTATTATCGAAATACTATGGAAGAGGTTTTCGTAATGCGGCGTCGCGGCGCATGACCTGTTGGTCCGCTACGTAAGGATCTCGGCCGCGACCTGAGACGCTATGCGTCCATCAATTCCGGGATGCTTGGCCTTCACGGCCTTCATGAGCGCGCCCATCTCCTTCTTCGTCGTCAGCCCGAGTTCCTTGGAGAGAGCGATGATCGCCTCGCGTGTCGAGGCTTCGTCCATGGTCTGCGGGAGATAGCGAAGGAGGATAGCGAGCTCGAGCTCCTCCTTCTCGACCAAATCCGCGCGACCACCGGCCCGATACTGGCCAATGGCATCCTTGCGACCTTTGACCGACTTCTGAAGCATGCCGAGCGATTCCTCTTCCGACGGCGCGCGTCCGTTGTCTGCTTCGAACTTTAGCAGATCAGCCTTGGCCATCCGGATGACGTTTTTCTCGTCCTCGTTCTTGGCGAGCATGGCTTTCTTGAGGTCGGCGTCCAGAGTTTCGCGAAGTGTCATGGCGGCTATCTACCAAGGCAATGGCTCGCGCGCACTCCCTCGATAGTCGAGGAACCGACCGCTGTCCTCGGGGGTGAGCGCAATCGCGCGATCCACGATTCCTTTCGCGGATTCCACCACGCTCGTGGGAGCACCCCGTCCCCCCATATCTGTCTGAACCCAACCCGGATTGATGGCCGCGCACAAGATGCCGTGGGGCGCGAGGTCCTTGGCCAGGTTCACGGTCGCCATGTTCAGCGCGGTCTTCGACATGCGATAGCCGTACGCGCCGCCGGACGTGTTGTCGGTCATGGATCCCATCATCGACGAGACGTTGATGACTCGTGAGCCCGGCGAGCGCGTCAACGCGGGTAGCGCAGCCTGCGTGATCGCAAGCGGCGCAAGCGCGTTGATCTTGTACGTCGCGAGCATGTCGTCGAAGTCGAACTCGCCCAGTCGACTGTTGCTGCCATAGACGCCGGCGTTGTTCACCAGAACATCGATCGACTCGTTCGCGAGTTCATTCGCAAGAGCGCGCACGTCGGACGCGCTCGTAACGTCGCACCGGATGACGCGAACGCTCGTCCCCACATTGGACGTAGCCTCTCCTCGCATGACAGCCGTGACGCGAAATCCGCGCTTTGTCGCTTCCGTGACCAAAGCCTCGCCGATGCCTCGATTCGCTCCGGTGATCATCCAGTGGTTACGTCCGCTCATGGCCGGAACCTAGGCCCCTCGATCTCGGATTCCAAGCAGCTGCTGCTTGGATCGGAGATTGCTTGACCGCGGTCCATGATCACCCTCCCCACTCGCGCGTCAGGCGCGATCGCAGTGCTCACATCGCTCGCTTCCGCTTGCTCTGGCAGCTCTGCTGCGACTATCGACGCTTCAGTGCAGCAGGACACAGCCCAGTCTGGTGGCGACTCAGGACAGAATCAGACGGAAGGCGTACTGGCCATCGCGTGGCGTACAGGCACCGCTTATCCAACGAAGATCGACCATCACACGTCGTTCGTTCGGGCAACGCCCACCGGACCGCGACTGTTCGTCGTGGGCGGCGTTACGCAGACGACCTCGGCTATGTCGGTTCATGCAGAGGTGCGGTCCGCCGCGATCGGAACAGACGGAGCCATTGGAGCTTGGGAAGACGAGCCTGCGCTTCCGTTGCCGCTTGGATTTCACGGGCAAGTGCTGACCGACACGCATGTGTATCTGACGATGGGCCTGAGCTCGGACTCGGACGGCCCGACCGCAAACCCCCTCATTCTCAAGGGCGACTTTACTGCCGCAGGACGCATCGCAACCTGGACTCGCGCGAGCCCAATGAATGCGTTCACGCAGCCTCGCCTTCACGGTGGGGTCGGGATTCTGGATGGGCGTCTCTATCTTGTCGGCGGCTCGCTAGGACAAAATCTCACCAACAGCGTTATCAGCCTCCGCATCGATGCGGACGGCAATCTCTCCGACCTGCGCTCCGAAGCGAATCTCCCGATGGCGCGCAGTCATCACACGCTGTCAGTCGTAG
>CAZWQH010000227.1:0-8205 GCA_964635815.1 uncultured Sandaracinaceae bacterium
GGGTGGTCGACTTACCGCTTCCGGTCGGACCGGTGATGAGGACGAGCCCCTTGCTTAGGTAGCAAAGGTCGAGCACCTGCTTCGGCAATCCAAGCTTCTCCGGAGAGATGATGCCGAACGGAATCTGGCGAAAAACTGCGCCGATGCCTTTGCGGTCCAGGAAGTAGTTCGCACGGAAGCGAGCCACACCCGGAATCATGTGCGCGAAGTCGGCGTCGTTTCGTTCCGCGAACTCGAGCTGCGATCGCTCGGGCGCCGCTTCCATCAAGATGTCCTTGAGCTGCTCCGTGGTGAGCTTCGCGGAGCCTGGTTCGAGAGGACGCATTTCGCCGTCGTGGCGAATGAGCGGCGTCTCGTCAGACGACATGTGGAGGTCGCTCGCTCCAACCTTGATCATCATGCGAAGGAAGCGGTTCAAGCGCGGCTCGCCTTCGACAACGATCTGAATTTCCTTCTTTGGCTCTTCCTTCTTCGGGGGCGGCGCCGCTGGAGCAGCCGCGGCAGCCGGCCGCGCATCGTCCATGCCGACGGTCTTACCTGCGGGGGCAAGCGAGACTTTCCAGTTGCCGGGTCCGAGCGCTTCGACGGTCACATTCGCAGGCAACCCGGCATCACCCGTGTAGGTGAACTTGGTTTTTCCCGCCTTCGTGATCTGATCGAGCGCCGATGCGGGGGCCGCCTCCGTGACAAGCTGCGAAATCGTCGCGTGATCGATCGGCGTGTTGGACTGCCTGTCACCGGCAGCGAAACGGAAGACAACAGGCTTTGCGGAGGCGAGGACGACTTCGTTCGCTTCGTGCTTGAAGAGATGCTGCAGGTAAAAGTCGATGCGCTTCATGGGGCCGCGAGCCTATCAAAACTCCTGCACGTTCGCAGAGAATCAACGACCAGCTCCGAATCCGGCCGCTTTGCGTCTTGGCCTCGCTGCTGTACACGTACGCCGTGACCGCGTTTTCGACTCTACAGCGGCGTCTCGTGTTTTTCGGGATCGCGGGTCTCATTGCTGGTTTGCTGCTCTACGCGATGCGTGGCGCCCTTCCGCCCATTCTCATCGCGCTGTTCCTCGCGTACGTCCTCGACCCTCCAACGACATGGCTCGAGAAGCGTCGGGTCCCGCGGGCGGTCGCCGCGGCAATCGTGTTTGGCGGCTGCATAGCCGCTATTCTCTTAGTCGCGCTGATCGTCGTTCCGTTGGCGGCGCGTGACCTTGCGGCGTTCGCGACGGAGCTGCCCGACCGGATCATGGCGGCCATCAGTGGTCTCGAGGGCTGGCTCCGCTGGAAGGGGGTGCCCATCCCTAACTCGGTCGCCGAGGCTGTGAACGTCCTCAGATCGCACGGAGCCGAGCTGGCCCAGCGAGCGCTAGGTCCCGCCACGTGGTTGGTGAACTACCTGGCGCAGGGCGCCGCGAGCGCTTTGGGCACCCTCGCAGCTGTCCTCATTGTGCCCGTTCTTGCCGGATATCTCCTCGTCGACTTCAAGAGAATTGTTCGGAGCGTCGATGACCTTCTTCCCCGTGCGAGCCGGGATTCAGTTGTCAGCGTGGCTACGGAGATCGATTCGGTCCTCGGCCAGTTTTTTCGAGGACAGCTCACCGTGATGATCATCCTCGCGGTCCTCTACGCGGGCTTGTATGCGGTTGCGGGTGTCCGCCTCGCAATTCCGATCGGCATCGTTGCGGGGCTCTTGTCGTTCATCCCCTACGTCGGGGGTGGTGTAGCGATCGTCCTCGCGCTTCTGGTTTCGCTGCTCGACTTCCACAGTTGGTCGCAAATCATCGCGGTCATTGGTTGCTACGCGGTCGTGCAGACGCTCGAAGGATTCGTGATCACGCCGAAGATCGTGGGAGACAAAGTCGGTCTCTCTGCAGTGTGGGTACTGATCGCTCTCTTGGTCGGCGGTGAGCTCGCGGGTTTCGTGGGTGTGTTGCTCGCCGTGCCGGTTGCAGCGGTCATGAAGATTCTGGTCGCTCGGGGTCAGCGTTGGTATCTCGCGAGCGAGTACTACTCGCGCGCAACCGTGCTCCCGGAGCTAGCCGAGGGGCCGCACGCGGCGTCAGCGTTCGGGAACACCATGGCCACCGCTTTTGTAGAACCGGAAGTCGCGGAGGAATTACTCGTGCATGCCCCGCCCGAAAACACTGCAGGCGTTAGTCACGCGTCTGCGTCGGACGAAGCGGTCGCGTCGCGTGACACGGATGAAGTCGAGCTGCCCACGCCACCCGCGTTGGACGGAGATCCAGAAAAGGAGGGCGGCGAGTGACCGATGGCCCTTCGGCGGAGACCACTCCGAATACCGACGCCGAGACGCGCGGCGCGGCTACCGTGGTCGTGGACACGTTGGTTCACGCGGCTCAAGCGCGCTGGACGGTGGCGCAGGACGGGTGGGTTACCAAGCACGCCGCAGATGCGGGACTAGACGAACGCGCGACCCAGACAGAGCTGGGTGCGATCGCTCCGATCATCTCGAACTTGGAACGCACGAGCACCGAGGCCGATCTGTTGCTTGGGCTCGCGAACGCCGGTTTGGCGACGCGTATCCAGGCGTCATCCATCTCGCACGGTGAATGGGCTCGAGCAGCGTGCTGGTCAGAACAAGTGTTCCGACTCGAATGGGCGCGCTCGGCACTCGAAACGACTGTGACGCGCGAGTTTGCGCAGGCCGCGCTGCGGTCGATGGCGGAAAATCCGGCGACACCCACCGCGAACCTCGCCGTCGCACTCGGTGCTCTGGCAGGGGCGAACGGTGGTGAAGGTCTCGGCCCGGTGGCTTCCGTCAGCTCACATCCACTCGCCGCACGAATCGCCGCCGGACGTTCGCTCCAAGCGACCGTCTCAGGTTCGGTTGCGCCGGTGGGAGCCTGGTCGGACTCGCTCCTTCGTGTGCTCAGCGGTGGTGCTGCGCTCCGCGCGATCGGTCAGGGGCTGGCCGTGTGCGTCGGACTCTCTTCTGAGCGCACCATGGCTGCGACGTCATCCGCGCTCTCGATCACGACGAAACGAAAGCTGTTCGGGAGGGTCTTGCGCGAGACCGTTCAATCCATTCCTCGCTCAGAGGTTGGAACCGTGGTCGTAGACCGCAACTACGGGCGGATGCCCGCGATCCTCGGACTTCTCGTCTTCGCACTCGCGATGCTTCTGGGAGTCTCGTTGTTCGCCGATGCGCTCACGCACGTCAACGCATGGCTCATGGGGGTCGCGGCCGCCGTGGTGTTGGTTGGAGCGGGTCTCGACTTTTCGATTTTCTATGCGGCCGCGCGAATGAGCAGGCGTGCAAGTCTCGAAGTCCACATCCGAGAGGGAAAGAACCGCCTGCGTGGATACGGAGTCGCCGCGGATCGGGTTGCTGTTGATGCGTTCGCGGAAGCCCTCAAGCGCTGACCCCGCCGCCGGCCGCACGCTCGAGGATCGTGCCGCTACTTCCGCTCGCGGCGTCGCTTGCGGCCGCGCTCTCGGTCATCCGCACGACTGCGGAACGTCGTCGCACCGGTCTTGACCTCGGGCTTGACCCCGGTTCCATCTTCGTTGGGAACGAATCGGATCTCCGTCTTGACCTCGAACGTCAAGCTCGTAAGCGCCTTCTGAATCTCCTTCGAGAGGTCCACCGCGCTCAAGAAGTCGCGAACCTCGCGGCCCACCACGCGTACGATGTTGTTCTTCGTGTCTTCGACCGCGTTCATGACCGCGCTCGGAAGCTCCTTACGAGCTTCGCCCACGACTCCGCGCAACGTCTCGTTCGTGTGCGATAGCGTATCGAGCCCGGCTTCGAGACCTTTCTCGATGCCTCGCTTGATGAGCTCGGGAACCATCCGCTCAAGCGGGATACGAGACCGTCGACTGCTGTCTTCGGGAGGCTGGGAGGCTCGCGAGCTCGGGGCAGGCTCCGATTTTCGGTCGCTTGCGTCGCCGTCCGCGCTGCGTGGAGCGGCAGGCTGTGCGCCCGAAGAAGAACCGCTCGAGCTCGCCCCCGCGGGGTTCGCTTTCTCTTTTGCGTCGGTATCGCTCATGGTTTGCTTTCGATGACGAAGTGCCTGCGACGCACTGGCGCCACTGCGTAGAGTGGCGCCCCCCGACGGTTTGGGCAATATGTGGGCGACCTATGACGAGCCGACCGTCCGTGCTGCTCGTCTCCAAGCCAGTCGCGCCCCCGTGGAACGATAGCGCGAAGAACCTTGCGCGCGATCTCGCCAACAGTCTGACTCGCTGCGAGGTCACCGTTCTGACCCATCGCGATGGAGCAGTTGCCAAGGAGGGGGACGGCCTTGCGGCTCACGTGAAACGAGAAATCGCGTTCGAGAGAACTAGCGCGTTCGCGCCAAAGGCGACGGACAACATCGGCGTCGCGCGCGTTCTTCTCACGAGTCGCATGAGGATCAACCTCTGGCATTTTCTGTTCGCACCCAACCCCCGGACCTCTGCTGTCGCCCGTAGCCTTGCGATGCTTGCGAGGCAGCGAACGGTCCAGACAGTCGCCAGTGCTCCTCGGGGGGACGTCCGCCTGCGCGATGTGCTGTTTGGCGATCGCGTTGTCGTCCTATCCCGCCACACGGAGCTGCGTTTCGCAGAAGCGGGCTTCGACCGAACTCGGCTCGTCCGGATTCCTCCCGCCGTGGGCGCCCTGCATCTGCGTTCTGAGACTCAGGCTCAGGCGCGGGCGCGTTTTGATCTTCCGACCGGCGCAGCCGTGATGCTGTACCCAGGTGATCTTGAAATTGGTGGCGGCGCGGAACGTTGTGTCCGTGCGCTCGCTGCGATCGATCCAGGCGTGCTGCTCGTCTGTGCGTGTCGTCCAAAGACCTCAGCTGCAGCGGCGGCACGAGAACGCCTGATGGCGCTCTCCAAAACCCTGGGCGTTGAACGCCGCGTCCGTTGGTTCGGCGATATCACGGACATTCACGATCTCATCTTCGCTGCGAACGTTGTCGCGCTCCCATCGGACGACCTCTACGCAAAGATGGATATCCCGCTCGTGCTCGTGGAGGCGGCGCTGCTCGGGAAGCCAACTGTGGTTCTGAGAAATACCCCTGCTGAGGAACTCGTCGATCTTGGTTTGGCTAGAAGCGCCGAGACGTCCGAAGGCTCAGTCGGAGTCGAGGTTCTTGCCGCGTTGAAATCTGCTGATGATGAGAGTGCTTCGGCACGCTTCCAAGACATCGCGCGAACGGCGTTCGATCCTCTGCGGATGGCGGCTTCTTACGAAGCGGTGTATGCGAGCGTCCTCCATGAGTGATCGACCGCACCGCCCTGGGAACGAATCCGTTTCGCGAGCGTATTACGACGATTTCGCCACCACGTACGATCGGCCGCGGCACAGTGGCTATCACGCAATGATCGACGAGCTCGAGTTCGCCGCGATCGAGTCCTACGCACGCGACAAGGACGTCCTCGAGGCCGGCGCCGGAACGGGACTCATTCTCGAAAAGATCGCACGCACCGCCCGAACCGCAAAGGGCGTCGACCTTTCTCCCGGAATGGCCGCTCGCGCGAGAGACCGCGGATTGGATGTTGTGGTCGGCAGCGTTACCGAGCTGCCGTTTCCCGATGCGAGCTTCGATCTCGTGTGCAGCTTCAAGGTGCTGGCACACGTCCCCGAGATCCAACAAGCCATTCGCGAGTTGTCGCGAGTCACTCGCCCCGGGGGGCACCTTGCGCTCGAGTTCTACAATCCGTGGAGCA
Source organism: uncultured Sandaracinaceae bacterium (assembly GCA_964635815.1). Classification (GTDB taxonomy): domain Bacteria; phylum Myxococcota_A; class Polyangia; order Polyangiales; family JADJQN01; genus CAZWQH01. The sequence goes on from CAZWQH010000227.1 coordinate 5,676, forward strand.
TTCGCTTCCTTGCGAATCGCGCGATTGGTCCGCGTTCGATCGGGCGCGGACACACCGAAGCAGATCTCTACACGCGTTGGGATTCTCCCGGCGCCGTCGCGCGTCTTCTCCCTCCTGAACTCACGCTCCTCGACTACCGCGGAGTGCGCGTGTTTACGCCTGCCGCGATCGCGCATCGCATTCCAATCGTGCGCGATCTGATCGTGCGCGCAGAACGCTCCGTCGGTGATTCTCCGTTGAAGTACTTCGGTGGATTCTTGATCGCGTTGCTCGAGAAAAAAATCTGAGCGCTGCTTCGCGCCTCCACTCTTGCAACGCGTTGTGCGCGAGGTTATAGGCCATCGTCATACACGCGATGCAACACGAGAACCCTCTCGACCTTCTTCGACGTGAAGCAGAAGCTCTGCTCGGCCTTTCGGCAGCCGCGAGCGCGCACGCCACGGGAAACCTTGCGACGACTGCGTCGCTCGACCGTCGCTTCGATTCCGGCGACGCCAGTCGCGAGGAGAACACCGGTGAGCACCTTGCGCCGGCTCACGACCGCGAACACTTGATTCGTGTCTTGCGCGACTTGCTCGAGATCGCGCCGCACGGATGCGAGGAAGCCTACTTCGCGCACCGCCACTTGGCAGAGCTCCTCGTCGAAGAAGAGCCGTGGCAGGCCGCGCTTCACCTTCGCCGGATGATCGCGCTTCGCGACGACGATTCGAGCGCGCACGCGCTCATGGGTCTCTGTCTTGCGATCCTAGGCAACTACGATGCGGCCATCGCATCTTACCTGCGCGCCATAAGGTGCAATCCGCAAAACGCCTGGTATCTGCACAACCTGGGGCACCTTCTTCACGTCGCGCTCGAGAGTCCAGCACGCGGCGTCTCGTACCTGAAGCGAGCTCACGATTTGGCACCTCTCGAGCCGGAGATCACGGCGTCTTTGGCGCACTGCTACGCGACGCTAGGTCGCAAGGCAGAGGGGCTTTCGCTCGCGCAAGACGTGCTTGCCGCGCAACCGCACAATCAAGAGTATCGGGACCTAGTCGAGTGGATCGAAGCGAAACCAGGCGCTTCGTCAAACACTTCCGTGAGCACTTCCGGAAGCTCAACGGAAGAGCACGCCGGATCGACTCGCCCCATGATCGATTCCGCCGCTGAAGGGCCCGTCGATCGGGTGCGTGTCATCCGGCGCTCGACTGTTGTTCCCAACACAGACCACCCCAAACCCACGACTGTCTCGAAGCGCGACTCGATCGAGCATCCGACCCAGGCGACCTTAGCGCTCATCGCCGAGCGGATGCCTGCACGACTCTCGCCCGAAGAGCTCCTCTCAGTCCGTATGGACGTCGAACGGTTTTTCTCGACCTGCGACACCGCGTGCGACGCGCCTTCCGTGGCGGCAACGGTTGCTTACTTTCTGTTTCGCACGCGAGGCACGCCTCGCACGCAGGCGGAGCTCGCGTCGAGCTACAACATCCCGTTGTCGCGCCTGCGGGCGCGCGTCAGCGAGTTCCGCCGGCGCCATATCCTCCAGTTGAACTGAGTTTGTTGGCGACTGCTCGGGGGGCGGATGCTACTGCGTCGGCATCCACCACGGGTTTTGCGCCGGTGTCGTCTCGCCCGGAGGAGTGCCGGCCGGCGCAGTTCCAGTTCCGTTCGCAGGCGTGCCATTCGGCTGTGTGCCCGTCGCGGGAGGAGTGCCTGTGGGTTGTTGCGCTCCGGTGGTCCCATTCGTGGGGCGTTGACCGTTTCCGTTCCACCAGGGGTTCTCCTGTCCACCTGTGTTGTTGCCAGGGCCAGTTCCAGGGCCGGGTGGTTGGGGCGGAGCTACAAACTGGGGGGCAGCGGATCGAGCGCGCCGACGTTGCCACCATGGCATCTGTGTAGCGGGCGCTGCGGGTGCTGCGAGCGCAACCGGACCTGCGATCTTCACCCACCATGGAGCATCCGAAGGAATCGCAACCTCAGCGGTGACGTCACGATGAGTGTTCCCCTGAACGGAGATCGTAAACGCAGCGCGTTGGCGTGGGCGGCGCGAACGCGGGAAGCGGATCGCTTCCACGGTGTCTTTCAAACATGTGACGAACGCCTCGTTGTTGGGTGCGTAGGTATGTTCGCGGGCACTGCCATCGGCGTTGACGATGAAAAGCAGCCGCACCTGCGCGAGGCGCGGATTTCGCGTGAGCTCGTCGGAGACGCACGAGCGGATCGTGTCGGCGTGCACGGCGAACGCCTCGTTGACATCGCGTTGAGCAAGCTGGATGGGGAGCTCGTCCTCGGCTCGCTGAGCTGCCTCGCGAGCGGCGCGAGCTTGCGCCTCCGCTTCTTGTCGTGCGGTTGCTTCCGCTGTGCGCTGTTCTTCTTCGAACAGGCCGCGAATGTGCGCTGCAGCGCTTGCGGAGGTGCGAGGATCGCTCGCGAGGGTCGTGAGGACCTGACGGCCCTCGTCCGCACCTAGGCGAAAGATTCCGTCCAACGCGCGATCCAGCGCTTCCACAGAGCGAAGTTGATTCGCGCGCTGCTCTCGCGCCTTCGCCAT
>CAZWQH010000228.1:0-8142 GCA_964635815.1 uncultured Sandaracinaceae bacterium
ACCAATGCTGCTTCTCCCATGCCAGGTTCTGGATCCCGCGTGGGACCAACTCGACCTATCTGTTGCGGCCCCTGGGATTCCGTCATGACAAGTCGAACAGCACACCTACTGCGAGAGTTCCCGTAATGATTCCGATGGCCGCGATGGGCATGGTTCCCACGAGAAACTCTGTGCGGAGGATCGGGACCTCGAGGAGGAGGGTGCCAACGAGGGCGAGCGACGGGCTTGGGCGAAAGAGCACGTCTGCGCGAGCCCCGACCGCGAAGAAGCCGTTGACGCCAGTGCGTGCTGTAGGTGCACCGAACGCGGCGCCTTCGACCAGTCCCCCCGACGCAGTTGCGCACAGATGAACCGACGTGAGCGCATAGCATCCAGCTACGGTTCCTCGAATGACGCGCACATCCAGGCCTGCGCCCTGAAGCCCAAAGCGCAGAGGCACCACGGTGGCGTCAAACTGTGCATCGAACTTGATCGCGAGCGATCGCCATTCGAGCGATGAGATGATTGCACCGCCAAGCGCGATGTTCGGAGTGAGCCCTGCTACACCCTCGAGTCTCGCACCCAACGCGAAGCGAACAGGTTCGTCCTGCGCTTTCGACCGACGTAGCGCTGGTGGCCTCTCGATTTCGACGTGCGGCGGCTCGACGCGACGAATCGGTAGGGGCTGAACTGGCGGAGGGTCGACGGGTGGAGCCGCGCGGTCCGGAGTTTCATTTGGATCTCCACCCAGCAGCAGGGTGACGGCGACCAGCACAGCATCTGCCGCAGCCGTACACGTCGTGCCTGTGAACGTCCGCTCGCCACTAGAGCCTCCAGCGGAGTTCAGAACTCGCAACGTTGCGTGATAGCCGGCGCCGCGGCGCTCGAGCTCGACGGCAATGTTGATCGATTCGACGTCGAACACTTCGCTGGGCGTGCGCGCAGAGATGAATGCCAAGAACTCTTCCTGCGCGGGACACTCCGAGGGAGCGCGATACGAAATGCGTCGCCCGGGCGTGGGAACAGGCCGGTAGCCCAACGGACGCTCCTGCGCTTTCGCCGCAACACTGAAGAACGCAGACGCCGCGCACAAAAATGCGACGCACGTTCTTGCCCGCCCTGACACGTTGCAACACTGACGACAATTCCGATGAACGCCACCGAACACGCGGGAGCTGGTGTCGTCTCCGGAGGGCCGCTGTGAGGTACCGCACTCGATTCTGCGCCGCAGTGACGGAAGCTCCCGTTGTCACACAGGTGTCTCCGTGACGTTTGTCAAAGTCTCGCTGTTGCTGCAAGTCGCGTGCGTTCTCGCGGCGTGTCATTCCTCTGTCGTCGTCCTCGGTACGGACGGAGGCCCGCCTTCGCGCATCGACGAGCCAATCGGCGACCCAATCGTGTCGGACGAGAAACCCGCGTTCGGTGCCGAGTCGCTTCGTCCGGTTCGTTCGGCCTTTGGGTCCGTTCGAATTGCGAGGACGGTGTCGGGTCGCGTCGCGGTTTGGGTGGATGGCCGCGCGCTGTACGCTCTTCGCTTCGATCACGCGGGAGATCAACTCGACGAGCGTCCTCGTCTGCTGGCGGCGTACGTTCGATCCGATCCGGCGGTTTCCGACGGAGTCGACGAGAACGGTGTTCGGGTTACTTGGATTTATTTCGCGACGTGCACCTTGGGATACGCGTGCCGTGTCGAACGACTTTCATATTACGCCGATGGCACCGCAACTCTACCGACCGAGCAGGGCGCCCTCGAGGGAGGCGGTAGCGTAAACGGCCTCAACGTCGATTTGTTCGTCTCCCCTCAAGCAAACGCTGTCGGCGACCAAACCGTTTTGGTTCTGACTGCACCGCCCGCGCAAGACTTGACCAGCTTGGCAAGCAACCACGTGCGGCGAGCACTCGATCAACACGTCGAAGGAGTTGCGACGGCGTTCGCAAACGGCCGCGCGATTGCGGCGTATCGCATGCTTCCGACCGCGGACCTCGTGGTTCGAAGATTTGATCCATCGGGAAGCTGCAGCGGTGGGGCTGGATGCGTCCGGATTCCTGACACACGGGAGACGAGTGGTTCCCCTCTGTTTCGCATCGTGTCCGAGTACTCCGGCGAAACGCTCTTCGTAGCGTGGGCTACGAGCGCGGCAGGCCCGACGGGCGTGCAAGTAATCAAGGGAATGCGGTTCGCGGTCAGCCGGGAAGGCGCGATTGCACCGATCGATGCCGCGCCTCGTGTTCTCTTTGATGGGAACAGAGGCATCGAGAGCCGCAGCAGCTATGAGACGCTCGCCAGCACTCCTACTTCGTCGGGCGTTCGCATCTTCTACAGCCACCCAATCCGTGTGGTGGATTGGACGACGGCCGGCGAGGTCACCGAGGTGCCGATGATCACCTCACCTCCGAAAACCGCGGTCGTCGGGAGCCTGTCCGAGAACATCGTACTCGTGCGGCAGGACGACGGAGCGCTTCGCACGATGACACTCGCTGGGGAGCTTGGACCGATGATCCAGTCCGCTCCCGCAATTGAGCTGCTTGCGGGACTCGAATGCGGAACCTCGAGTTGCGATGTCGTCGGTCTGCGAGGTACTGGAACCACGAGCTACGACGTGGTCGCCACGGAGGTCAGCTGGCGCGAGCATTCCCCTCCCGTTGCGAGAGGGGGCACTGCTTACGCGAATGAAGTCGTCGGTTCGACGCGACCAAACGTGATCGGAGTCGGAAATCTGAACGTTTGGACTCTCGAGCCTGCGAGCACGGCCCAGCGAACGGTCCATCGGTTTGGCTCGGCTCCGGAGCTCGCATACGAATCGTTTCGACCTCCGTTGATAGCCAAACGCGGAAATCGCGTCGTGTCGTGCAGCTCGCTTCGCGTCGGACCGTCACGCCTCGAGCAGGATGCATTCGAGTGCGTGGTGTTGCGTGCAGATGACGCGAGCATCGAGAGTCGCGTGACCTTCCGAAGCGGTAGCCTCGAAGTGAATGCGCGTAGTCTTACTGCGGGTAACTCGGGATTCTTTGTCGTTCACGCCGATCGGAGCAATGCGCATCTCGCCGCCACGGCGTTCGGTTGGGACGGCTCCATCCGATGGAACGTGAAGGATGACGCGTCCTCGGACGGAACGACCGCAGGCATGGAATGGAACGACGGCTTTGTGGTGCTGCGCGCAGAGACGCGTGAGCGTTCTGACGCAGATGCGCGGGCAATCTTGGACGCGCAACATGTGAGCGCGAACGGGTTTGGACGACGTGCGCGCGTGACGAGCGCTGCCTCCCTCGGTCAGGTCGCTCTCGTGCGGGACGACGACGGACTTCTCGTGGCCACCGCGGAGAGAACCCTCGGAGCAGGTTACGATCGAATCGTCGGCTATCGTGTTGGCGTCGGCCGCCTGACGACTGCGGACGCGAACGCGCCGTACGAGTTTCGCGTTCGTGCATCGCGCATCATGCTTGCGCAGATCGTCAATGCGGATGGTGTCGCGTTTCCCGCCGAGTATCGACTGGGCGCTCATGACGATGGTTTCGTTCTCGCGTACACGCGCCGCGAACACGACGCCGCGGACCCGCGCGCATACGTACGAACGTTGCGGCTGCCACCCATTCGCGTGGATTAATGCGCCTTTCGCGTTCGGCCTGACCTCGCTTCTGGTGTGGGGAAGCTTAAGCGTTCCTAGCCGTATGACGCGGTGATGCGCGCGATTTCTCTTGTTGCTTCGTTCTCTTTGCTCGTCATTGGCTGCGGCGGCGGTCCCAAGGTGGACACGCCGGGGTCCGATGTGGACGGGGGAGGCAGCGGGCAAGATGTTCGCGTGGTCTCCGATGTGACAGGAGCGGAGACCAGCGTGAGCGCACAGGATGGAGCTTCTCGCGATGGGGCCATCGCCCCGTCGAGCGATGCGGCAGACTCCGCGGATTCCGCAAGGAGCGATTCCGCGTTGCCCAATGAAGATGCGAGTAGCGCTTCGACGGATGCGGCGCGCTCGGACGCTGCGGTACTTGCCGATGCAGCCCCGCCCGTTGATGGAGCTCCGATCTGCGAACCAGCGATGTGTCGAACGCCTCCGGCAACTCGGTGCGAAGACGATGTCCTGGTCTCGTTCCCCGCCGAAGGGCGATGTTCTGGATCCGCGTGCGCATACGATGCGCAGCGAACGACGTGTCCTCGTGGTTGTGAAGACGGCGCATGTCGCGGGGATCCGTGTGCGGGCGTGATGTGCAACGCCGCGCCCGAGTCGGTCTGTCTCGACTCATCGACCGTGCGTACGTTTGCGGCGATTGGACGTTGCTCCGGCGGGTCGTGCACGTACACAGGCACCTCCCAGAACTGTGCGTTCGGATGTGTCGATGGCGCGTGCGCTACGGACCCGTGCAGCGGAATCACCTGCAGGACTCCGCCTGTCAACTCATGCATCGATTCGCACACACGTCGGGTGTGGAGCTCAAGCGGCACGTGCGCTTCCGGGTCGTGTACGTATTCGCAACGCTCGGAGACTTGCCCGGCGGGCTGCAGCGGAGGCACGTGCCTTGCGGATCCCTGCGCGGGAATGTCGTGCTCGAGCCCGCCCGCGGACTCGTGCGTCTCGGAGAACGTGGCAAGGCGCTACGGCGCAGGCGTGTGTCGCGACGGGAGCTGTGCGTACACACCAACGGATATCGCGTGCCCCACGGGTTGCACCGCTGGGCGTTGCAACGCTCCTGTGTGCGGGTCGGGAGTATGCGACTCTCCGCCGGCGAATACGTGCATGTCCGCACGAGTTGCGACTCAGCACGCTCGGTATGGACGGTGCAACGCCGGTGAGTGCATCTACCAAGCCGTTTCCGTGACTTGCTCGGAAGGTTGCCTGAACGGTGCGTGTCTTCCGGGCTCTTGGACGAACGAACGAAACCCAGTCACCCTTTCCACGAACACCGACAGCTTCCAATCTGCGCGCGATGCTCAGGGCGTCTTGCACATTGCGTTTCGTGAAGGACAAGACGTTAAGTACCTCCGTCGCGATGAATACGGCTGGTCACTGGAGACCGTTGACCGTGGCCTAGGCAGTCCCGAGGTGACCCTCGCACTCGACGCCCAAGGGCGACCGAGCGTTGCGTACTACGATCAGTTGAATGCGGATCTGCGTTTCGCGAGTCGCGATGCCGAGGGGACATGGTCGGTTTCCTTGGTTGCGACCACCGGAACGGTCGGTGCATCTCCGGCCTTGATTTTCGATGCTAGCGGAACTCCGCTCATCGTTCACCAGCGTACGCCGACCGCCACCGCCATCGCAAAACGGAGCGGCGATTCGTGGACCTTCGAAACTCCGACGCCTGCGTTCTTCGAGAAGCGCGTTGCCCGTGATTCGAGCGGCCGCGTCCATCTGCTGGGCCGGAACTCGACGCTCGGTCGCGCAGAGCATTGGGTGCTTACGGATGCCGCATGGTCGATGCAGCAGACGTTCCCGGCGGCGGAGCTCGCGATACGTCCGTTCCTCGTGGATTCCACGGGGCGTACGAAGATCCTCGTCGAGACCTCTCCGCGGTCCGAGCTGGCTATTTTCGACACGAGTGAGCCGGCCCCGGCCGCTGCGCGAGTCGTCTCCCCCGAGGTGTTCAACACCAGCAGCTTCCTGTACGGCTCCATCGATCAGCCGCGCATCATGCACACACAATCCATGTATCAGATCGTCGAGGCAAACGACGTTTGGAGTCGCGTCGTGCTTCCTGCCACGGTGTTCAACACCGCTGCGGTCTTCGACTTTCCGACGCTGTCTGGTGTCGCCGAAGAGCGCGTTCAAATGCTCGCGCGGTTCCAGACGTTCTCTCACATCGTGATGCTGATCGAGCAGCCGGCCTGCGTGCCGTCGTGTGATGAGAGGAGTTGCGGTGACGACGGATGTGGCGGCACGTGCGGAAACTGCGCCAGCACGAGCTACTGCGACGCGCTCGGACAATGCGGTCCCACGCGGTTCGAGACACTGCCGGCGACTCTGCCCAACTCCTCCCCGCTCACGATCGCCGCAAGTAGCGAGAACGACGTTCATCTCGCGACCTCTGACTTTCGGCACGACTCGCGCTCCGCAACCGGTTGGAGCACCGAGTACTTCGGTCGATCCACGAACCAAGTTCTTGGAGGCAGCGTGATGCACGGAGGGCAGTTCGTCGTGGCGACGACCCAACGCTCGACAGACCCGAACGCCGCGATGCTTCTCCACGCCGCTCTCCCAATTGCCACGTACACGTCTCTCACTCCGCTCGGGCAGTTGCCGGTGCTTGTCACCAGCGACACGGCTGAGCTCTACGCGTTTTCAACCACGAGCGCAGCGCCACTTCAGGTGACTCAGGCCCGTGTCACGACCGGGGCGACAGACCTGAGCGTGACCCCGGCACCGAGTGCAGGAGGGGCGGGACAGTTTGTTGCAGCAATCCGCAATGGCGTGACACATGCGGCTTGGACCCGCAGCTACACCAGCGGTGCGACCGAGGTGCTCTACGCGCGTCGGGTTGGTGGTTCTTGGTCGACTCCGATTCAACTCGGGACCGAGGCGTTTACGGCGTATCCGAGCATCGCGGCCGTTTCGGGATCGGTCGCGTACGTAACCTGCTCGTCGGCAGCGACCTCAGCGCGCACGACCAGCCTTTACAAGATCGTAGACGGAGTGGCAGGGGAACCGAGCCGATTAGCGGTGGCCCTTCGAACGAGAGTTGTCGTGAACGATGCCGGCACGGCATTCATCCTCGCGGCGGTCGACGCGGACGGCTCCTTCACGTTCTATCGCCTGCCACTGGGCGGCGCCCTGAGCAGCGAGCCGTTTGGCGTGGTGGATCGCTACACTTCATCCGCGCCTTTTGCCATGGCGATGGACCCAAATGGCGGCGTTCATACGGTGTTCTCAGACGGGGTAGGGCCGTATCGATACGCGTACCGCCGACCCGACTGATTCCGCGCGGGCCGTGTTAGCGTGGGACGTCCGCGCGCGGTAACCGGTGAATCGAACGCCCACCCACAATGTCGCGATAGCGGTCTGGTTGCTGACAGCTGTCGCCGGATGCGGTCGTGTAAATTTTCGCGCTGGCGTCGATGCCGGACGCGGTGCGGACTCGAGCTCGGCAAGCGATGCTCGTGTCGCGGCGGACGTCGGGATGGACTCACAGCCTGATGCGGTTCCGATGATCGACGCTCCCGCAGAAGCGGGCGTGGACGCGAATGTTCTCGATGTCCGTGCGCTCGACGCTGCAGTTGTGGAGGCCAGTGCTCCGGGCGATGCGGTGGACCCAGGCACTCTCGCCGATGGCGCAGAGGACGTTCTGGACTCGCGGGGCGACGTTCGCGTGGTCGCAGACGTCCCCATCGATGCCGCTCCGCGTCTGATCGAGTACCCATCCGACGGCACGGTGATCCGCGATGGGTTCCTCCGCATCGGGGGTGCGTGCATGGATGGCGCAAACCTTCTTGTCAGCGGAGGAAACCTGTTCTCCAACGTGATTTGCGCAGGCGGGCGCTGGGAGGTTTCGGTACAAGATTTCTTCGAGCCTGAACAGCTCGGGGTCACTTCGGTGCGACTTCAAGTATCCGAGATACCGACCTCGCGTTTCGAAGTCGTTTTCATCGACGTGGATGCATTCTTCTACGTCAGTGACCCCATCATCCCGCACAAGAATTTCCCCACGGACGTTCTCAACGACTACCGGACACGCGAGGCGTATTTCGATGTTGCCGCCGTGTGTGAGCCGGGCGGGTTCCTCGACGTGCAGAGAGACGGTGTCGCGGTCGTAAGCGCCGCTTGCAACGGACAGCTGTCCGTAAGAGTCCCTCTGCTTGCCTCCAGTCACGCAATCCAGATGACGGGCATGAATGCGGCGCGCACGGCGAGTCGCGTCGTGAACATGACAGTCGAGCGGGATACCTCCGTTGGAGGCTTCAATCGCTACGTCATCACGTCGCCGGACAACACCGCGGAGGCCTACGCCACCATCGACTTTGGGAACACGCCCGACGGAGTGATGTTCTTCAGCGATGCGGGGTGCACGGACTTGATCGGCTTCCACGGAATTCGCGGCAGCTGCACCGCGCTGCCCAATCAATCTACCCGCGTCTATCTGCCGAACGTGGGCTCTCCTACTTCGATCTTCGGAATGACGGTCGACGATGTCGGCAACACGGGTGCGTGTGAGCCGGTGGGCACGCGCACCCGC
>CAZWQH010000229.1:0-8127 GCA_964635815.1 uncultured Sandaracinaceae bacterium
TAGGGTACTGGTGCCCGGCAAACTTCATCGTGTGCTCGTGCTCGAAGTCGAAAAGCAGAGCGCCGATTGCCCCGACGACGAGCACGACCATCGGAACGGGAACTTTCTTCACCCACGGTTGCTTGATTAGGGGCAGCCCGATGAGCAGCGCGAGACCGACAATCCCAATGAGCGCAACCTCCGGGTTCGCGTTCACGATGCTGTGAGGAATCTGCGCGAGCATTTGTAAAGGCTCGCTCCCTTCGGGCTTCACGCCGACGAGCGTGTGAAACTGTCGACCGATGATGATGATGCCGATGGCAGCCATCATTCCGTGGACGACGGACGGTGGCATCATCTCAGCGACGGTGCCTGCGCGTAGGATCGAGAAGATGATCTGAATCACACCGGCGACGACGCCCACTGCCAATGCGCGCGAGTATCCAGTTGCAGGGTCACCGTGGCCGAGCTCGAGCACCGCGCCGGCGACAATGACGATCATGCCCGCGGCGGGGCCCTTGATCGTCAGCGGTGCGCTCCCGAGATGGCTGGCGACTAGACCGCCGACGATCGCGGTGAGAATGCCCGCGACGGGTGGAAAACCGCTGGCCATCGCGATGCCCAGGCAGAGGGGAAGCGCAATGAGCGAAACGAGAAAGCCGCTCAGCAGGTCGGCAGAGCGTCCCGATTCGCGGAACCGAGACCCGAGTGATGTGGGTGCCATTTGGCCCCCTACGTCGCAAACGCTACGCCAGTCTACGAGGTTATTATTGCAGGATAAATGGGCGCCTCGAGTGTCGCAAAACGCGACGGATCGCAGAACGCTACGCGCGCCTACATGCTCGCACTCGGGTCACGGTGCACTCATGAATATGGACTAGCTCGACTTGGACCCGTAGCGCTCGAGCTTTCGATACAGCGTTGCTCGATCGAGCCCGAGAATCTTCGCTGCCGTCGTCTTGTTGTCTTGGACGTTGTCGAGCACGCGCAGGATGTAGCGGCGCTCGAGCTCTTCGAGCGTGACGAACTCGGTCGGATCGTCGCCCGTGACAACAACGTGAGACGCGCGGTATGCGCGAACTCGCTCAGGCAGATCCTCGACGCGAATGTCCTCGAGCTGTGCCAGTGCGACCGCGCGCTCCATGCAGTTGCGCAGCTCTCGCACGTTCCCGGGCCACGCGTACGCAGAGAGACGTTCAGCCGCCGCATGAGAGATTCCTCGCAGAGGCTTTTTCGCCTTCTCCGCAAAGTGCGAGATGAAGTGCTGCGCCAAGAGAAGAACGTCGTTCCCGCGCGCACGCAACGGTGGCGTCTCGACCTCGATGACGTTGAATCGATAGTAAAGGTCCTCGCGGAACTTGCCTTCCTCGACGGCGGCTTGGAGATCGCGACTGGTCGCAGAGATGATCCGCACGTCGAAAGGCAACTCCACGCTGCCACCAATAGGGCGCGCGGTTCGTTGCTCCAGCGCGCGCAACAGCTTGGGTTGTAGCCCCAGTGGCAAGTCGCCGATCTCATCGAGGAAAAGCGTCCCGCCTGTGGCGTCGCGAAAGAGTCCGGCACGCGAGGTCTTGGCATCCGTGAACGCGCCTTTTACATGTCCGAAGAGCTCGGCTTCGAGCAGCGTTTCCGGGAGGGCGGCGCAGTTGATTGCGACGAGAGGGTGCCCGCGACGCGGGCTCAGCTCGTGGATCCCTTTGGCTACAACCTCTTTCCCGGTGCCGCTCTCACCGGTGACCAGAATACTCGCATCCGAACCCGCGACTCGACCGAGGAGCTCTCGCAGACGGACCATTGCTGCGGATTCGCCCAGCAATCCCGGAAACGCGTTCGGATCTGCGGCGCTTTGGTTCTCGCGCAGGCGCCGCACTTCTTCACGCAGGTTTCGATGCTGCGCGGCTCGATTGAGCGCGATCGCGAGCACGTCCAGATCGAAGGGCTTCGTCACGAAGTCGTACGCGCCGGATCGGATTGCAGCGACCGCGGTCTCTAGACTGCCGAATGCCGTGATGACGATGACCGGGATGTCCGGTCGGCTCGCGTTCACTCGCTGGCAAACTTCGAGTCCCGTGGTTCCCGGCATGTTGAGATCGACCACCACGACGTCGAACGAATCGACTTCGATCCACTGCAACGCCTCCTGCGGATTGGTCGTCCAGCGAGTCGCAAACGATCGGCGTGCGAGGCTGGACGACACCCATTCGCACAGGCTCTTGTCGTCGTCCACGAGCAGTACGCGCGCTTGCGTCACAGTCGCTGTCTACTCCTCGAGGCCTGTCGTCGGCAAGGATGCCGGGTGCAACGCGGGGAGGAAGATCGAGAAACACGCCCCACCTTCGGAGCGGTTCTCGGCGGTAATCCAACCGTCGTTTTCTCTTGCAAGACCGTAGGCGACTGCGAGCCCGAGCCCAGTCCCTTCTCCGATCGCTTTGGTGGTGAAGAAGGGTTCGAAGACGCGCGGAAGCACGTCTTCTGGGATGCCCGGGCCCGTGTCCGAGACGGAAATTCGAAAGTAGGAGCCGTTCGCTCGCGCGGGCCGGATACCCGCGGGCGCGACGGGCACTACGTCGTCGATGGAAATGGTGATGCGCCCTTGAGACTCGACTGCGTGCACGGCGTTCATGACCAGGTTGGTCATGATCTGATGAACCTGTGTGGGGTCGACCTTCGCGGGCGCAGGAATGCTGTCTTCGACCACAAGCTCGATCTCGCGCTGGGTAGTCAGCGCAGTGAGCATGCTTGCCACTTGCGTCGCCACGTCGTGCAGATTGACCGACGCTTTCACGGCATGACGTTGTCTTGAGAAATCGAGAAGTTGGCGAATGATCGCGCTCATCCGCATCGCCTGATCGTGAATGACCTGCGCCGACGCGGTGGACTCCCCAGCCGGGAGCTCACCCGTCGCGATGTCTTTCGCGCGACCTGCGACGACTGTCAGCGGTGTTCCAAGCTCGTGCGCAAGACCGGCTGCGAGTTTGCCGATCGTTGCAAGGCGGTCCGAGTGTCTCACCTGCTCCATCGCTTCGAGTCGCTGTTGCGCTTCACGATCGAGGCTCTCTCGAGTGACTAGCAGATCCTCGCTCATCCGGTTCATCGCGTCCGCTAGCTCGGCGAGCTCGTACGAGGGTCGTACGGGAACGCGCGTAGAAAAATCTCCTCGTCCGATCCTGCGGGCCATCGCCACGAGCTCGCGCACCGGTCCACCGACGTAGAGGAACGCGAGCCCGACGATGATGGCAAACACGCAAATGGTCGCGATGGTCGTGCGAACGAGCGCGCTGCGCACGGTTGCTTTGCGATGGGCCGTAAGCGTTGCAAGCGATTCCGAAATCTCCACCGCGACGAGCGGCGCATCCATCGCGTTCGAAGTCACGGGAACATAGACGAAGAGCTTTTCGCGTTTGGGGTCGATCCACTCGACCGCGCGCGCAGAGCCGCCCGCGCGAGGTGTGTGCAACGCGGCGAGCTGGTCGAGTGGTGCTGCTGGTTGTGCGAGACGACTTGTGGCGGCCGAGCTCTCCAGTGCGACCACACGCACTGTGACGCGCTCGTTCGCGTCAGCGATCTCGAGCGTGCGCACAGGTCCCTCACGCGAGGCTTCCATCGCCGCCGCAAGCGTCTTTCCGACGAGCCGGCTGTCTCGGCGCACGTCTTCAAAGAAGAGCGCTTCTTCTCGTTCGATCGCCAAATACGCGTCGAGGACGAATGCGATCGTGAGCACAAATCCAACTGCGAGGATTAATCGTAGAGCGAGCTTCATGGAACGCGGCTAGTCGACACAGAATCCACCTTCGTTCCAGGGTACGCAGTGCCCCGTTTCACAGCGCTCCGGCAGCCCTGGCGCACATGGCGTTCGGCACTGGCGACTCGCAAATCCGTGTGCGGTGCCCTGTGCGCAAATTGGGAGGGCATCGATTCGACCTCGTACGCACGCAAGGAACCTTGAGCAGTCGTCTTTGTAGATCGCGAAACAGTCTTCAGACAGCACGCCGTAGGGCACCGCGCGGGAGCGAGGGCAGAACGCGCCGGCTCTTCCTACTTGCGATGCCGGCTCGTCCCGTTCGCACGTGCACCGGTGTATCCGTTCGGCGATTGCCGCAGTCGGTGACGGTGCTCGAGTGGTCCGTGGCCGATCATGCGGCGACTGGCTAGCGAACGTTACCTCGAGCGCTTCGTTCTTTCGCGCGACGGTCAGTGTATCGAGGAAGAAGCCGCGAACGATGGTGATGCTCGCCGCCCATCCTTCCGCGACTGGCGTAACGGTGACACCGTGTTTGCGCCGGACGACGGATGACGTATCTGGGCGCGCGGGAAAACCGACGTCGGTGAGCATTTCTTCGACCGCACCACAGTTATCCGCGTAGCCCGGAACGGCGACGACGCGGATCCATTCACGCGCCACGTCTATCCTGACGCACTCCTCGAGCCCGCGTTGCGGGGCGTGGAATCCGTGTGCCCGCCACTCGACCGGTTCCGGAACGCGTGATCGCCCGCGAGGCATCGTCAGCGTAGGTGCTTTCAACGGCGCGCTCTCGGCCATTCGTGCGGCCACGGCACGTGCGGCCGCGTCTTGGCCGCGAATCGAAAGATGCGGGTCGCCTTCGAGGAAAGGCTTCGAGACCTTCGTCAGGATCGGTGCAAGATCGACCGCACGCACGCCCATGTCTTCGGCTGCACCGACGATGTCTCGGTTGAGATTCAACGTGACGGCCTCTTCCAGCGAAGGAGGCCTACCAGACGCGCTGAGAATCTGGCTCTCGAGCGGTACTACGACGACGACGAGCTCTGCGTCGTGCGAGCGAGCGAGCGCGTTCATACGTCGCAGGTGAGCTTCCATGAGGCGTGGTGGACGTGGAACGGCCGGAGGATCGAGGAGCGCCTCGAGCTCGCTGCTCGTGCTCGCGCGATTGGCGACCGCTTCCGCGATGCGGGCGTTGTGCGCGGCGAGCCTCGATGGAAGCTCTCTGTCGACACGCGCTTTCAGTCGCGACGCCTCTCGGATAAGCGCGGTGGTCAAACGCACCGTTCGGCTCTCCTCGGCGTGATAGTCGTGGACGATGTCGCCCGGGTGTCCGTTCGCGACACGAGTCAGCTCGCGCGGGTCTCTCCGGACGATGACGAGGTCGCTATCGAGATCGTCGAGCAGACCGAAGTACGGATCGTGTACGCGTGATCGCCGTCCAACCAGCTCGTCCTGTTCTGCAAAACGTGCAGCCGTTCGATCGAGGCGCGCGACGTCCATTTGCGGCAGACGGCTCGGGGCCGTGTTCCTGGACTGGGCGAAGAGATCACGGAGACCGCCTTCGGATGGAAGTGAATCGATAGGCGCAAGGCCACGAAATGCATGCGCGAGTTGCCGGCCCCAGTAGACCGCGTGCGACTGGCTCATGAGCCAGTGGCGCGCGGGGTAGCGCACCATTTCTCGCGGCGCCGTCTCGATGCGAACTGCCCATCCGTCCCACACGCGGTGCCGTTCCGTGTTTGGGCGCTCCTGCTCGAATGGGTCGTTGCCGATGAACACCACGTCGACCACCGTCTTGATGATCGTGCGAGTGTGCTTCTCGAGCTCTGCTTTCGCGACGGCCTCGTACTCCAGCGGACCATACGTCGGCACGCCAGCGTTGATCACGTGTCGATTCGTGTGCTCTCCGAGCAACGTTGCGAATGCTTGTGCGTCGCTCACACCGAGACCGAACGCGTGGGAGTCACCCACGACCAGAATCGCATTCTTGGGATCACGCGCGGCGTTGGCCGCGCTCGTGTTGCGGTGGCCGGACGAGTCGATCGAGTACTCACCGACTGGATTGCCCGCCAGCCGGATTCGGCCGCGAGCGTTGGGCTTGAAGCGAACGCCAAGCTTGGCGTCGGCGACGAATGTGTTCACATGCGGAAACGCCCAATCATCGCGCACAGCAAACGCCAGCTCCGCCATGCCGGCGCCCGCGACGACGCCTCCGATCGCGAGCGCGACCGAGACGAAGATGCGCCGCCGTCTCGCAGGTTCAGTCACGGGTGACAGCTTAGTAAAGTCTCAGGAGCATTCAGGGGGAAAATCGTGTGGTTCTCGATGGAGACCCAGCGAGAACCACACGTCCCAGTCGACACCGATTCTCGGCTGTGACAAGAGACGGCCCTATGCGTATTCGTTCGACTCTCTTGGCACTTTCTTTCCTCGCGTCCGTGTCGACATTTGCGCCGGCTGTTCATGCTCAAAGCCGCGGAGACGTAGCGATCGTTGGGTTCTACACTACCTCTCGCGCCGGAACCCCGACGGTTACGGAGTATCGAGACGGTTTCGCGTTCGTAACCTTCGTCCCCCTCGCGGCTGGCACCGAGATCAAGTTCACGGACAACGGCTACCGATCGTCCACGAGCACGTTTCGAACTACCGAGGGTCAGTCCATCTTCACACTGACCGAAAACGTTCCCGCGGGTCGTGTCCTTGTGTTCGCGTCTATGCCGCCGACGATCGACGAACCAGGATTCTCGACGGACGGCGATCAGCTGTTCCTTTTCACGGGCACGCTGGTCAGTGGCGCTCTGACGGGCGAGCTTCTGTACGGCTTGACCATGCAACCAGGCGGCTCCTGGGACGCGGACGCCACTTCGTCGAACACATCGGCTCTTCCGGGCGACCTCGTCGGCCACAATATCCGCCTCATGGGTGGTCGCGTACCAGACGCCGGTCTCGCTGCTTCGCAGAACTTCGCGTACTCCGGAATTCGGACCGGCACGAAGAGCCAGTTGCTCGAGGCAATCGCGGACCCCGCAAACTGGACTGGGCGCTCCGCTTCGGAAGAACGCCCGGCTTATCCCGGTGACTTTACCGTTCTCGATACGAGCGATCCCGACGGCGGCGTCATTGTCGCCGACGCTTCTACAGAGGTAGATGCGAGCGTGACGCCGGAAGACAGCGGCGTTGCTCCAAGCGATTCGTCTGTTGCCCCGGAAGTGGATGCGGCCACGCCGGTCGACGTTCGCGTCGTTCTCGACACGTCCCTTCCTGCGGTCGATGCGCGCGCCGACTCGACGACTCCGGCTACCGACGTTCGAGTAACCGACGTTGTCGCCCCCCGGGATACGGCTGTCACGCCACGCGATACCGGCACGACGTCGGTCGTGGACAGCAGCTCCCCAGCCCTCGACAGCGGCACGCCTCCGGTCACAAGCATAGGCCGTAGTGGCTGCCAGGTGAGTGAGCCGGGGCATCGCGTGCCTGCGTTTGCGTTCCTTGCAGCGATTGCGCTCGCCTTTGCCGTTTTGTCGACGAAGGTGCGTTCGTTGTCACGTCGCGGGTGAGCTGATCCAGGTCTGCTCGCGGCATCCGAGTACGCAAGCGATTCGCAAGCGACTCACCTTGTGGTAAGCCACAGGCCTCATGGCTCAAGCGTTCCCAGGACCCACAAGCGGTAATCCAATCACCATGCGTTCCGACGGCAAGCTCGAGGTGCCGTCCGATCCGATCATTCCGTTCATCGAAGGCGATGGTACGGGACGAGACATCTGGAAGTCGTCCGTCCGCGTTCTAGACGCATCCGTGGCGAAGGCTTACGGCGGCAAGAAGAAGCTCGCGTGGTGGGAAGTTTACGCCGGCGAAAAGGCCTTCACGCAGTTCAACAATTGGCTGCCGGACGAAACCGTCGCGGGCTTTCAAAAGTACCTTGTTGGTATCAAAGGTCCGCTCACGACGCCGATCGGTGGAGGCATCCGATCGCTGAACGTCGCGCTCCGTCAGTTGCTGGACCTCTATGTCTGCCTGCGTCCAGTCCGCTGGTTCAAGGGCGTTCCGTCGCCCGTCAAGAACCCAGGGTCCGTCGACATGACGATCTTCCGGGAGAACACGGAAGACATCTACGCAGGCATCGAGTGGGAGATGGGCAGCGCGGATTGGACCAAGTTCATGGCGCTCATGAAGGACAATTTCCCGTCCATGTACAAGAAGATCCGATTTCCCGGCAACAGCGGCATCGGTCTGAAGGCCGTCTCGAAGGACGGGGGCGGGCTCACAAACCTAGCTGTTCTCCAGCACTGCTTCCACAACCTGCGCCGCCCCCGCCGCATCCAGCTTTTCCCGCACGCCCAGCACCAGGATCACCCCGATCGCAATCGGAACTCGCCCGCGTTGCCGACTTGCTGGGCGCGCCTGTC
>CAZWQH010000230.1:0-8106 GCA_964635815.1 uncultured Sandaracinaceae bacterium
CGCAGCCCTAAACAACAACCTCGGTGCTCTGAGCATCCTTCGTTCTCGGAGCCGCACGCGGCCGCTCCACGGCAAACCGTTGTGGCGAACGCAAGCGGCACGGAGCGTTGCTCGCAAACACCCGATGCACACTGCTGGTTCCCAATGCAATCGCCACCCTCACCTCGCGGGGGTAGACAGCGCGGCGGTGCGTAGTCGTTGCTGCCACACACGTGACTGCAACACTGCTCATCGCGCCCGCACAGCTCTCCAAGGCCCCGCAAGTCGCACGCAGCCGGCGGGTTCGAATCGAGGCTTGCGACTTCACTGTTTGCAGCATCCGAAGGAGCGATCCCCATTTCGCCGACACGTCGCTCGTAAGCCCCCGAACATCCTCCGACCAACGCGCACAGAAACCACGCGCTGTTTGCGCTCCCTAAGCCGATCTTCAAGTAGGTCATATGCGCTCCTCTTGTGCCTCTACCCACGAACTAGAAGCATGAGAGGAGCCTGCGCGGCGGGAGGATATAGATAAAACATTCGTTTGCTCAATCGCCTGGTGCGAATCGGAGTGCGCGGATATCTCTGCTCGTTCGTCGGACGTCAACCCTTGAGAGATCCCAACCTTCGCTTTCTGCTCTCTCTGCTTGGCGGTTCTGCCTGTTTTCTGGTGCCGGGCGCCATCGCGTTGACGGCTGTTCCGACCTGGCTCGATGGCCGGCAGTTGCGTCGCGCGATGGTGGGCGCTCTGCAAACGGATTGCGTTCTGACGCGTGCTTCGGTTCAGCGGGAGACGTTCTGTGGCGGGACGGTGGGTTGCTTCCGCCCTGCTCTTTCATGCGTCTACGAGGTCGCCGGGCGGCGCTACGAAGTGGATAGCCGCTACGCAGGCTTCGCAATGAGCCGGAGGTATGACGCCGAGCAGAGGGCAGCTCAATTGCAGTCACAGCCGCATCAGGTTTTCTACGCTCCGCGACAACCCTCGCGGGCTGCCTTCTCTCGCGTTCTTGATCTACGTAGATTTGCCATTAGGAGCCTGTTCGGTCTCGCCTTTGTCGGATTTGTATCAGCGGTATGGTTGGTCCTGGCTGGAGCTTGGGTGCTCTCCAAGATCGGCCGCATCAGTCACTGATGAAACACACCGTCATCGCGCACCCTTGGTGGCGCTGGTCGTGTGGTTCACATTCGCGGCTGTCGCGGGATCTGAGGCGATCTTCTCTCGCTTCGCGTCGAACCTGGCTAGCTAGTCTTCGCAAACGTAACGACTGAGTACGCGATGGATGTTCGATCAGTCGGGTTCGAATACCCGTGTTTTTGATCGCCCTGGAAGACGATCACATCGCCCGGTGTCACGGAGTAGCGTTCCCCCGCGACGCGAAGCTCCACTACTCCGACCTCGCAGGTCAGGTACTCGCGCGTGCCTGGCGTGTGCGGGACGCCCGCGAAAGACGCACGTGCGGGAAGCTCCATGCGCTCGATCTCGAGGCCAGGAAGTGGCTCCGGGAGGAGCCGTCGAATCGAAACCGTCCCGCGCGTGCGCCTCGGGAGCGAGCTTGCTGCGTGGAGCTCCACAAGCGTGTGCGGTGCAGCGAGCAACTCGTCGAGCCGGACCTGCAGCGCGGAAGCAACTCGTGAAAGGACGGCGAGCGTTGGGTTGGAATCTCCAGACTCGAGGTTCGCCCACGTGGGTCGCGGCACACCGGCAAGTCTTGCGATCTGCTCTTGTGAGAGCCCCCGAGATTCGCGCAGCGCGCGTAGGTTCTTGGCCAAGAACTCGGCTGTTTGCATGCTTCTAAGCTAGCAGTTCTGCTCATATACCAACAACGGGCTATCGGGTTGGCCGAACGGCCGCTTCGATTGGGATCGCGCTGCATGTTGATCGCAGAGGTACGCATGAACACCGCGTTGATCACAGGAGGCAGCAAAGGGCTCGGTCGAGCACTTTCAGAGGAGCTGGCACGACGGGGCACGCACGTGATTCTAGTGGCTCGCGGGGCGGACGCGCTTGAGCAGACCGTCGCGGCGATTCGCACACACGGAGGGCGCGCGAACGCGATCGCGGCGGACGTTGCCAGCAAGGACGCCGTGTATGAAATCGCGGGTAGGGCGGCTGATCTCGCCGGCAAGCCGATGGACCTTGTCATTCACGCCGCTAGCACGCTGGGGCCCTCGCCCATGCCATTGCTTCTCGACCTTTCGTGCGAGGACTTCGCTCGCGTGGCGGAGGTGAATCTGATTGGGCCGTTTCGTCTGGCGAAAGCTCTCGCCGGCCCGATGATCGTTCGGCACGCGGGTACACAGGTGTTTGTGAGCTCGGATGCGGCGATCTCTGCGTACGCAGGTTGGGGCGTATACAGCATCACGAAAGCGGCCGCCGATCACATGTGTCGCGTATGGGCGGAAGAGCTTCGTGGGCTCGGAGTCCGAATCTTCTCGGTCGATCCTGGGGAGATGGACACGGAGATGCATCGGTCCGCCTTGCCCGATGCCGATCCGCTGTCGCTCGCCAAGCCTGCAAACGTAGCCCGGAGGTTTCTCGTAGCGCTCGAGAGCGCGAAGACCGGCGAACGGATCATCTTGTGACGCCCGCGTTGGCTCGGTCGAGCCTAGAGAATCGACGCCTCTTGATCGTGAATGCCGAAACCGGCGAAGCCCGGGATACGAACGCGCGCGACTTTACTCGTGCGCTCTCCCGCGGAGACGCCGTGGTCGTGAATGACGCCGCGACGATTCCCGCGTCGCTTCCCGCAAACGATGATCGGCATGGAGGATACGAGGTGCGTTTGTCCGGTCCGGTCTCGCCGAGTGGGTGTGCGCGAATCGTAGTTTTCGGCGAAGGTGATTGGACGTTCCCGACAGAAGCCCGCGGTGCAGCTCCGCTCTTGGGCGTGAATCAAAGACTCTCGATTGCCAATCTCCCCGCCCACGTTACGCACGTCTCGGTTCTGTCTCCGCGCTTGGTAGAAGTGCAGATCGACGCGTCTCGGGAAGAGATCTCTTCTTCGATCTGGAGCTTTGGCGTTCCGGTTCAGTACTCGTACGCGCGGGATCGGCTCGCGCTCTGGGACGTGCAGACCACCTACGGGGGCCGACCTTGGGCAGTTGAAGCCCCCTCGGCGGGATACCTACTCGATGCGCGCTCCATATCCGAGCTTCACCTGTGCGGGATCGAGGTGGTGGCGCTGACTCATGCGGCAGGGCTTTCGTCGACTGGCGATGCAGCGCTCGACGCAGCCCTTCCGTTCCCCGAGCTTACGGAGATTCCCAGCGAGACCGTTCAAGCCATCCATTGGGCGAAGAATCGCGGGAAACGAGTCATCGGCGTCGGCACGTCGGTCGTGCGGGCGCTCGAAGGCCGCGTTTCGGACAAAGGCCTCCTAGAACCCGGGCTCAGCATCACGACCCTTCGCATCGATGCGGAGCACAAGCTTCAAGTCGTCGACGGAATCGTCTCGGGGATCCACGCGCCCGGTGAGAGCCATCACGAGCTACTCCGCGCGTTCGTTTCCGGGCCCGCCCTCGAGCGCGCGCTCGGACTTGCTGCATTGGCCGGCTACCAGTCCCACGAGTTCGGAGATCACATGCTGGTCATCGGGTCTTCAAGAGCTGAGAGGTCTTTCCCGCTAACTCGATCCGCCGCCACTCGGTAGGGCCATGCAATCTCCAAACTGAGGATCGCCGAGTTTGGTGCGGCACGACTCGCAGCTGTCAGCTAGCTGTGCGTCGTGAATGCACGCGGTGTACCGCTGGAGCCCAGCGTGCGAGTACAGATAGAGAAAATCGATGATATCGAGCGGGCCGCCGACACACCCCGCGCTCTGCGGACACACAGCGCAGATGGCCTGAGCCAGCGGTGAATAGACGTCCGGCGCACTGTCGAACGCTTGGCGGTACACGCTCTGCAAGCATGCTCGGGTGGTTTGACCGTCGTCATTGAGGATCGAGCACGCCGGCCCAGACTGGGTGCACGCGAGCAACGCGTTCGCCACGGACGTGTTCCCCGAGCGACAAAACTCACTGGCTTTGGTGACGATGCAGGCTTCTTTCGAACCGACGAACGCTGCACGCGTCCAACAAGACGCTTGCGCGGTTGCGAATCGGGTTTCGCATTGACTCTGCTCGGGGGAAACGTTCGCGGCCGCGAAGCGATTCGATGTACTCATCGGTTCGCTTACGCTCGCGCACGGTGTTGGACCCGACCCCACGCAGGTCTGCATCTCGCCACATCGAACCGACGCGCACGCATTCGAGACTTCCATGTGCAAGGAGGTCGCCTCGCCCGGAACGAACGAGATGTGCCGAAGCTGCGTGACATGAACGGGGGACAGATTCGTGTTGAGCTCGATCTCGACGCGCGCGTTCGGCGGCGTTCCCTCGTCTGGGACAATCGCCATCGAGAACGGAAGCGTTGTCACGACGGCGCCTTCGTCGCACGCGGGAACTACACCTGCGGAATTCTTGATCGCAAAAAGACGCGCGCTGACACGGCCCGCACGTTTCACGGCGACCTGAACACAAGTGACTTCCGTGATCGGAGTCATATCCGAACCCACGGAGAGCAAGATCTGGGTCGGTTTGCCGCAGCCCAGGAGCACGGTCGCCGTGAGTGTGAATGCAAGTAGCTTCATCGAACTCTCTCCTCAAGCGCGCGAATCGTGACACCGGTCGTACCTCGATCGACTGGCCCGCTGCTGGTTGCCGCGACGCCGATTCCTACGCCTGCCCCCACGATCACCACTCCTGCAACGATCCAGAACCACGGCTCTTCGAAGACGCTTCCCCCGCCACGGTCTTGAGCTGCGGGCGGAGGATTCATCATGATCTCCGGCGGAGCCTCTTCGAGGATTACGTGGCGCTCCGCTCGTTCTCCGGCGCGCAGGTTGATCTCGAGCTGCTGCGCTCGAAAACGCGGCGCGCTAATTCCGAGCAACGTTCGTCCTGGATTGAGCTCGATGTTTCCGAGCTGACCTGACCGCAACGTTTCTTCGCCGTTGGTAACCGTGGCATCACCGGGAGCGACACTTAGTGCAAGGTGCGCGATCATCTCGGTTGCTGCGGTTATCTCTCGCCGAGCGGACGCGATGCCTTCCGCGTCAGGTTCGCGCTCACGCTCTTCGACCTCGACGTACTGCTGAAGAATGCCACGCGCTTCAACGGGCTCGCTCGCGCGCACGAGCGCAATGCCGAGGTTGAGGCGCGTGCTTTGACGCTCGACGTTTGCGAGCGAGACGCGGAACGCGTCAACGGCCTCTCGCCACCGTTGTGCATCGACGAGCGAGACGCCCCGTTCAAACTCTTCGCGCGCGGTCGCGATTCGACCATCTTCGGTCGGGGCACGCGTCCTCTGTGCTTGAGCCGCGCTCGAAGCGAGCACGATGGAGAAAGCTGAAAGCAGCTGGACGACCAAGCGAAAACGGAATCCAAGGAACATTCGAATGCCGAAGTGTTACCAGCTTCGGCGAATGCTGTCTTGCGGTCGGTTCCCGCGCTGATTTTCTCGCGGAGCCGGTTGATTCTGTCCGGGCTGGACCGGGGGATGCTGTTGCACCGGTTGAGTGAGTGCGGGCTGGGGCTGAACCTGCGCCGGCTCCGCCTGGACCGCTTGCACACCGCGGCCCACCGGATTGCCATGGCGCGGTTGCCTTCCTGAATGGCTATCCCGAGGATGGGTGCCAGGCTGCGGTCGCACGTCCTGCACGATCGCAGGCGCGGTAACGGCAGCGGTCTGTGCCGCAGGCCCGATCTGGGAGATCCCGGCATCTGGTCTTGCGTTCGCCACCGGCCGTGCGCTGCGCGCCGCGACGACGTTCGCAGTCACCGGCGCTTCGGTCGGTTGCGTGGCGGGACTCGGCAGCGCCGGCTCTATGAGCGCGGCCGGTTGTGACGTACCGCCTGCTGCGGTCGGCACATTTGTGCGCCAGACGATGAGCCCAACCGCGATGGCGACCACCGCTATCCCAGCGCCACCGGCCACGACCTTCTTTCCACCGCTTTGCGTGCCGAGCGCCGAATGCATCGCTGCGGCAGTATCGTGGCGCGGGCCTGCAGAAGGGGTGATCGACGGATCGCCAGGCGCGGCCTGCACAGAACCGTATGTCGCAGAAAGCTTTCTGGTTCGCGGCGGCGTAATTCCTCCCGCTAGATAGAGCGCTTCTGCGAGGGCCCCTGCAGACGAAAATCGCGACGTTGGGTCTTTTGCAAGCGCGCGATCGATGACTCCTCGGAGTCGCAAGAACTCGATCCCATGTTGGTCGATGGGTTGATGCGGAAGGGTGAGAACCGCGAGCAAAATCTCGTGCGCCGTCTGCCCTCGGAACGGCGCGCTTCCTGTCACGCACTCGTACACGACCGCGCCGAGCGCCCACGTATCGACCGCCGCGGTCAGACCCGTCGCAGTCCCACGTGCTTGCTCGGGCGACATGTACATGGGCGTGCCGAAGATCATGCCGGTCTGCGTGGCCCCGCCGCTCGTACCTGTCTCGGCGACTTTCGCGATACCAAAATCCAACAGCTTGGGAACGATCGCGCCGGTTTTTTCGCGGCTGATGAAGATGTTGTCGGGTTTCAAGTCGCGATGAATGATGCCCGACGCATGCGCCGTCTCGAGCGCATCGAAGATGGGCTCCATGAGCTCGAGCGTTCGTTCGAGCGAGAGTCGCTTCTCACGAGCGATGACCGCGCTGAGGGTTTCCCCCTCTAGAAACTCGAGGACGAGGTATCGCGTGTATAAGTCGTCTTCGCCGACATCGATCACTTCGACGACGTTCGGATGCTCGAGCGCCGCGGCTGCTCGCGCTTCCCGAAAGAACCTACGGACCGCTTCCCCGTTCTCGGACAGGTGCGGGCTCATGACCTTGATCGCGACGCGACGCCCAGTGCTCAGGTGCTCGCCCGCGTAGACGACACCCATTCCGCCCCGTCCCAGCAGAGAGTTGACTCGGTAGCGACCGCCTAACGTCGTTCCGATGCGCTCTTCAGCTGTAGGTATCGGCACCTGCGCAGTCTATCAGTGTCTCGCCGGACTGACCACGAACGTACCGTATTACTTGCGATCCAGACCGCGGGTTCCGCAAAATCAGATGGCTTGGTTTCTCCGCTGCACACCACGCTGGTTCTCGCGCTGCTTTTGCTGGTGTCGCCGCACGTGATCCACACGCAGGCGCAGCAGCAACCAGAGGCCCAGGCGCCCGAGTGCCTTCGCGAACCGCTGCTCGATCATGTCGCCGTCGAGCTTGCGAAAGCGCCTCGATTGCCCCCGGCTGGCGAAGTGGAGCGTCTGGTCCGGACGCTCGGGAGCGATCTGCCAGCCATCTCCGTACGCGCGACTGCAAATGAGCAGGGTATCGCCGCGTGGCTTGCTGACTACGCGCAACGCGGAGAAGGGGCGATCGTCTGCGGTCGTGCGCGTCGCTCGAGTGTGAACACGGAAGCCGGCGACTTGGTGCTCGTCGCGGCACGCCGCGGTGGCCGTTTGAATGTGTCAGATCGCACGTTGACGGCCGAGCTGCAGTCGGGCTTTCGCTCTCCGAGGCTGGTGGCGCTTTACCGCGACGGAACGGTCGCCGAGCTCGCGCGTGACGGCTCCGCCCTTCGACCGATCGAAGTTCGTGAGCCCACTCCACTGGTCGTTCAGTTGATCGGCTCCACGGAACGCGGGCCGCGGCCCGTTGCCGAGCACTGGTTTGCCGCGCCGCCGCGGTCGCTGTCTGCGGAAGTCGCGAGCATCGAGGACGCAGCCTCACTGCTCAACCATCTGCGACGACAGTCGGGCGTGGGTGGTGTGAGAGCTCACGCTTCCGTTGCCAGAGCCGCCACTCGACACGCGAGCGCGGTGCTTGCCCGTGGATATCCCAGCCATTGGATGAACGGAGTCGGCCCAGACGATCGCGTTCTGTCAGAGCGCGTGGCTTCGCCTTTCAACGGAGAAGCGATCGGTTGCGCTCATGATCTTGCAAGCGCATTCGATGGTCTTTGGCTCAGCCCATCGCATCGCGAGGCCCTTACGGATCGGCGCTTTACGGATGTCGGCATCGGGGTGGCGTCCGATACCCGTCGAACTTGCCTCGTCATCCTACTCGCGCGTTTTCCGCGATACGCGATGTGATAGCTTCCCTGCGTGACCGACCC
>CAZWQH010000231.1:0-8037 GCA_964635815.1 uncultured Sandaracinaceae bacterium
GAGCTCGCTTGGGAAGCGAGTGTCGGCGGATCCATCGAAGGCGCGGTCGCGATTTCGAACGACGGGGGCGTTGTCGTCGCGAGCGACAACGGTCAGGTGGTCGGGCTCGATTCTGCCGGCGCGGTGCAGTTTAGATTTCGGGGAGACGCGCCGTTTCGAGCGACTCCGGCGATCGCCAGTGATGGCACGATCATCGTCGGCTCATACGATCAACATGTTTACGCGATTGCTCCGAATGGCACGGCGCGATGGCGATTTCGCACGAACGGTAGAATTCGTGCTTCCGCGAGGATCGACGCGGACGGTTACATCTACGTCGGTTCTCAGGATGATTTCCTGTATGCTCTCACGCCGAACGGCGAACTCGCGTGGCGGCACAACATTGGCCAAGACATTGACGCGGCTGCATCCATCGGTACGGACGGAACACTTTTCGTCGGTGCAGACGATGGAGCGGTCCACGCGTTTCGCTAGCTCGGAAAAAAAGACATCACATGCGTGAAAAACGCTTTCGCGCAGGAAGTACCAATACTCCTGCTGCTCCCTCATCAAACAATCGAAAAAAAGCCTCCCCTGTTCGGGACCTGCAACCTAGTCCCGCTCGGGACCTGCGGCGCCCTCTCGAACCTTCAACCACCCAACCACCAGCGCCCGCACGACGGCGTTCGAGTAGCGGGCAAGTGCCGGCACCGGTACCCACGAAGTCGGCGCCTCCCGCTCGCAAGAAAACCAGTGGGCGTCCCGAGCGTGCTCCGAGCAATCCACCACCTAGCCCGATCACATTGCGATCGGACTTGCTCGAGGCTCTCCGCGAGCGTGCGCCCAAAACAGCACACGTCTCGGAGCTCTGCGTTGCGCTGAACGTTCCAAAAGCGGCGCGGAACGACGTCGAGAACATGCTCACTTCGCTCCGCGAAGACGGCTGGATTCAGGAGCTCCCTGGTCGCCGCTATCGCCTTGCGAAGAAGCGACCACGACCGGCGGTTCCCGCCCCGGTCGCTCGCGCGCCTGTGCCCACGCGCAGGGACAAGAAAAGCGATCAGTCCTCCAAAGGTCGTCACAAAGGAGCGGAGTACGCAGGAGCTGCGCGTCGCGGACGCGGTTCAGGTCCTCGCGGAGGTTCGACGTCCCACGTCGGTCGCCTCTCGATGAACGCGCGAGGCTTCGGTTTCGTGTCTCTTCCTGGCCCTGACGGCGATGCCTTTATCAATCCTGGCAATCTGAACGGCGCGCTCCACGGTGACGAAGTCGAGGTCAACCTCTGGAAAACACCAAAGGGACTCGAAGGTGCGGTTCGAAGCGTCGTCAAACGCGGCAACACGCGAGTCGTGGGTGTGCTGCGCAGGCTCGGCGTGGACTTCGTCCTCGAGAGCGAAGACCCGCGTCTTCCGGGCACGATGGAAGTTGGAGGCGAGCTTCCTCCGAACACCGACGAAGGAAAGATCGTCGTCGCAGAGATCACTCGGTACGCGTCGGACGGTGATTCGCCCGAAGTAAAGATTCTATCCGTGCTCGGTCGACCGGGCGTCGCTGCGGTGGAAATCGCGGCGATCAAGGCGCGCGAGAACATCGTCGAAGAGTTTCCCGAAGATGTGGTGGCGGAAGCCGAGAGCTTCGGCACCGAGGTTTCACCGCGCGATTCCCGAGGCCGCGAGGACCTTCGCAACCTCGACTTGGTCACGATCGATCCTGCGGATGCACGCGATCACGACGACGCTGTTTGGGCTGAGGCTCTCATCGGCGGAGGTTGGCGACTGATCGTTGCGATTGCGGACGTGTCTCACTACGTCACCGAAGGCAGCGCTCTCGATCGTGAAGCACGTAGTCGCGGCTGCTCCATCTACTTGCCTGATCGCGCGATTCCGATGCTTCCGCATCAGCTATCGTCGCATCTCGCATCGCTGCTCCCTGACGTGGATCGTCTTTGCATGTGCGCGGAGATCCAGATCACGCAGCGCGGTGAGGTCGCCTCCTATCGCCTCTTCGAAGGGGTCATGAGGCTGGCAGGTGGGCTCACCTATGACGGCGTTGCTCGCGCACTCGGGTTGACCGAAGTACCTGCGCGCGATCCGCGTGCCGAGGAGCTCTTGCCACTCCTCGAAACGCTCCGGGATCTTTCTGCCGCACTTCGTGCGAAACGAAAGCGACGCGGATCGATCGACTTCGATCTTCCTGAAGCACGCGTGAAGCTTGACGAGGCGACTGGCGAGCCCATCGAGGTGTACGCCTCGCGAGTCGATCCAGGTATTCGCGCGTCGTATCGAATCGTCGAAGACCTGATGCTTGTCGCGAACGAAGTGGTTGCAGAAGACTTCGCGAAAGCAGGTGCACCGACCATCTATCGAATTCATGGAGTCCCGGACCCCGCGAAGATCGAACGCCTCTCGGCTGTGGCTGCGGCGTTTGGCCATCAGCTCGATGAGGACTTCGGCAAAGACCCCAAGGGTCTCGCGCTCTTTCTCGAAGAGACGGCCGACGAGCCGCATGCATCCGCGCTCGGGTACATGGCGCTCCGCTCGATGCAGCAGGCGCAATACAGCACGAACAACGTCGGCCACTTCGGTCTAGCGGCCGAGCATTATTTGCACTTCACCTCTCCGATTCGTCGGTACCCCGACATGATCGTCCATCGTGTCCTGCGCGCACGCTTGCAAGCGGGATCACGAGCACGAAACAAGAAGGTCGCGGAAGAAGTGGGCACGGAGCTCCAAGCGATGGCACTCGACTCGTCGCGGCTCGAACGACGAGCCATGGAAGTGGAACGCGAGGCACTGGACCTCTATCGCGCGCTCTTCATGCGTGCGCGTCTCGGACAGGTCTTCGACGCAAAGATCACGGGATTCGCAGGCAGAAACCTCGTTGCGAGCATCGAGTCTCCGTTCGTCGACGTGATCGTTGCGCTAGGCGACGAGAGCGGGGAACGATTCGAACTCGATGAGCTCGGCCTGCGTTTGGTCGGTGATTCCGGTCAGTCGTTCGCTCTTGGCGACAAGATTCGCGTCCGCGTCACGGCGATTCGGATCGGTGAACGTCGCGTCACGGGACAGCTTCTGAGCGCCGGTCAAACGAGCTCAGGTACGCAGAAGGCGCCTCTCCAAGAGGGCGACGACGGATATGTACCCGGTCCACGCAGATTCCAGCGCTCGGAGATTGGCGGCAAATCGCAGCCACCTCGCGGGTTCGGCAAGGGTGGAAAGCCCGGCAAAGACAACAAGCCACGCAAAGGCTCGGGCAAGGGCCCGATTCGATCCGAGGGACCACCGAAAGTGCAGCTCGGTCGCAATGGTGTTGCACCCGCGAGCGCGTCGGGCGGTTGGAAGTCGGGCACGGGATCTGGTTCCGGTGATCGACCTTTCGACAAGCGCGGCAAGAAATCGAAGCGACGGAGATAGCGCGTCATGTCGAGTGCGGAGCTAATCAAGAAGAAACGCGACGGTGGAGAGCTCACCGATGCAGAGATCGGCGGATTCATCGAAGCCTTCATGGCCGGTGATGTCGCGGACTATCAAATGACCGCGTTCTGCATGGCGGTATTCCTTCGCGGAATGACGCCGCGCGAGACCGTCGCTCTCACCCTCGCGATGCGAGACAGCGGCTCGGTCATGAACCTGTCCAAAGTGCGAGGGACCAAAGTCGACAAGCACAGTACTGGGGGCGTCGGGGACAAGGTTTCCATTTGTCTGGCTCCGCTCGTTGCTGCGTGCGGAGTCCCCGTTCCGATGGTGAGCGGTCGTGGCCTCGGGCACACCGGTGGAACGCTCGACAAGCTCGAGGCGATTCCAGGCTTCAGCGTCAATCAATCGCCGAAGGTATTCGCCGCTCAGATCGCAAAGATTGGCTGCTCGCTCATCGGTCAGACCGACGACATCGCTCCCGCGGACAAGCGCGTATATGCGCTGCGCGATGTGACTGGAACCGTCGAATCCATTCCCCTCATCACGGCGAGCATCCTTTCGAAGAAGCTCGCCGAAGGCATCGACGCCTTGGTTCTCGACGTGAAGGTTGGCAAAGGCGCCTTCATGAAGAATGACGAAGATGCCACAGCGCTTGCGCGGTCAATCATCGGCGTCGCCAAGCTCGCCGGGAAAAAAGTCACCGCAGTCCTCACGGACATGGACGCTCCTCTCGGACATGCGATCGGGAACGCGCTCGAAACGCGCGAAGCGATCGAGATGCTTCACGGCCGCGGACCAGACGACCTACGCGAATGCACCATGGTCCTCGCTGAGCACATGCTCGCGTTCGCAAACCCCAAAGAAAAAACGGTCGCTGCTCGCAAGCGCCTCGAAGAGGCCATCGCGACCGGCGCAGCGCTTCGGAAGCTCGAAGCGATCATCAAGGCCCAAGGCGGCGATCCCCGCGTCGTCGAAGAACCCGATCGCCTCCCGAAGGCGCCGCACATGCTCCTCGTTCGCTCCGAGGCGAGCGGCTACATCAATACCATTGACCCGATGGCATTTGGTCTCGCCGCTCTCGAGCTCGGGGCTGGCCGCAAACGCGCCGAAGACACCGTCGATCACCGCGTGGGATTCGTCCTGCGCATCCAACGCGGCTCCCGAATCCTCCGAGGCGACCCGATGCTCGAGGTGCACGCCGCAGATCGCACGGCCGCACAGAAGCACGCTGCGGCGATCGTGAAGGCCATCACGGTGAGCAAGTCGCCGCCGAAGCCGGTGAAGCTCGTCCGCAAAGTGATCAACTGAGCGGGATTTTGAATCGCGTGCGCTCGCTACGGGCTGAGTGGGTCGTCGGGGACGTTCGCCCGCATTGCGGCGCGAAGAATTGCATCGGGAGCGCCGCGCGGGCTCACTCGTCGCTCAGCCAATCGGAGACTTCGCCGACCAGCCGATTGGCATTCGCGATCGCCCCTCAGACCCACCCAGCCTTCGCTCGCTTCGTCGACACCACGCTCGTTTCGAACCGATGCAAAACTCGCCACACTAGTCGCGTGCAAAAGACCTGGAGAAGATTCAGGTGGCGCGCATCCACGCAAGATAAGTGGAGCGTCCGCGCGCAGCGATTCGGAGCTGATACGCAAGGTCGGCCGTGCGCGTTGGGCGCGTCAACAAGCGGTTCGCGGCGGTTCTCTACTACGGAGCGACTAGCGAAAGCGAGCGGGACCGGGTGGGTTCGAGGGGACGCCGCGAGTGCCAATCGGAACATTGTTTGAGCCCCCGATTGGACACGAGCGATGAGTGAACCCCGCGCGGCGCCCACCCGCTCAATTCTTCGCGCCGCGTTTGCGGGGTGAACGACCCCGAGCGGCCCACCCGCGTCCAAAGCGAGCGCACGCGACCCCGAGCGGCCTATCCACTGCCGTGAGCCCGCGGTTCTTGCCCCAAGTGCCTCCTGGCTTCCGCGCGTCAGCTCAGCTCAGCGCGTGCAATTACCTCGTTCATGATCTCGCGCGTACCGCCGCCGATCGGATACAGACGTGCGTCGCGGTACAAACGCTCCACCACGTACTCGCGCATGTAACCGTAGCCCCCGTGAATCTGAACCGCCTCGTCCGTCACAAACATCAGCATGTCCGTCGACGCGTTCTTCACACGAGCAGCGTCCGCCGGGACAGCCTTGTCCTGCGCGTACTTCATCGCCACCTCGTTCACAAACGCCCGCGTCTGGGTGATCGCGGTGCTCATGTCCGAGAGCTTGTGCTTCACCGCTTGGAAGTGCGCGATCGGCTTGCCGAACGCGGAGCGTTGGCGCGCGTACGAAAGCGACTCCAGATACGCGAGCGTCGCGATCGAGACACATTGCGCGGCTAGATGCAGCCGCTCGCTCACGAAGTTCGCCATGATCGCGATGAACCCGGCGTTCTCCATACCGATCAGATTTGCTGCTGGAACTCGCACGTTCTCGAAGTTGAGCTCTGCGGTATCGCTCGCACGCCAGCCCATCTTCTTGAGCGACTTCGACACCGTGAATCCTGGCGTGTCGCGTTCGATCACCAGCAACGAGACGCCCGCGTGTGCCGGTCCGCCCGTGCGGACTGCGGTCGTGACGATGTCGGCGCGAACTCCTGAGGTGATGAACGTCTTCGATCCGTTCACCACGAAAAAGTCGCCGTCGCGTTTCGCGGTCGTCAGAAGAGAGGCGACATCGGAACCACCGCTCGGCTCGGTGATCGCAAGCGCCGAGATCTTCTTCCCCGCTAGAACGGGCTCGACGAAACGCTTCTTTTGCTCGGGCGTTCCAAATCGAATGATCGGAGGCAGCGCAATTCCGTGAGAGCCGATTCCAACCACCGCACCGACGCTCTTGCCTGCGACGATGAGCTCGTCGCTCGCCACGATTCCGTGTGTGATGTCGCCGACACCATACGGCTCCGGATACGCCACACCCAGAATGCCCGCTTCTGCTGCTTTGCCGTAGAGCTCGCGCGGGAACTCTTCCTTCTCGTCCCACGCGTGCGCATTGGGAAGGATCTCGCGCTCTGCAAAAGCGCGCACGCTGCGACGTAGTGCCGCGTGCTCATCTGTTTCGAATGCGTAGGAGGTGTCCATGTTCTTCTGGGGAGACGGATCAGACCAACGACGCGCGTAGGAACCACGCGTGCTTCTCGAACTCGGTGATGATGCCGGTCAGAAGATCCACGGTATCGACGTCTTTCGCAGACTCGCCGATGCCTCGCGTCTCACGCAGACCACCGAGGTAAGTCTCGATGCGATCTGCGAGCAGACCCACGTGCTCCATGTCGCGCTCGGTTTCCTGCGGGTACTCCGTCAGGTTCGAGTGCTTGGCGACGTGTCGGGCTGTGCCGAACGCGCGCCCACCGAGCGTAACTGCTCGTTCGGCGATCGAGTCGTTGTGGTTGGCGAGGCTGATCGCAAACGTCTCGAAGAGCGGGTGCAATGCCGCAAACTGCGGGCCCTTGATGTTCCAATGCGCGACCTTGATCTGCATCTGAAGATCGAGGCCGTCCGAAAGGCGCTCGTTGAGCGTCTGAATCAACTTCTTGCGGCTCTTCTCCGGGAGTTTGCTCGGGCTCTTGTACATGGCTCCTTCCGTACGCGCGGCGTCGTTTGGGTGCAACCCGGTCGCCGCGGGACTTACGCCGCCGAGCGGAGTAGGTCCCGCTCGACGCGATCGGAACCCAATGTCGTGATCATCGCTCGGTTGTTCTTGCGATCGTATTCGACAAGCCGCGCTCTGTGCAGCGGTGCCAGAATCGCGCTTCGCATGCGCGAGATGTTTGCGTAGTCGGTCCACATCACCAGGTCCGCTACCGACACCCACTTCAGCCCACCCTGCAAAAGGAGCAGCACCTGATCTCGGACATTCATCTCGGGTAGCAGCACGCGACGAATTCCGTCCATCTCCCAGATGACCGGCAGGCGACGCTCGACCGTCGCGTGTACGAGAGCTGTTGCCTCCGCCGTACTCGTCGCGTGAAAGACTCGAATCAATTCGGCAAGAAGCCAGCTTGAGGTGTTGTAGACGAGGCTGGCATCCATTTCATTCGGATCAACATCGCCCCCAACGTGTCCCACTCCACGGTTGTTTCGAACGTCGTACAGCGATATCAGCGTACGAGGGATCAGAATCCTCAGGCTCCGTTCCGCAGGGTGTGTTTTGGGCGCGTTCTCCAGTTCTAGACAGGCACGGAACATGTTCTTAGGCTTGAACGCTTTCGCTTGGAACTCGCCTGCGAGAGCGCCCGAAACGATTGTGTAGACAACCTCGCAGAGTTTTCCGCCGTTCAGCTCTGCCGGCTCCCAACGGCGCTCGCGATAGTTTTGCGCGATCGACTGAAACGTCCGGATCAGTTCTTCACGAAGTTGCGGAGGGAGCTCCTCGAAGAGTTGCCGCATCAGCCCGCCTCTTTGGCTCGCATCGACTTAACAAGCTTTGCCGCGTCGACCTGCCCAGGGTTGGTCAGTGTCCAACCAGAATCCTTCGAACCCGCGATCCGATTCTCGAACATCCCTCGTGTAAGGGAGTGGTTCGCAGCGTCGTGGCAACCTTGTTACCGACACAGAAGCACCGCGTCGGCTTCGCTAAACCGAGTGTCGTCCGTGGCCAGCAACGCCCGCG
>CAZWQH010000232.1:0-8033 GCA_964635815.1 uncultured Sandaracinaceae bacterium
CCAGTTCGAGTTGAAAGCCTCCGACCAGACGTTCCCACATCTGCTCGCACTGCCATTCACTACACCGCTCGCGCGCGAGCATGTGCAGCCCCTGACGTTCGAGGACGCAAAGCGAAAGCCAATAGGGACCGGACCGTTTCGTCTCGAGACCTGGGAGGACGGAGTTCGACTCGTGTTCGTTCGCAATCCAACCTATTGGGATGCGGGGTCGGTCCATCTCGACCGAATCATCTACGAGCTGAACATCAGTCGCGAAGGGGCGATGATGCGCTTTCGCACGGCGGACCTCGATGTCGTGCACCGATGGACTCCCGCGGATCGTGCGTTCATCCAGAGCGCGACGGCGTGGCAGCCGTATGTCGCGCGCTACCCGCGAGAGGACTCGTGGGGCGTCATCATGAACTGCGAGATGGCGCCGTTCGACAACGTGCACGTGCGGCGTGCGGTCGCGTACAGCATCGACCGCGACCGGATCAATCGCGCGCGCAACTATTCGCTTGCGCCCATGGGCCAGTTGCTCCCTCCGCATCACGTGGGACGCGTCCCCGTTAGTGAGGAGCACCGCTTCGATCTCGCTCGAGCGAAGGCCGAGCTGCGCGAGGCAGGGTTTCCAAACGGCATTCCGACTCCGGTCACGATGTACATCGCGATTGGTTCCGTGGGTCGAGCGTACGGCACTCTGGTGCAACACGACCTTGCGCAAATCGGAATTCGAGTGGAGCTCAAACAGCTCGCGTTCCCAATCTTTCTGGAGGCGACGGGCCGTCCCAAGACAGCTCAGATGTTGTTCTCCGGTTGGAACGGCGACTATCCCGACCCCGCGACGTACTTCGACGCGTTGTTCCACTCGCGCGCCGCAACCTCCGAAGGGGCGCAAAACAAGTCCTTCTACAAGAACCCCGTCTTCGACGCGATTCTTGATCGGGCACGCTCCGAGATCTCGCCGGAGCGGCGCGCCGAGCTGTACACCGAGGCCTCGCGCATCCTAGTGAACGACGCTCCTTGGGCTTTCATGCTTTCGAACATCATGCTGGAGGGTAGGCAACCCTATCTCCACTACACGCCGCATCCTGTCTGGTTCCTGAATTTCCGAGATGCTTGGTTCGATCTTCCCCGACGTCCGTTCCCTGCCAGCGGGCGAGGTGCGCGATGACTGCTGCCGTTCAAACAGCGGAGAACGCGGCTTCCGGTGCGCCATCCATCGCGGCGTCGCGAGGGGTCTACATCGCTCGACGTCTGCTTTGGGCTGTATTTGTCGTCTGGGCTGCGACGAGCATCGGCTTCGTTCTTGGTTTTGCCGTCGGCGACGGCGCGACGGCGACTCTCGGAGCGAAGGCGTCGAAGGTGCAGCTCGAAGCGTTCCGGCACCGGCACGGACTGGATAAACCGCTCATCGAGCAATACATCTTTCGCATTCGCTCGCTCGCGTCACCGTCGCTCGGGACGGATTTGCACGACCGCACGATTGCCAGTCGCATCAGCTCTCGGGTGCCGCGGACGATGTTGCTCATGGGCCTCGCGTTGCTCGTCGAGTTGACGATCGGTCTCGGTCTCGGGATTTTTGCGGCTGCGAAACGCGGTACGTGGAGCGACACGGTTGCAATGGGCGCCGCATTCGTCGGCGTGTCCGCGCCGACATTTCTGACGGGCACGGTGTTTCTAATGTGGGTGGCGTTCAAGGCGCAGTTGTTCCCAGTGGGCGGTTTGGGGCGCGGAGGGTTCGATACGTTTTGGCATGCGGTGCTTCCAGCGATCACGTTGGGACTTGCCGGCGCGGCGACGCACGCGCGCTTGATACGGAGTGAGTTGACGACCGTCATGCACGAGGACTGGACCCGCACTGCACGTGCAAAGGGCCTTTCGAGTATTCGAACACTCTTCGTTCACGGCGTACGGAACGCACTTGTTCCTACGGTCACGCTGATCGGAACAAGTCTCCCCGCCTTGGTCGGCGGCGCGATCATCACCGAGTATGTCTACGCCTGGCCAGGCATGGGAAAGCTTGCGACGGAGTCGATCAATACCTACGACGGTCCGATGATTCTCGCGCTTATCGCGCTAGCTGCCATCGCGGTGCAAGCGGGAAACCTGGCTGCTGATTTGGCAGTGGCGTACCTGGATCCGCGCGTTCGTTTGGAGAAGTGACCGACTGAGAGAATCGCTCACGGACCGAGCTCTTGAACGCTACTTCCTGCGCGGTTCGAGCTCGTAGATCTTGCGGCCATCTTCGAAGCGGGCTGGCATGACGCGAAAAATGTCTAGACGAATGCTTTTCCGCACACCGCTGGGAATGCGAACGAGCGTGGCACCATCGTCATCTTCACCTTCGACTTGGCACAGACCGAACTGCTTGTGCGCGAGCCAATCGCCGTTCTCCGGAATCGGCTCCGAAAGCAGCTCTTCGTCGTTCGTCTTTTTCTTCTCTGGAAGCGCCTGCGCAACCGGCGAGCCGATGGGTTTCGGCGCGCTGCTCCGGAGCTCCGCACGAAGCTCGGCGGTTATGGGGACGCTTCGTCCGGATCCCGAGGAAGCGCGCGTCCATGCATCGGAGCGGCTGCGTTCGGGTTCGTTTCGTGAGCGAGAGAACGCGTCTTCGTCCCGTGACTCGTAGCGCGGAGCGGGAACCATTCGACGCTCCGACTTCTTCCAGAGGTGCATCCCCGTCTGCGGGTCGTGTTCGCGATCGAGTGAAACGTCGTCGAACACTTCGATGAAGAGCTCGCCCCAGAGAAGCTCCGCGTCGAGGATCATTCCGACAAACTCGGAAGCCCCATTCTTCGCGACGACACCTCTGAGATCGATGATGGGCGATCCATCCTGGAGCGAGATGCTCCCATTGATCGCGCTCAGGTCCGCGGGGCCACTGATGTGTCGTGCTTCCGTGCGCCCGCGCGTGTTGATTTCGTACGTCGCGACCGACACGGTGTCGGCGATTCCGTTTCCGCTAACCCACGCCGCGCCGATGGAGCGTTCGCGAGCAATCTGGAGGAGGGTGGGGACGAGACGTTCGCCGTATTCGATACGCACGATGATTCGTCGGGTTTTGTTGCCTTCGAACGCCAGCACAGGGATCCGGATTGTTATCACAGAAGCGTTCCGAGTCGCGAGCGTCTTCCTGCGTGCGTTGTTCGGACGTGTGCGCTACTGGTGTGGGGCAATGACACAGCTTGTGGAAGACGTGACCGTCGAGCACCTGTCCCGACACGTGGGTAAAACCGTCCGGATCAAGGGTTGGCTCTACAACAAGCGCTCTAGCGGGAAGCTCCACTTTCTCGAGGTTCGAGACGGAACCGGCGTCGCACAATGCGTCATCTTCAAGGGAGATGTCTCGCCCGAGCTGTTCGAGAGTGCCGACCATTTGTCCCAAGAAACGTCGCTGATCGTCGAAGGCGCGGTCCGAGAACACGGCAAGCGCAAGGGCGAGTACGAGGTCGGCGTCACCACAGTTCAGGTCGTCAGCAAACCCACCGCAGAGTTCCCGATCACGCCCAAGGAGCACGGCGTCGATTTCTTGATGGACAACCGGCACATTTGGCTAAGGTCGAAGCGTCAGCACGCGATTCTTCGCGTTCGCGCGGAGATCGTCGCGGCAGTTCGAGACTACTTCGATAGCCACGGATTCACCCTGGTTGACGCCCCCATCTTCACTCCCAACGCGTGCGAAGGAACGAGCACGTTGTTCGAAACCGACTATCACGGCGAGCCTGCGTATCTAACGCAGAGCGGTCAGCTTTATATGGAGGCCGCCGCCGCGGCGGTCGGCAAAGCGTACTGCTTCGGACCCACGTTCCGCGCGGAGAAAAGCAAGACTCGCCGGCATCTCGCGGAGTTTTGGATGGTGGAGCCCGAGGTTGCATACATGGACCTCGAGGGAGACATGAATCTGGCTGAGGACTTTCTGGTCTCCATCGTCAGCCGCGTGCTCGACCGTCGCGCGGAGGATCTCAAAGTTCTCGAACGCGACACGACTGCGCTCGGGCGCGTACAAAAGCCATTTCCCCGGATTCTGTACGCCGAGGCGATCAAGATCCTCGAAGCGGCCAACACGGGCGCGAAATGGGGCGATGACTTCGGCGGTGACGAGGAGACGGTCATCAGCAACAAGTT
The DNA here is from genome assembly GCA_964635815.1 of uncultured Sandaracinaceae bacterium. GTDB lineage: Bacteria > Myxococcota_A > Polyangia > Polyangiales > JADJQN01 > CAZWQH01. The sequence goes on from CAZWQH010000232.1 coordinate 4,108, forward strand.
CGATCGACCTGTGATCGTTTCGCATTACCCACTCGAGCTGAAGGCGTTCTATTTCAAGAGCGTAGCTGCGACTGGCAGCACACCGGCGCTCGCTCTGAACATGGATGTTCTCGCCCCTGAAGGGTACGGCGAGATCATCGGTGGTGGTCAGCGTGAAGACGACCTAGCGGTGCTCGAGTCGCGCATCGAGGAACACAAGCTTCCCAAGAGCGCGTTCGAGTGGTACCTCGATCTGCGCCGCTTCGGGTCGTTTCCGCACGCGGGATTCGGTCTTGGAATCGAGCGTACGGTCTCGTGGATCTGTGGCCTGCACCACGTTCGCGAAACGATCCCGTTTCCGCGCATGCTCAACCGCCTTGCGCCGTAACGTGGGTTCGTGCGATCCGCGAAACGAGCCGCTAGCTGCGCGGGCGACGACTCGGATGGATGCTTGCGCTCGGTTTCCCGTTCGCCGGCGGAGGCGGCGCCTGCGTCTGTCGCGAAAGCGAGCTCAGCGCGATGCCGAGCTGCTCCGCCACGTACGAGACCACATGTCCATCTGCTCGATTGAAAATCGGCCCGTCGACTCGATTGACGAGCTGGAGGACTGCGAGCAAACGTCCGCTTTTCTGTACGGAATGCAGGAGCATCGCGTACTGACCACGTTCAACGAGCTCGCCGTCCGCCTTCGAGTCGAATCGGTCGTCCGTTGCGACGTTGTCGACGTACAGCGGTTTGCCGTGAAGATTCGACGCCGCCCCAAGTAAGCCGGAGTTCGAGGGCAACTCTTTGCCGCGTCGAGCATCCGCAAAAGCTCCGCTCACGGCAAGGACTCGAAGCGCGTCCGCGTTGATGTCGTAGAGGGCTCCGAGCGACGACTGCGACGGCACCGTGCTCTCGAGGATCTTGAGCGCGAGTGTCAAGAGGTCGCTCGCGTTCGTCAGCTGTTGCATCTCGAGGCACTGTTCGAACACCAACGCGAGGCGTTCGTCTTGTGCAGCTCGAGATGGTCGGGGTGCAAGCGATGTACGCCCTGCGCTTGCCGGGAAAGTCACGTGAGGGTCTCGGTGCCAGTCTCGCCACTCCAGCAAAGCTACTGGCGGTCTGGCCGGCTGCCGCGAAAACGCGTGATCGAACGCAGCGAGACGCACGAAGATTCCCGATGGAGCGACCTCGAGCTCTGGTAGGAGCTCGTCGAGTTGCTCGCGTAACACCCGGTCCGCCTCGGTGGTGCTTGCGGAAGAGAGCTGATACGCACGTTCGATGTACCGGATCGGACGCGACGTCGTCGCAGGCTCGTCTCGACGGATGAACGCTTCTCGTTCTGGCACTCGAAGATTCGTCGGTACGAGATCCGGTTGCGTCTTGTCGTCTCCGACAGTTTGAGCATCGGAGACGGGTAGGGCGACGTCTACGGACGTCGGAAGCTGCGCCGGGCTGCTTTGAATCGCGACATCGAGCTCCGCCTTCGCACCCGTGTTCGGCACCGCGGCATCGGCGGTGCCGACTCGGTGCGTTTTAGCCTCGGGCAGCATGGGAGATTGGTCCGACGCTTTGGGCTCGCCCGCGGCTTCGACCTTCACGTCGTCGGCAGGCGCCGTTGGAGTGGCCTCGGAGGCAGCCGCCGTTGCAGATGTCGAGGTGGCAACGACACTCAGCGGAGCGACGCTCGCGCGCGGAGGTGTAAGTGGCCCCGGCGGCGAGCTTTTCTTGCTTGCTGGGGGTCTAGTCACCGGTGCGGGTGGAACGAAAGAAGCTCGCTGGTCAGGTCGTTGAGAGGGCGTTGTTGTTGGCGAGGCTGCGCTGAGACTGGGAGTACGCACCTGCATCGAGGCAGGGGGGGGCGTCGCGCTCGCGCGCACATCTGGCGAGTTCGATCGGACCACGAACGTATGCCGCGAAATGGGGTCGACGATGGTGACGTCCCCGCTGGCACCAAAGACACAACTCGCACCGGGCGGCATCCCGCCGCTCTCGCCGATCAGCTCACGGCAACGTCGAAGCGCCGCCATCCAGTTGTCGCCCTCGACGCTCACGTCGTGGATGGGCTCCCCAGATCCAACGGGCGTCACGACCACGCGCCAGGCCTGTACCGTCACGGGCTTCAGGCTAGCAGGTAATGGTGGCATTTGGCGAAATCAGGTCGAGGTCTCGTCGAGGACCATCCCAGCGCCGACGGTGGTGAAAGTTGCCTCATCTGCGATGATCACGCTTCCCGTGGTCCGATTGCGCCGGTAGGGGTCGACCAGAACAGGGGTCATCGTTCGGAGGCGTACCCGTCCGACGTCGTTTTTCGCCAGCGACGTTACAGCTGTGTCGCGGTGGAGAGTCGATACGTCGAGTCGGTAGTGGATGTCCTGCACGATCGCTTTGGTCCACCGCGTCGTGTGTTTGACCAGGATGCGTTGACGAGGTTCGAGAGGCTTCGCGCCCATCCACGAGACCATGATGTCTAGATCCTGTGTCGAGACCGGCTGATTTCCAGGGCGCGCGATCATGTCTCCCCTCGAGATGTCGACGTCGTCTGCGAGGTGCATGACTATGGACATCGGCGGAAAGGCTTCGACGACCCCGTTCCCGCTCGCCTCGAGTCTTGTGATGGTCGTCTCCACGCCGCTCGGAAGCACGACTACACGGTCGCCTTCACGAAAAACACCGCCCGCGACGGAACCGGCGTAACCACGATAGTCGGGGTGGTCCTTGGACTGCGGTCGTATCACCCACTGAACAGGAAATCTGCAGTCGACCAAATTTCGATCAGATGCGATGTGGACGTTCTCCAGGTGATAGAGAAGCGGTGGACCGTGGTACCAGTCCATGTGCTTGCTACGGTCGACGACGTTGTCACCCAAGAGCGCAGAAATCGGGATGAACACGACGTCGTGGATCTCGAGGCGGGCAGCAAACTCCCGAAACTCGGCTTCGATTTTTCTGAACGCGTCCTCGGACCAGTCCACGAGATCCATCTTGTTCACGGCGACGACGAGGTGGGGAATCCGAAGCAGCGACGCAACGAACGAGTGCCGTCTCGACTGTTCGACCAGTCCGTATCTTGCGTCGACGAGTACAATCGCCAGGTTTGCCAGCGACGCACCTGTGATCATGTTACGCGTGTATTCGACGTGTCCAGGCGCATCCGCGAGCACAAACTTCCTCCGCGGAGTGGCAAAGTAACGGTAGGCTACGTCGATCGTGATCCCTTGCTCACGCTCAGCACGGAGCCCGTCGGTCAGCAACGCGAGATTGGTCTGCTCATCCCCTCGGCGCCTGCTGGTCTCCTCGACTGCTTGCAGCTGGTCTTCGAAGATCGATTTCGCGTCGTATAGCAGTCGTCCAATGAGAGTGGACTTTCCATCATCCACGCTTCCCGCAGTGACCAGCCGCAACAACTCCGTTTCCCGCGGGGCATTTGACTCCATCCGAGTGGGTCGTCCGCTCGGAGTCAGTGTGCCACGAGCGTCGCTCGGCAGATGATTGCCCATGTTCTTCATTTCGTTCGGCCTATCGTTCGAACTGCTCATCAAAAGTAACCTTCTCTTTTGCGGTCTTCCATCGCCGCTTCTGTCGCGCGGTCGTCAGCGCGAGTAGCTCCGCGTTCCGTAATGCGCGCGGCAGCGACTTCGCGAATCACCGCCTCGAGGGTGTCGGCGTCGCTACGGATGGCGCCCGTGCAGGTCACGTCTCCGACCGTTCGGAATCGAACTAGTTCGTCGAACGGCTCCTCGCCGCTCGTTCGCTCGATGAGCGGATGGTTCGCATACAGCATTCCGTCGCGAAGGAAAACGCTTCGTTTGTGAGCGTAGTAGATGGGTGGCAGCGCGAGCTCCTCGCGACCGATGTACTGCCACACGTCGAGCTCGGTCCAGTTCGACAACGGAAAGACCCGAAGATGCTCTCCTTTGCGGACCCGCCCGTTATAGAGGTGCCACAGCTCGGGGCGTTGGTTC
>CAZWQH010000233.1:0-8010 GCA_964635815.1 uncultured Sandaracinaceae bacterium
CCTTGGTATCGTCTAGCAGGTCCTCCATTGTTGCGATAGCCTCCTGATACACCTCGTGGTTTTTGAGGACGGCCTCGGTGGCGAGGAAGAGCGCGCCGTCGGCCTGCGCGCAACAGGTGCTCTTCCCGATCTTGCTCGGGCCGTAGACGAGCACGGTGAGGTCGTTGAGGTTCGTCTTCGGCGGGGTCTTCTGCGTCGGCAGCATTGGCATTCTCCTGTGGTTGTTCGGGCTCAAAACGTCGGGTTCTCGTCCGTTGGGGACACCTCTCCGCGCAGCTCCTCGTGCGGGGCCACGTGCTGGTAGAAGTTGTCGCGGACGTTGGGGCTGCCGCCGGAACGGCAGAGCGCGAAGTACGGGCAGGGCTTGCCGTACTGGAAGCAGAAGGACGTGTTCTGGTACCAGACGTCTCGGCGGCGAGCGTCGAGGAATGCCTGGGTCAGCTCCCACAGCTCCGCGCGCAACGTGGTGAACTGCTCGCGCGAGATGTAGAGCATCTCGCGGTGGAACATCCCGAGCTCGGCGTACTTGGCGGCGAGCCGCGCCTGGAACTCCTCATCCGTCTCCGGCAGCCGACGCTTGGCGCTGCTCTTGCCGGTCTTCGACTTGGCGATGAGCTCGGCGCGGCGCGCCTCGAACTCCACCTCGGTCTCGCCGGCGCTCTGCTGCAGCCGGGCCTTGACCAACAGGTTGTAGAGGACGCCGGAGATGCGAATGCCGAGCGCCTGCTCGACGTAGTGGGCGTAGAGGGTGACCTGGAAGTCGGTCCAGAGCCGCTCGAGGTAGCTGGCGTCGACGGTTGCGGCGGTCTTGTGCTCGAGGAGGAAGTGCTCGTCGCCGACGCGCACGATGCCGTCGACCTTCCCCGCGAGCGTGAAGCTGCGGCTCGCCGCGCTCGTCTCGGGGTTGATGATCTCGCCCTCGAAGGCCTTCTCGAGCGCGACGACCTCGAACTCCTCGGTGGCGTAGCGCGCGGCGTAGCCCTTCATCAGGGCGGTCGCGAGGTGCCAGACGCGGCGCTGATCCTCGTCCTGGGCGCGGTTCACGCAGGCCCTGTCCACGTGCTCGAGCGCCGCGGCGAGATCGCGCGCGCCGTGCCAGGTCTCCAGGCACGTGTGGATGAGCGAGCCGAAGGAGAGGTTCCGGTCCTTCTCGAGCGGGACCAGCTCGAGCACGTACCTCCAGTGGGCTGCCTTCCGACAGTTCCGGAACAGGCTCCACATCGAGTAGGTGGAGGTTCTTCGCTCGCTCATCGCGCCGCTCCGCCGGTTTGTCCGGACCCGGGCTCGGCCTCGGGCGGCTCGATGACCCGCTCGACGGTGTACGAGTCCTCGCCGAACTGCCGCGTGAGGAGGCCCGTGAAGATCTGCGCGATGGTCCGGCCGACAGGCGTCGCGGCGTCGACCACGCAGGCGTGCTTCTTCTCGTCGAGGCAGAAGGCGGCGTCGAGACGCACCTGCGACCGGCCGTGAAGTCCCTCGGCCGAGAAGACGGCCAGGAACAGGGAGTCCCGGACCTCGGTCAACGAGGTCTTCTCGTCGAACGTGTAGCGGTAGACGTCGCGGCTCATTCTGGTTTCCATTGGCTCCACCGTGCGCGGGCATTTCGCGCTCACGGCTTACCTACCGGCCGCCTTCGATTTGTGTCGGAACCATCGAGATAGGCCGCCAACCCGGCGCGCTCGAAGCGTGTCCGGAGCTTCCCTATGGCCTCGTAGACGGTGCCCCTCGGCACGCCCGTCTCGCGGGATACGTCGGTCACCGAGGAGGTCTGGAGACGAACGCAGAGGGCTCGGAGATCGACGGAGCCGTCGCCCGGCAGGAGCTCCGAGAGGACCTTCTCCAGGTCCAGGCGCAGGGCGTGAAGGTCTTCGTCGCGCCGCGCGGAGGCGAGCGTCTCCCGGACGTACTCCTTCTCGTCCAGCACAGGTGGGTCGTCGGAGCTGGAGCCGTTGTCTTCCTCGCGCCGCTCATCGAGGGAGCCCGCGCGCTGGCGGTAGTCCCGGAGGCCCGCCTTTTGCGACTCGACGATGGTGGCAACTTGGTGCTCGACGATGCGAGCGATGAAGGTCTCGCGCTTGGCGATCGCGGGGTCGAAGCGCGGCAGTCGTCGGAGGAGATCGATCACCAGGTCCTGCTCGAGGTCGTGGCGATCCGCCTCCACGAACCCCGCGCGCCCGACGAGCTGCCGTGCCTTGTGCTTGATCAGCCGGACTGCATACGCATCTAAACCTTCGTACTTGTTCTCGTTCCCCATCGGGCCCTCTCGGGCCGCGGGGGAAGTCGCCTATGGGTGTCGTCGTGCTCTGGAGCGGAGGGCCGCACGAGAAAGCGAGGCCGTTGCGAGTGCGCCAAAGCTGGCGACACCCACAACGACCTCCGCTTCGCGGCCGGTACGTTGTCTGGTGGTGGTGATCGTTCCTCTGCCGGTCAGGTGACTCCGTGTTCGTTCGCGACGGTCATGCGGACGGGCAATCCGTTCTGAACAACCAGGCTCTCGACCGTGACCGACTTCTCCCGGTCGAAGAGGTCGAAGAGCTCGATGAGCTGCTCCTTCAGCGCGAAGTCCTCCCGGCCGCGCGCCGGATTCGGCGAGTTCACCTTCCCGAACACGATGTCGCGCAGCACGCGCGGCGCGGGCTCGAGCAGCGGCTCGGCGTCATGCACGCGGAGGCCCTCGATGCGGCCAAAGTTCACCTCCTGCATCAGCTCCACGAGCCGTCGCCGCGCGGGCGACAGCGTGCGCTTCGTGGGGGAGCCGGGGTTGCTGGTCATGGCGCTCCCTCCCCGTCGAGGTGCGGCCTGCTGTAGATGGCGAAGAGGCTCCCGCCTCCCTCGTCGTGCCCCGCCTCCTCGACCAGGAACTCCTTGTCCACGTCGATGACGTGTTGGAACTCCCAGCGACGGAAGAGCCCCGGAAGGCGCAGCCACTCGTGGTCGGGGGTGGCGCTCGCCGGCGACGGGGCGGTCTGCGCGGCTTCGATGTGCGCGAGCGGCTCGACAACGGGCGGGTTGGGCCGCGGTCGCGGCACTTTGTGTGCTGGGTCCATGGAAGGGGACCTACCGGCGCCGCCGGCAAAGTGTCGGTCGGCGACCCCGCCGAGCGCGCGAACGATGTCGCGCACAAGCGCGTCGTCCACGCGGTGGGTGGCGAACACGCCTCTCAGGGAGAGGAGCAGCTCGCGGAACGCGCCCCGCAGCTGGGCGTCGTTGCTGGGTTCAGTCATCGTGCGTCCCTCCTGGTGGCCCTCGTTCCCCACTGCCGCGCCTGCGGTCGCGGGGGACTTCGGTGCCGACATCCGAGAAACGCGGGTCTGCCCGCCCAACTGGGACAGGCATTCGCGCCCTCACCAGGAAAACGTCTCGATCGGGGGCGGGTGGGGACAGCGGGGACGACGACCATCGGAACGACCTCCTTGGCCGTGGCGATGGCGGGACGGAGGTCTCAGGACGTTCGACCCAAGGTGCCTCGCGGTTTTCCCCGCCAGCGACCGGCTTCGCGGGCGAACGACGCCGACGACCGGCGGGCTCTCCCACCCCCTAGGCGCTACATCCGGCGTAGCCGGTGCTACAAAGCGTGTAGCGGCAGAACGGGACGGCGATCAGCGATCCCTCGCAGTTCCCACCATGGCGGCCGGGAGGACCATCGACGCCTTGCCCTCGCGTGCCCTCAGGCGCGAGCGCGCGGCTGGAGACTCTTGCGACGGCAGGGTCAGGCGGTCCCGGGGGCTCAAGTTTCCCAGGCGATGCCGGTCTCGCGGTACTTCAGAAAGAAGCCTCGCTGGACCTGGTCCTTGAGGTGGGCGGCCATCGACTGGTTCTGCTGTCCGATCTTTTCGATCGCGCGGCAGATGGCGTTCGAGACGGCGGTCCGGGCTTTCTTCTGGTCGGGCGTCTCGCGTCGGACCTTGCCGCCTGGCCCAGATTCTCCACGGAGATAGGTGGCGAGCTTCTCCATTTCGCATTCGCACCGCGCAATGGTGGCCTCGTCGCAAAACTCTTCTGCCTCGTCGCGCTCTATCTTGAGCTTTTCGAAGGCCTCCTTCACAGAGCCGATCGTCTCCGAGTCCACGCCGAGGGTCGTCGCCAACGGATGGCTCGAGACTTCCCTGCCTTCGCTGAGATCTACCAGCGCAAAGGCGGTCATCGTCTCGCCGGGCCGCTGCAACAAGAAGCGCAGGTATCCGAGGCCTTTGTGCGGCTTCATCGGGAAAGCCCGCCCGCCCCGGAAGCGCAGGCTCCACATCTCGCCGTCGTTGCGCAGTAGGTACTCGCCCCCGTTGAGCACAGGGCTCGCCGGCGGTTCGGGCGGCGCGCTGGGTCCGGATCCGCTGGCTCCGCGCAGCCCTCTTGAGAAGAGGAGCATCGGCAACGACGTGGCAGGCAAGCTGCTGTTCCGGATCGCCTTCGCGCTCTGTGCGAAGACCTGCTCCAAGACCTGCCCGACCGCTTTCCCTTGTCGCCTGTGCATCTCGAGGAGCGCCCGACCCGCGGAGTCCGCGTCGATGCCCAGGTTGTCCATGATGCTCGGAAGAGCGCGGTTGGCTTCGCCGCACTTCGCGAGGAAGTCGTCGACGTTCTTGGCCTCCGCAAAGCGATCGGCCGCGTCGATGTAGTCGAGCAGCAGCAGGCGATGGTCCTCGCTCTTCCACTCGCCGGTCACGAGGTCGACCTCGTAGCCGTCCTCAGGGTCGTGGGCCTCCAAGCCCGCGGCGAGCATGCTGAAGCGCCGATCGATGCATTGCGAGCAGACCCCGCAATGGGGGTGCATGTTGGTTCTGGCGCTGACGTGCGCGCAGCTCACGCTGTGCCGAATGAGCCCAGCCGCGCCGCTGGCGGCGAGGCGCTCCATAACCTCGGCTCGGGTCTTCAGGGCGAACGGATTCTCGATGGTGAGCCGACGGCCGGCGACGGCCTCCAGGATACGTGAGAAGCCCCAAAGCACTTTGGGATGCGCGGTCCGGGTCGCGGTGGCGCCTACGACCTGGCGAGAGATCGGAAGGTTCAAGCCGATGACGCCGTTCTCGAAGAGCAGCACGCGCTCGCGTCCAATGAGATGAGCGACGGCTCCGGCGATCGCTGCGTACAGGAAGGATCGAGACCGCTGGGTGCGCTCTGGGCGCAGGATCTTGTCCTTCTTGATCACCTCGATAGCCACGTGATCCGGGCCCCACGCCTTCGAGAGCCCTTGAAGGTCTGCGATGAGCTGACGCTGGATCGCCCAGGTTTTGGTGGCAGAGCGGTGGCTGACCAGGATGACGTTCTTCTTTTCCCCGAGGACGAGCTCGGCGGCGCCAGCAAGTGAGTCGAGGCCGCCGGAGAACAGCGCGACCTCATCGATGTGGTCCCAGGGGAGGAACGGCGCACCGTCGTTCGCGGAGAACGTCAATTGCTCGGGAGCGATCCTCTGCGCCGGCTTGAACTCGAACGTGTACGAGTCGTCCGAGAGGAAGCCGATGGTCTGCTCGAGCAGGTCCCGCATCTGGGAAGTCGACCACAGGTCCACGCACTCCACGCCGACGACAAACCGGAAGCGTCGGTTCCATTTCGCGTTGAGGTCGGGGTTGCGCCTGTCGCCGCGCAGCACCGCGGAGTCCGCGGCCAACACGTAGGATGCGATAACGATCAGATCCCGGAACTGCGGCGAGACCCGGCCGGTCATCTTCTCGCTGATGCCGCCGATGTCGACGCCGATGTTGTTCCCCGGGCCGATCGTGGCCAGGCGCAGCGCATCCTCCGGCGCATCCGGATGGTCGACCCCTCCGCAGAGGAACCAACGTTCGGTGGGGCTGGTCACTCGCCCGCCCCCCGTCGCAGCTCGCCGCGGATCTTCTTCAGCGCATACCCGAGGAACTTGCTGGTGCGCTCCTCGGTGAGGTCCTTCTCGAATCGAGCTTTGGAGTACCAGCCGCCGGCGAAGGACTCGACGATCTTGGACGCCTGGCGGCAATGCAGCTCGAGCGCAGAGGAGAACGCCTGCTTCTCGTTGAGGTCTTCAAAACGCCGGCCCGCGCCGACGTGTTGTGGCAGCTCCTTGCTGACGTAGTAGGTGAGGAAGCGCTCGGTGAAGCGGGCAAAGAAGTCGCGTGCGAGATGCCCGAACTGCATCTCAGTCGCGCCCTTCCCGAGCTCTCTGCGCACGTCTTCGGGAGTGCTCCCCCACAGCGACGACGCGCGATCCCGAAGGAAGCCCGACAGCGTCTCGACGGCGGCGAGCTGCGCCAGTTCACCTGGACCACTTCGCGCTTTCAGGGCGTCGACATGCCGATCGACCGCACTGGTGAACGCGGAGGTGAGGTCGGCTGCTGACGGATTGTCCGAGACCGTGAGCCCGAGGTCGCGCAGCGCCGCCGCGAAATCCTTGCTGCGCGCGGCATCCGGGAGTTGGCTCAGGAGCCAGAACGCCCTCTTGAGCCCCGGGTCGTCGGCGGCGTTGGCGAGATCCTCGTCGACCGCGTCGAGGGTCGCTGCCGCGACCGCGGCAGAGCTCGCACCGCCTCCGACGAGGTCGATGAGCTCCTTCCAGCGGCGTGTTCGCGGCAGCGTTCCGAGACGGATGTGGCCCATGTCGAACTATCCTCGTGTCCCGTGGCTCGCCCGTGGGCGGGTCTTTGCGCGTTTGGGCTCTTTCAGGACCTCGAGCGATCTTGCTTTCCCTGTGTCGCGTCGCAGGTAGCCTTTGCGGACGAGCTGGTTCACCTGCTCGTGGGCGCTCGCGGGTGCGATGCCGAGGAGCTCGCCGAGTTCCTGGACCGTGGGCGGAAAGCCTCGGCGAGCGATGTGCGCGCGAATTGCCGCCAGCGTTCGTCGCTGCGGCTCGGTGATCCCTTCTACGGGCGGACGACCGCGCCGCTTCACTCCAGCGCCGACACCGGCAGGCGCCTTCTTCTTTGCCATCGTGAAAAACCTCCCGCGCCTGCTCTCCGCAACAGGCAACCAGCTGCCCTTGAAGGAGCCGAGGAGGATAAGACCGGACGCATTTCAGGTCAATTGCCAACCCCGTCCCGCTGCTGCCGACACTTCCACCCGGCGCCCGGTAGGTAAACAGCGACCGCCGCTTCACTCGCTCGAGGGCGAGTGCCTCACGCGGCGAGGAAGCCAGGAGACCACCGTGGACGACGAACTTCGAGCAGGTGGAATGACCGCAAGTCAGCGCCTCGACGCGATCGCCGACATCCTGGTGCGTGGCCTCGCGCGCCTCCTTCTCGCCGAGGACACCTCCTCCGCGAGCGATGATGCTTGTGTTGCTCAAGTGTCTGAAAACACGTCTGAAAACGCCTTGCTTAACGGTCCCAGAGACGCCCTCATGGTCAAAGGAGGACGAACCCGATGACCAAGGCAGACAGTGCGCTGATCGACGAGGTCGACAAGCTGCGGACGCTCCCGGTTGCCGACCTGCGGGCGCGCTACCTGGAGCTGTTCGGCGAGGAGACCACGAGCCGCAACAAGGACTACATCTTCAAGCGCATCGCGTACCGGCTGCAGGAGCGGAAATACGGCGGCCTCACGCCACGAGCCCGCGCCCGCGCGGAGCTGCTCGCCGAGGATGCACCGATCCGGCGGCGCCTCTCGCCGAACGCTGACGCGCCAGAGATCGTGCGGGAGCCTCCGTCGAACCGCGATCCACGTCTCCCGCCCGCGGGCACGGAGCTTCGGCGCACGTTCGATGGCACCGAGCATGTCGTCGCGGTGCTCGACGACGCCTTCATGTTCCGAGGGAAGCCGTACCGGAGCCTCTCGCTGATCGCGAGAGAGATCACCGGAACGCGTTGGAACGGCTACGGCTTCTTCGGCTTGCTCCGGAAGGAGTGCGCATGAGCGGCGGCAACGGAACGAACGGCAAGAACGGGAACGGCAAGCCGCCGGCGGGGCCGGTGCGCTGCGCGATCTACACGCGCAAGTCCACGACCGAGGGGCTCGACTCCGACTTCAACACGCTCGACGCCCAGCGCGAGTCAGCCGAGCACTACATCCGGGCGCAGGCGCACCAGAACTGGACGCTCCTTCCCGCGC
>CAZWQH010000234.1:0-1093 GCA_964635815.1 uncultured Sandaracinaceae bacterium
GTGAGATCGTCAGTGAGCTCGACAAGTACATCGTCGGGCAAGCAAAAGCGAAACGGTCGGTCGCTATCGCTCTGCGCAATCGCTGGCGTCGGCAGCAAGTCGCTCCCGAGCTTCGGGACGACATCGCACCCAAGAACATTATTCTGATCGGGCCAACCGGCGTCGGGAAAACGGAGATTGCGCGCCGTCTCGCAAAGCTCGCACATGCGCCCTTCGTGAAGGTCGAAGCGAGCAAGTTCACTGAGGTTGGCTACGTCGGCCGCGACGTCGAGTCGATCGTCCGCGACCTGGTCGAGAACGCGCTCGGCCTGGTCCGAAGCGAACATCTCGAGAATGTCCGCGCGCGCGCGCACGACTCCGCCGAGGATCGAATCATCGAGTTGCTTGCTCAGCGCGGAAAGCCGGTTCCTACGGCGGCGCCAACGAACTTCGGACCGTTCGTGCTTGGACCTCAAGGTTTCAATCAGACATCCGAGCCGCTCCCGCCCGCATCCGCCTCTGTGTCCCAAACAGAGCGAGACACGATACGGGTTCGACTCCGGGCCGGCGAGATGGATGGCGAAGTTGTCGAAGTCGATGTTGCAGATACGAGCACTCCCTCGTTCGGGTTCCTCGGTGGGCAGGAGAACATGGAAAGCAGCTTGCGAGAGATGTTCGCCAACATCCCGGGGTGGGGTGCGCGCGCGAAACGGCGCTCGCTGACCGTGAAGGAAGCGTGGCCCATTCTCGAGAACGAGGAAGCAGCAAAGCTACTCGACACGGATCGAGTTCAGCAGCAGGCGATTGAGCGCGCGGAACAAACGGGCATCGTGTTCCTCGACGAGATCGACAAGATTGCTGGTCCGCGCGCTACGCAGGGACCGGACGTCTCCCGCGAGGGCGTCCAACGCGACCTTCTTCCGATCGTCGAAGGCTCGACCGTCACGACGAAGTACGGGCCAGTTCGCACCGACCACGTGCTCTTCATCGCGGCGGGTGCGTTTCACGTGAGCAAAGTGAGCGACTTGATTCCGGAGCTGCAGGGACGGTTCCCGGTGCGTGTCGAGCTCGACAGCCTGACCGCCAGCCACACCCAGCCGGACTTCCGCGAGAA
>CAZWQH010000234.1:1103-7974 GCA_964635815.1 uncultured Sandaracinaceae bacterium
CCTGACCGAAAAAGACTTCGTCCGTATTCTCACAGAGCCGAAAAACGCTCTCACTCGCCAGTACGAGGCGCTCATCAACACAGAAGGCGTGCGCCTGACGTTTGCGGCCGACGCGGTCCTAGCGATCGCGAAGTACGCGGCCGAAGCGAATCGACGACTCGAGAACATTGGCGCGCGCCGGTTGCACACGGTCATGGAAGCGCTGCTAGACGAGATTGCGTATCGCGCGCCAGAGATGGCGGAAGGCGAACCGATCCTGATCGATGCGGCGATGGTGGAAAAAACACTGGAGCCGGTCTTCGCCGACCAGAATCTCTCGAAGTACATTCTCTAAGCTCGGGCCGGTCATGAGAATCGCCTCCTGGAACGTAAACGGACTCCGCGCTGCGCATCGGAACGGTTTCGTCGACTGGCTGAATAGGTCCGACTTCGACGTGGTCTGCTTGCAGGAGATCCGCGCGAGCGAGGAAGTGCTCCCCGAAGCGGTGCGTGCTCCTTCTGGATGGCACGCGGAATTCCATTCGGCGAAGCGGCCGGGTTACAGCGGAGTCGCTACGTACTCACGTGAGCGACCGTCGCGTGCGGATCGCAACCTCGGCGTGAAGTCGATCGACGAGGAGGGACGCTGTCTGATTACGACGCATGGATCACTCGTGGTCGTAAATTCGTACTTCCCGAACGGCAACGGCAAGGATCGCGACAACAGTCGGATTCCGTTCAAGCTTCGATACAATCGCGAGCTTCGAAAGCGACTCGACGACCTGCGCAAGGCCGATGTGCCCGTGGTCGTCCTCGGAGATTGGAATACCGCGCACGAAGAGATCGATCTCGCCAGGCCGAAGAACAACGGCAAGACAAGTGGGTTTACATTGCCTGAGCGCAAGGAGTTCGGTCGTTGGATCGGCGACGGGTGGGTCGACACCTTCAGGCACTTTGAGAAGGGCCCGGGTCACTACACGTGGTGGCGTCAGTTCGGTGGCATGCGAGAGAAAAACGTCGGCTGGCGAATCGATTGCGCGTTGGCGTCACCCGGCGCCGTTCAGTTTCTGAAAGCAGCGGCCATTCACAAAGATGTTCTGGGTTCGGATCACTGTCCGATTTCGGTTCACTTCGATCCGGGTGTTCGGACCAAGAAAGCGCGGTAGCATCCGCCATATGCCCGTGACCGCTGCCAAAGGTACTGCTGAGAAAGACACCACCGCCAAAGACGTTCCCGGCAAAGACTCCGGCGCGCGCGTGGTCGACACGGCTCGGCAGGATGACTTGCTAGCAAAGGCGCGCGACAGCCAGCTCGGCAACTACAAGCCGCCCGCGTTCGTCCTCACGCGCGGTAGCGGACCTCACGTCTGGGATGCTGCCGGTCGCCGCTATCTTGATTTCTCGGGCGGCATCGCCGTCACATCTGTCGGACATGCGAACTCTCGGTTGGCGCGTGCGATCGCGGATCAGGCCAACACGCTCGTTCACACCTCGAACCTGTTTTACAACGAGCGCGCGATTCAGCTCGCTCATGCGCTCACCAAGCGCACCGGATTTGCGAAGGCGTTCTTCTGCAACAGCGGCGCAGAAGCAAACGAGGCGATGATCAAGTTGTCGCGGCGCTGGCACCACGACCACGGTGCACCCGAGCGCAAGAAGATCATCGCGATGAACTCGAGCTTTCACGGTCGCACCATGGGTGCCCTCGCGGTGACCGGTCAGCCCAAATATCACGTCGGCATGGAACCGATGATGGGTGGGGTAGTGCACGTACCGTTCAACGACGTTGCGGCGCTCGAGAGCGCAGTCGATGCTCAGACGGCCGCGATTATCGTCGAGCCCATCCAAGCTGAGGGTGGAATCGCCGTGCCGGCAGACGACTATCTCCGCCGTGTTCGTGCGCTTGCCGACGCGCGCGGCGTCCTGCTTTTGCTCGATGAAGTCCAAACAGGGGTAGGACGGACCGGGACGTTTCTCGCAGCGGACAAATACGGCGTGCGCGCCGATGCATGCTCGCTTGCTAAGGGAATCGCGGGCGGCGTTCCACTGGGGGTGATGCTCGTTGACAAGTCGCGGGAGGATGGGCTTCCTCCCGGGAGCCATGCAACGACGTTCGGCGGAAATCCCATAGCGTGCCGTGCGGCGCTCGAAGTCCTCTCGATTCTCGACGATGACGACGTGCTCGGGAATGTCGCGCGCGCATCGAGCCTTGCACGCGCTCGAATGGAAACCTGGGTCGGGCGCTTCAAAGTGATTAGTGAGATTCGCGGCTTCGGTCTGCTACTCGGAGCGCGAGTCGCTGCAGGTGTCGACGCGCTCGCACTCAACGGGAAGATGCGTGACGAAGGCCTTCTCCTCTCCATCGCCGGAGGCGATGTTCTGCGGATCTCTCCGTCGTTGAACATCGGAGCGAGTGATCTACAGGCAGGACTCGACACCATGGAACGGGTGCTCGCTGTCGCTTCTCAGTGAGCGCAGCGCGCGTCACGGTATCCATCGGCGCGACTGCGGGTCGCGCGTGCTGACCATTCCATCATGACCGTCGACCTGTCCGTCCTTGCGTTGCTTCTCCCCGCTGCCTTTGCCGCGGGAGCGCTCGATGCAGTTGCAGGCGGAGGTGGTCTCCTCACAGTGCCCGCGCTTCTGAGCGTTGGTCTCGATCCGCACACCATGCTCGGAACGAACAAGGGGCAAAGCGTGTGGGGGACGGCCGTCGCTCTTCTTACCTACGCTAGGGCGGGGCGAGTCGCGCGCGAGATTGTCTTCCCAGCGTTCGGATCCGCGTTCGTCGGTTCGAGCGCGGGCAGCCTTCTCGCACTTTACCTTTCGAACGACGCGCTCAAGCCGATCGTGTTTTCCATGCTTTTCGTTGGGCTCGGGATTCCGTTCGTGAAGCAAGCGTATGACCGCACCGTTTCGAAGAAAGTCGCGCTCGAAGGGGCCGCCCCGGGCAGCGCAACGACGGCGGAGCTTATCGCGCGGCCATCGGTTCCCGTACCACGCCGCAAGCTCGTCCTTTTGTGCGCGTCGTGCGGCTTCTATGACGGATTTTTCGGGCCCGGGACTGGGACCCTCCTCGTCATCGGTTTTGCGACCCTGCTCGGCCGAGAGCCGGTTCAGGCTTCCGTGGACTCGAAAGTCGCCAACCTGGCATCGAACGTTGCCGCCGTGATTTGTTTCTCGATCTTGGGAACAATTCGCTGGGAGCTCGCGCTTCCCATGGCCCTACTGAACATGCTTGGAGGTTGGGTCGGAGCTCGGCTCGTCTTGATCCGAGGCCCGGGTTTCGTCCGCGCTGCCGCTCTCACGGTCGGGGTGGCCGTCTTGTTGCGTCTGGCATGGGTCGCCCTATCGCCTCGGTGACGACTCACATGGGAGTGGAGCTGCGGGCTCTTACAGGTGTACGCTCCGTCGGGAAATGAGTCTGTCGGCCCCGGACCGACGAAAAATCCCTCGCCTAGCCGCGGGCGTCGATCTTCGTACGCTTCCGCTCTCGTCTGTTGACGGGTACCTGCTCTCTCGCGTCGATGGAACACTCGGCGCGGACGAGCTTGCGGTCGCCGTCGGCATGAGTGAAGAGCGCGTAAACGACACGCTCGAGAAGTTGGCGATGCTCGGTGCGATCGAGTGGGGGCTCGAACCCGAGCGACCGACAAACAGACCGGCGCGCCCAAGTGGTTCGCCAACAGCTCCGCCTCAGCGACCCGCGAGCAATCCGCGAATGCGGATCCGTGAAGAGAGCGGTGACCCGCGCGATCGTTCGAAGCCGACGACTGCGTCTGGCTCGCCCGCAGCGAACACGATGCCGGCGCCGGCACCACCCGTCGACCCGTTCACCGAGGACGTCGAAATCGACGCGCCCAGACGGAAGGAAATCGTCGATCTCTTCAACCGGCTTGCGAATATCGACTACTACCGTCTCCTGGGCGTTCCTCGCGCCGCGGACCGAAAAGAAATCCGTGATGCGTACTTTCGGCTGAGCAAGCAGTTCCATCCTGACTCGTTGTTTCGGAAGCGACTCGGTTCCTTCAAACCGAGGATGGAAGCGATTTTCAACGAGCTGACCGAGGCGTACGAAACGCTCGGAAAGCAGAAGCCGCGCGCGGAGTACGACGCGTACCTAAAGCTCAACGACATCACTCAAGAGGTCGAGCAGACCCTAGCCAGTGGTGGAGCGTCCGCTGAACGCGTCCTCGAGGATCCAAATCTGGGACTGACCATGCCGCCGCCGGAAGGTCATCCGTCCACGACGATGCCTTCGATGAAGGCGCCTGCCGTAAGCGACCGCGCGAGCGGACCGGCGACTGGAACTCGCACCATTCCGCCAATACCGGCGATACCGCCGCCACCTATCATCGAGACCCCGAGCGCGCCGCCCAAAGGTTCGTCGAATCCAGCAGGCACACCTTCGGGCCCGCCTTCGAGCACATTCGCAAGGCCACTGGGTGGAGGAGGTCCGCCTTCGATGCCGCCCGCGCGAGTCTCGCGGATCCCGTCGGCGCCGCCTGCCTCGCCTCCCGCTGCCGCAACGAACCCAGTGCCGCCGAATCCGACTCCCTCCGGGGGGGCGGCGAGCATTCCAGGCACTGGAACGCATTCGAATCCAAGTACCGGCGCTCACAAAGGGCCCGGAACTGGAACTCATCAAGGTCTCACGGACGAAGACCGGCGTAGGCGCATGAACGAGCTGATGGGACACCGCCTCAAGGGCGCCGGGATCAAGATGCCCGAGCCAGTGGCTCAGGTTCCCTTCGTTCGGCCATCCGAGCGCGCTCGTCAGTTGGTGCAAAATTTGAAACAAGTCGCGAACGTGACTGGCGGCAAAGACCCTGTCGCGCGTCATCTCGCGCGCGCGCGCTCAGCGGAGCTTCAGCAGGATTTGGTCGGCGCACTGAACTCGTTGCGCATGGCGATGGCCATCGCGGCCGATCGACCCGAGGTCATTAGCGAGCACGACCGTGTGAAGCTGATGCTCGCCAAGAACATGGCCGGAAAATACGAGGAGCAAGCCCGATACGAAGAAAGCAAAGAGAAGTGGGGCGCTGCTGCGATCTCGTGGGCTAAGGTTTTCGAAGGCCGGCCCGAAGATGGTGACGCGGCGCTGAAAGCAGCCGACTATCTCATCCGAGCTAACGGAGATTTGCATACCGCGCGGACGCTCGCGCAAACCGCTGTACGTTTGAAACCCTCCGCCACCGCGCATCGCGTCTTGGGTGAGGTGTTCTTGGCCGCAAACCTCCGCCTGAACGCCAAGCGGGAGTTTGAGACAGCACTAAAGCTGGATCCAAAAGACGAAATCGTGAAGAATCACCTCTCGCGTCTGCGGGATGTCGAAAAGACGTGAACGTGCAGTCCGCAACCCAATGTCCCGGTCTAAACCGGCCAGAAGTAACTGAAACTGAAGGGTCCTGAAATGGAACGAGTCATCGGCATCGACCTAGGAACGACAAACTCATGCGTCGCAGTGGTTGAGGCCGGCACGCCTGCGGTCATCCCCAACCGCGGCGGCTACAAAACCACCCCCTCGATGGTCGCAATCACCGAGGCTGGCAAGCGCCTAGTTGGGCACATCGCCAAACGGCAAGCGGTCACCAACGCCGAGAACACGGTCTACGCGGCAAAGCGTTTGATCGGTCGGAAATGGAACAGCCCTCAAGTGCGGAACGCAGTCGCGACGTGCGCGTATCGCATCGTCGAAGGCCCGCACAACGACGCTCGTATCCAGCTTCGCGACAAGGTCTACAGCGTGCCAGAAATCAGCGCGATGATTCTTCAGGAAATGAAGATGATCGCCGAAGACTATCTCGGGCATGAGGTGCAGAAGGCGGTCGTCACGGTGCCCGCGTACTTCAACGACGGTCAGCGCCAAGCCACGAAGGACGCAGGATCCATCGCCGGCCTGGACGTCATACGCATCATCAACGAGCCCACCGCCGCTGCTCTTGCGTATGGCTTCGGAAAGAACATCGACCGAACGGTTGCCGTCTATGACCTCGGCGGCGGAACGTTCGACGTCTCCATCCTCGAGATCAGCTCGACCGGGGTCTTCAAAGTTGTCAGCACCGCAGGCGACACGTTCCTCGGCGGAGAAGACTTCGATATGCGGATCATCGATCTGCTCGTTCAAGGTTTCTACGACGAGCACAACGTCGACCTTCGTCAGGATCGCATGGCGCTTCAACGCCTCAAGGACGCCGCGGAAAAGGCGAAATGCGAACTCTCGAGCGTGGTCGAAACCGAAGTGAATCTACCGTTCATCATCTCGAGCCCGCGCAACGAAGCGTTGCATCTGCAGCGCGTGCTGACACGAGCGCAACTCGAAGAGCTCTGCTCTGATCTCGTCAAGCGCACTGTCGACATCTGCAAGCAGACACTCGACGAAGCCGGTCTTGCCCGTGAGGAGATAGACGACGTCATTCTCGTCGGCGGCATGACCCGCATGCCTGCCATCCAGCAGGCCGTTGCAGATTGTTTCGAGCGTGAACCCTGCAAAGGCGTTCATCCGGACGAAGTGGTTGCACTCGGCGCCGCTGTCCAAGGCGCAGCACTCGTGGACGAACAGATGGAGATGATCCTTCTCGACGTCACGCCGCACACGCTCGGCATCATGGTGGTCGGCGGATACTTCGAAGGTCTGATCCCGCAGAACACTACCGTTCCCACGGAACGCGACAAGAACTTCACCACCATCCGCGACAACCAGACGCAGGTGAAGATCATGGTCTTCCAGGGCGAGTCGAAGCAGGCCGTCGAGAACGAGCTCCTTGGTGAGTTCGTGCTCACCGGTTTACGCGCTGCGCCCGCAGGGCAAGTCGAGATCAAGGTCACCTTCGAGATCAACGCCGACGGTATCGTCAGCGTACACGCCAAAGACCTCGAGACGGGCAAGGAG
>CAZWQH010000235.1:0-7962 GCA_964635815.1 uncultured Sandaracinaceae bacterium
GCCACGACCATGCTCGTGTACTTCAGCTGGAAGCGCGGATCGAGCAGGTAGTTCTTGAACCGACGTTTAGGCGGGCCCCCGCTTGGCGGCGTGCTCGGATTCGACTGGTTCTTAGTCATAAGATTTGATCCTTCGTCATCGGTTTCCGTCTCTCTGAGCAGCCGCGTCCAACGCTTGTGACAAGCCCGACAGCGCTCGTGCAAGTGCCGCAGTTATCAACTGATCTCGAATACCCGGACCACTTCCTCGGGCTTCGGCGCGTGCGGACATGATGGTCCGCATGTCTCGCGACGGATGTGTAGACAGCGTCACGGAAATGCGCACCTGCGTAGTACCGCCTGTTTCGGTGAGCGCGATGATTGCAGGGTCGACGTGATAGCCAAGGAGGCGACGCTGGGTGACCGCCTGACGAGCTTGAGCGGCGGACTCCCCTTCCGGGGCGACGATCACACCTGGAATCCCAGATACGCTTTGCACCACCGACGCGCGGAGCCGTTGAAGAGACGCCGCATCTACCGCGTTTCCAACACTCGATGGCGTCGCGAGTGCGACGTAGTAGCGAGGCGTGCCTTGCGTTCCGAGGGTGACCGTCGTGTTCGTGTTTGGGTTCGTGGTGGGATTGGTGGTGCGAGCCGCTGCACCCAGGGCAGTGACGGCTCGTTGTGCGGCGGAGCGAACAGCCGCTTCGGGGTCGCGGGTCAGAGGTCGGATCGCGTCGACCGCTTGGCTGGCGCGCAGCGCTTCCAGCGAAGCCACCGCGGAACCGCGCACCGCCGGGTGAGCGTCACGCAGCGCTCCTGTCAAACCCGCGACGACCGCATCGTCTGCCGTGACTCGACTGAGAGCGAGGGCCGCCTGCGCGCGAACACGGAATTGATCCGACGTGGAGAGCACTCGAAGCAGGTAGTCCGTACGCGCGTCGGCTCGTGCGCCGCCCAAAGGAGCGACACAGAGCAACACAACAGCGATGGCCAGGACTCTCACGCACCCGCGCATGAAGATGCTCAACCATAACGCGATGGGCCGGTCTCGCGGAACATTCGCGAACGTTCATGTGGGGCGCTGTACGAATCGCGCTGCGCTGGTACCCTTGCGCGACATGCCCCTCCTCAGGCGAATTTGCAGCCTTCGAGCGGGCGTTTGTCCCGGTAGCGGCGTTGTCTTGGCTGCGATTGCGTTCGGTGTCGTCGCGCTACAGACGCCTCGTGTGTCTCGCGGCGAGCCAAGCATCCGGATCGTCGGCGGTGGGTCGATCCGGGCTTCGGCAAGACGAACGCCCGACGACCCTCGAGTTCGGGTCGAAGGAGCCATCATCGACGAGTTGGGTGCGCCGATCCGTGACGTACGGATCGTGATCGCTGGCGCGAGCGGCGATGCGCGATGCAGGGTGTACGCTGTCTCGAGCGCTCAGGGACGGTTCGATGCGGAGTTGCCGTGCCCAGCAACGCGAGTGCGGTTCACTGCAGAAGGTCTACACGAGTACACCACTCCAGCTGAGGAGTCGGTGGTTGAAACATCGAGGATCGCAACAATGCTCACGGTCGTTGCTCCGAGCGCGGTCGACCTGGACGCGTCGGGTGCAGCGGCCGTTCTGGTGAGGCTGACCACGACAGCATCCGGTAGCGACGAGCTCCCATCGAATGGTGCGCCTCGCAGCAGAGCGGCAACGAACCGTCGTGGGCTGGAGATCGAGCTTTCGAGCGACGGCGCCGTGCTGGATCGCGCAACAACCGACCAGCATGGACACGTTACGTTTCAGATCGCGCCGGCGCGTCTCGGAGCGCCAGGTCCGGGGACGCTGACGGCACGTTTCAAAGGAAGCAGCGCGCTTTCGCCAACCACCGGCACGTCTTCGTGGGTGCGGACGACGCACGTGCGTTTGACCGGAGTCGCGCGCGGAGATGCTGTCGATGACATGACCTCGGTAGAGATCGATGGCGCAGTGTCGACGACGTTTGGCGATTCCGACTCCTCGTGGGCGCTGCCGGAAGGACTTCTGGTGGAGGTCCTGGATGGCGCGCACCCGGAACGTCCGATTGGAGCCGCCCCTATCGATGCAAATGGCGTCTATCGCGTGCAGGTCGACGTGCTGCAGCGACCGTCGCGACTCATTCTACGGATTGCCAACGCACCACAGCATCTCGTCACGAGTCCGCATGAAATCGGTCTCGTCCACACGTTCGATTGGTCACGGCTGGGTATCTCCGCGCTTGTTGCGATGTTACTTGGAACGGTGGTCGTGCTTGCTCGTGAGACCCGCGTCTCTCGCGAGCGAAGCGAATCCGCGAAGATCGAAGCAGGCCCTGTGACACTCGGGCGTCGTGACTCTCTCATTCCGCAACGTTCCGAGATCGCCGGTTCGATCATCGACGCCGCCACGGGTTCTGCAATCGAAGGCGCGCGCATCGCAGTGACGGGTACGGAGACGTCCTGCATCGCAGACTCCGAAGGACGCTTCCAGGTCGACGTAGCTCGCCTATCCGGCGGTGCGATGGAGTTGGACATTACGGCCCCTCACTATGTTCGCGAGCGGGTGCGTGTCTCGGTTCCTCATCGTGGTGAATGGTCGGGGTTCACGCTACGCCTCACTTCGCTTCGACTGCGTGTGCTCGGCGCGCACGTGCGAATGTCGAAGGCGATCGACCCAGACACCCGGCCTGGCTTCACGACGATCGCAGACACCCGTGCTCTTGGGGGCGCCGAAGTCGACCAGCTGTGTGACGTCATCGAAGCAAGTGCATACGCCGAGGGAACGCCGCACCCTGAGCACGTCGAACGGATCCATCAGCGAGCTGAGCTCGTTCGCGACACAAAGAAAGATTGAGCCGGATCGCGTTGCGGGACCGCCGCCGTCGCACTGCATATCACGCTGGCGTCGCGATGTGGTTGCCTGGCCATGGGTTAGTTAGTACACCCGCCGCCAGTGTCACTCGCGTCTAGGAATTGGGGTACCTGAGTGCTGACGATATTGGCGATAGTCGGTGGCGTCGTGCTCGTTGTGATGGGGCTTGTTCTTGCGCTCCGTGGCGGTTCGGCCTCCAGGCTCCCGACCGAACGCCCAAAGCCTCGACCACTCGAGAGGCAATCCGTTTCGACGCCGACCTCATCGGAAGAATCCTCGCCGAAAGCGAAACCGGCGCCCGCGGTTCGCACGGCAGACCCGGCGCCGACTGATCCAGCGGGTTTTGAAGACCGTCGGACCGACGACATCACCGACGAGCTGAACACTAGCGAGATCGAGCGAGGAGATCTCGAGCGCCCGACGGAGGAGCTCGCTCTCCCCCCGAGCATACCCGCCGAGTCGCAACGTCCGTTTACAAGTGGGCCGCCGAAGTCGTCGCTTCGCCCTCAGGTCGCTGACGACGAACCCGTTCAAACGCTCCGCAGAAGCCTCAAAGGCAGTCGTTCCGGTTGGATTGCCAAGCTCGCGGGGGTATTCGCTCGACGCACTCCGATCGACGAAAGCGCCGTTCAGGAAATCGAGGAGCTGTTGATCGGGGCCGATGTCGGCGTTCGAACCACCCAAAAGCTCGTGGAGCGCCTCCGCGATCGCGCAAAAGACACAGGCATCGAGCCGTCCGAGCTTTGGGCGGTGATGAGAGACGAGGCGACGAAGATCTTGGCCGGGTCCGGTGGCGCACTGCGTTCCAGCGGAACTCCCACCGTCGTATTGGTCGTTGGCGTCAATGGCGCTGGCAAGACAACGACGATCGGAAAGCTCGCGCACCGCCTTGCGGGTCAGAAGAAGAAGGTTGTCCTCGCCGCTGGCGATACATTTCGAGCTGCTGCTGTCCTACAGCTCGAGGTCTGGGGCCGCCGTGTAGGTTGCACGGTCGTCAAAGGCAAAGAGGGCACCGACCCGAGCTCTGTCATTTTCGACGCAATCAAAGTCGCGCAGACCGAGGGCGCGGACTTCGTTCTGGCGGATACAGCGGGCCGTTTGCATACCAAAGCGCCTCTAATGGACGAGCTGCGAAAAGTCGGGCGGACCGTCGAGAAAGCCCTCGGGCGCGCGGCCGACGAGACGATATTAGTTCTCGACGCCACGAGCGGTCAGAACGCAGTTCAACAAGCGGCGCTTTTCAAGGAGGCACTCCCGCTCACGGGGCTGGCGCTCACCAAGCTCGATGGGACTGCGAAGGGCGGCGTCGTGCTCGGTATCGTCGACGAGCATGGGGTCCCCGTTCGCTACGTCGGGCTCGGCGAGAAGGTCGATGACCTGCGCGAGTTCGATCCGTCGAGCTTCGTCGAGGCGCTCTTCGGCAAGCCCGAGGACGACTCCGCGGCTGCTTGAGCCGAAACGAATTTCACTGCCCGCTTGCGGGTTGGAACAATGTTTTTTCCTTCTTCCTTCGCGTTGTCGCTGTGCAATCCACGTGTTAGCTTGCCGCCTTCGCCAAACGGCCGCCCCGAAAACGGGCCAATTAGCGCCCTTCGATCCTTGCCCCGCTTTTGAAGAAGTCGCCCTACGCCCGCGCTTTATACGCAGTGCTCGTCACCAATAAGTGCCCAGCAAGCAGTGCCCGCACCGGTAATCCTGATGCCCAAAAGGAAGCGAATGAACGGCTTGACGACGAAAACCTTCGTCCGCGCATTTTTGTTCCCACCTATCGCGCTGATTGCGCTCGGACTCACGTCTCTGGCCCCCACGATCGCCCAAACCGGCGGCGGCGGCGGCGGCAGCGACATGAAGTTCGACGTGACCGAGTCCGAACAGCAGCCGGGTCAAACGGGAACCGGAACGACCACGACGGATGCAAACCCTGCTGACGTACAACCGTCCAGCGAGAATGACCCTCTGGCGCGGCTTGCCTCGGGATCGACGGCGGACGCGACGCAGCCTCAGGATGCGGAGGAGCCAATCACGGAGCTCGTGGAAGAGATTTACTCGGTGTCGCGCATCTATGCGCTTCGCCTCAATCGCTTGGAGCTCGCACCCAATCTCGGGTTGAGCGCCAACGATCAGTACGTCAGCCACACCTCGGTTGGTCTGGCACTCAACTACTGGTTCACGAACGTCCTCGCGGTCGGCGTGAACTTCAACTGGTACTCCGGATTGGAGTCGGAATCCGAGCTTAGCTTCAACGTGCGTCGTTCGACGCGCCTAGCTGTGCCGATCACGTCGTACCAGTTTGGTTTTGCACTCAACTTCACGTATGTGCCGCTGTACGGAAAGTTCATGATGTTCCGCGAATTCATCTTCGAGTGGGACGCGTACATCGTCGGCGGCGTCGGTGCGCTCTGGACTCGACCTGTTCCCGTCGTCGATCCAGCCATTCGGCGATTCGACTTCGAGGCTCGCATCGCGTTCAACCTCGGCATCGGACTGCGCGTGTTCATCACTCGCTGGCTTGCCGCGTTCGTCGAGGCACGTAACTACATGTACCTCGAGAAGCTCGAGAACAACGAGGTCGCGCTTGGCGACACCGCCCGTCAGAACACCGCCACGTGGCTCTCGCCGAACGACACGTTCACGAACAACATCACCTTCCACGTCGGACTGAACGTCTTCGTTCCCTTCGATTTCGAATACCGCAGGCCACGCTGATGACCTTCGCTCAAAAGAACCTCATGACGACGCTTCGTTCGACCCTTTTCGCTCTCTTTGGCCTTCTGATGCTTTGCGTCGCTTCGTATGCGCCCAGTGCGCTTGCGCAGGACAGCACGGAACCGCAAGTCGGCGGCCCCCTCGCCCATCAACCGGCAGGCCGTCGCATGCGCATCTACCGCGAAGGAAGGTTCAATCTCCAACCCTTCGTTGGATTCACGATCCAAGACGAGTTCAGTCGATCGCTCCTTGTCGGCGGACAGCTCAACTACCATTTCACGGACTGGCTAGGTCTCGGCGTCGTGGGATTTGGCAGCGCCCAGTTCGACACGGATCTGACGTCGCAGGTCCGAGCTCAAGGTCAGACCACGGATCGAAACCGACTGAGCCTTCCGACGCGCGAGAAGTTCAACGAGCAGATCGGGCGATTTGATTGGGGGCTTTTCCTCCAGCTGAACTTCGTTCCCCTGCGAGGAAAGCTCGCGCTGTTCCAAGAGGTTTTCTTGGATGCAGACTTCTACGTGTTCCTCGGTCTTGGCGTTGTCAGCGTTACCGAGCGCGCGGAAGTACGTTTCGCGGAGGAACAGTGGGGACCGGTTCGCCAGCCCGCATCGAGTTCCATCTGCAATCCGGGTATTACCGACGTACCCGGACCCAGGAACGCCACCGGCCGCACAGAATGCAACGCCACGCAATCCGCTCGCGCAAGTCGCGTCGCGTTCGCACCAACGTTCGGCGTGGGCCTTACGATCTATGCAAACTCGTGGTTCGGCCTTGCCGTCGAGTACCGCGCGATGCCGTTCGCATGGAACACAGGCGGATTTGACACCGCTGGGGCAAATAACAGCGAACCCCCTCCGGGCGTCCCACCGGCAACGCATCGCGTGAGCGGCGGAAATTTTCCCGATGGTCGCGTCAACAGCTCCGACCAGCAGTTCTTCTTCAACCACACGATTACGGTTGGAGCTTCCTTCTATCTCCCGACCGACGTTCGCGTTACCGAGTAGCGCGCCCTTCGCGGACGACGTCGAATGTGCTCCGACCTGACTCGCAGGTCGGAGTATTTTTTCGCGCTACGCCTTGCTGACGACGCCGGAACCATCGACGCGATAGCCCACGACAGCCTTCGCAAAATCCGCGCGCGAGCTTTCCGGAACGACAAGCTTTCGCTTCGAGAACTGATCCCCGACCCGTTGGCGAATGCGGACGCTGTCGTCCGCGAGCGCGAGCGCGATCAGACGCACGACCGCCGCGTCCGGGACTTCGTGTTGCGCGGTGATTGTCGCGATCGCCGCGAAACGTACCGGCTCGCTCACGTCATCGAGGAACCGTAGCGTGGCGTCAGCGATTCGGACGTCATGCCGCTCTTCGAGCGTAGAGAGGAGCTGTACCTTCTTGTCGGGGTCGCGCGTGTACTCGATATCTATCGTCGAGGCGACATCAAGCAGCTCCGAGATGACCTGGTCCTCAGGCAGCATTCGGTCGAGCACCTTGACTGCCCAAGAGAGAGCATCGTTCTCTCTTAGAAATTTCCGGATCGGTTCGAGCGCAATTGGCCCCGCTTCCACGATTCCGTTGAACACAACGTCTTTCTCGTCCTGGTCGGTAATGCTTGGATCGATGTAGTAAGTGAAGCGCTTGAGAAGCGCTTCGACCCCAGGCGCGCTCTTTTCGTCCTTCAGCGCGAGAATGGACTCGTACCGGTCCGCCGACTGCGCGCGCTTGTTAGCCACCCGATCCGCGTGCTTGCGAAAAGCACCTTCGGAAAGACCCTTGCTCTTGGAAAAGAAATCTAGAATCCCCATACCAACCGATGTCCGTCAGAGCTCTTGACACGACTGCGTCGTGCTGGCGAACACTCGCGCAGAACAACGTGAGTCATCGAATCAGTACGGGAATCATACTGACCTGACCACCACGCGTTTCCACGAGGAACCGCACGGACTTGCATCCGTACTTCTGGATCTGCTGGGACTCGTTCCCCTTCAGTCGTTGGATGAAGCGGTCCTGAGGAACATTGGAAACATCCTCGCCGATCGCTCGCTTCGCAGTCACGTACTCTTGATAGACGCGCGCGTGGTAGTCCGCTTCCGGCTCCGCCATCATCGCTGCGGCGGCCTCCGGACTGTCGACGTATTCTGCACCACCGCTGCTAACGCCCGGACCTGACCCAGCAACACTGCTGCTCGGCCCGAGATTCGCTGAGGAGTTGTCGGTGATGTCCTGATCGCTAAACGCTTTTGCAGTGGCAGTTCCCGTACCGTCGACGTCTTCCGATACGCCGGTCAACACGTTCAGCAGCTGATTTATGCGGAACGCCAATCCTCCAAGCTCCGGGTTGTCTGAGTTCAATCGGAGCTGCGTGTTTCCGTTGATAACGGCAAGCAAGCCCTCTTCGATCTCTTCGAGCGGCT
>CAZWQH010000236.1:0-3555 GCA_964635815.1 uncultured Sandaracinaceae bacterium
GCATCCCGGCGCTGAGCGCGGCGCCTTGGCGATCGCAAATCATGACGATCGGGCAAAGCACGCACCGGGTCGCGAGAAGTCCGTGGTTGCTCTCGCGCGGGCGTACGAAGCGCGCGAAGCGTGGCCCGAATGGCTCGCTCTTCTCGACGCGCGTCTCGAACTCGCGGGGTCGGATGTCCGCCGAGTCCAACTTCTCGACGAAGCTGCTCGTGTTTGCTCAGACCGCTTGAACGACGCCGGTCGTGCCGCGGATCTCGCGTGTCGCGCGATGTTGCTCGACCCGCACAACGTGGTCGTCCAAACGAACGCCCACCCGCTTGCGCGTGGTGCAGGAAGAGTCATCCAATGGGCCAAGTCCGTTCGGGATGCGCGAGCGCAGATCGAGCGTAGCAGCGCGCGGTATTGGGATCTCACGCAGGCTGAAGGTGAGTGTCACGAGCGCGAGCTGAGTGATCCTGCCAGTGCGCTTGCTTGTTACGTGGAACTCCACGAGATCGAGCCGGGCCGCATAGCGACCGTGGCTGCCGTCATTCGTACCGCACTCGCGATCGAGAACTACGACCGCGTCGTCGACGCTTTTGTCGAATGCGTCAAAGCGCGCGATGTCGTCGACGGCGGGCTGCTCGAGCTGGTTCAACAGGCGCCGACCGCAGTGCACGACGGCATACTGCGCGCGATCGAAGCGGATCGATTGGGACAGGCACTCTCGCGAATCATCGCTCGAACTCTGGCCGTGACGTTCCGTTCCGCGGACGATGCCGGAAGAGAAACGGCAGCGCTACGGCTCGCTTGGCGGGCGGGCGACCACTCCGAAGCGTGCCTTGAGCGTTTGGTTGATTTGCTTCGTCCACAGGACGCGACGGATCTTCCAGCGCGTCTTGCCGACCTTGGAGAGCTCCGCACGCGCGATCTCGACGCATGGCTCGAAGCGATTCAGCTGTATGCCGAACGGGGTGCGAGCGAACAGCGAGCGACTCTTCTCGAGAAGACACTGGAACGTGGAAGGGGTCTGGCGGAACGCCGCGAGGAGTCCAGCGGTCAGATTCGCTTGCAAGCTGGTCTCGTCCGCGCCGCGGAAGAGCTGGCCGGACACTACGAAGGTGCCGCTCGTGAGCGCGACGCCGTGAGCATCCTTGGTGGTGTTGCGCGGCTTGTGCACGATTCGACGCAGCGGGCCGCATTCCGAACCCACGCCGCCGAGCTCGCCAGTCAGAATGGCGACCTTCGCGCGGGTATAGAGCTGCTTCGCGAAGTAGTTCATGAAGATCCCGCTGCGCCGGGCGCGGTCGATGCGCTCGCGCAGCTCTACGAGCGAACCGATCGAATCGGAGACCTCCTCGAGCTGCGACGGCGCGAGCTCGAGACGATCCCGGCGGGTGACCGTCGTCTTGCCCTCCGATTGGATGTGGCCCGACTTGCAGGCGTGGTCGAAGAGCGCGGCGGCCGCGTGCAGCTTTTGCTCGACAATCTCGGCGAGCACCCTGGTCACGTACCAACCGTGCAGTCGCTGGCACTCGTTCTTCGCGACAAAGGTCGATCGACCGACCTCGTCGAGGTGCTGGAGCGCGAGGGGGCGAAGCTCGAACGCACCGACCCCCGTCGTAGTGCTGAAGTTCTTGCAGAAGCCGCTCACACTGCGGAGTTCGATGTGCGCGATATCGATCGCGCCATTGGACTTCATCGTCGCGTCGTAGCGCTTTCTCCGCTGCCTGCCTCGCTGGATGCGCTCGCACGTATCTATGCAGCGCGTGGAGACCATGCTCGAGCAGTCGAGTTCCTCGAGCGTCGTTACGGAACCGCAGCGGCCAGCGAGAAGAGCACCCTTGCCCTCGATCTCTCTCGTGCGTACGTGCAAGCGAACCGGGAGGAGCGTGCTGTCGCGCGCCTCGAAGCGTTGCTTGTCGACGAACCCCAGCACCCCGAAGCAGAGGAGATGCTGGTCGACCTTTACCGCCGACGCGAAGAGTGGAGCTCTCTGGCTCGCTTGCTGACCGATATCGCGTCCCGCGAGGAAGATGGCGACAAGTTGCTTCGCGATGTTCGCGAGGCGGCAGACATTTTCGCGCGAAAGCTCGGAACGCCCGACCGCGCAATTCACGTCCTGCAGCGAGCTGTGGAGCTTGCACCCACGGACCGCGATCTTCGTTTGATGCTTGCTGACGGTCTGCGAGTGGCGGGTCGTCTCGAAGAGGCCCGCGCAATCCTCGAAGCTCTCGTAACGGAGTTCGGGCGGCGTCGTTCGCCCGAGCGCGCGCTCGTTCAGTTCCGACTTGGACAGCTCGAACGCGCGGCTGGAAACTTCAGTGCGGCGCTCGAGCAGCTCGAGCTCGCGTCCGGTATGGACGCCAACAGCACCGAGATGTTGCGTCTTCTCGCTGACACGGCCCGCGAGGCCGGCGAGCTCGAACGTGCGGAACGCGCATACCGAGCTCTATTGCTGGTCGTGCGGCGCCAACAGGCGGATGTGAACGTGACCGTGGGCGTGAGCGAGGTTCTTTTCGAGCTTCACTCGGTCGCAAAAGCTCGCGGTCAAGAGGACCAGGCGCACGAGCTTTTGGAGTCTGCGGTGGCAGCGTCGACGGAGAATCCGACCGAATCTGCTCGTTTCAAACGGCTGCTACAAACACGCGGTGAGCGTGCACTTCTCGTCCGCTTACTCACGGCTCGCGTCGAAGCTGCGGAGAATCCATCGGACCGCGCGGACGTTCTTGCAGACCTCGCGGATGTGTACGAGAACGCGATGGAGAAACCGGACGCGGCTCTCGATGCGCGTCTGCGAGCGGTCTCGCTCGCGCCCCAGGCTCTTGGAAATCAAGACGCGACCGCTCGTCTCGCGGCGCGCCTCGGTCAAACGGAGCGTTACGTCTCGACGCTCGAGCGTCAGGTCGACAAGTTGCGACGCCGTGAGGAGTCGGCCCTCGCGGCGGTGCTTACGTTGCGGATCGGGCGGGTCGTCGAGATGGACCTGAAGCGTCCTGCAGACGCTCGGGCGATTTACTCGAAGGTCGAGCAATCCGGCTTCGAAACAGCGAACGCTCGCTTTGCGCTCGCCGATGTCGCAGCTGCGCTCGGCGACCGTGACGAACAGGTTCGCGTCCTGCACGACTTGCTCGATGATTCCGACGAGCGTGTGCAGATCGACGCGATGTTCCGCCTTGGTGAGCTCGCGCTGCGCTCCGAAGCCGATCGCTCCGAGGGCGTCGCCCATCTTCGCGAAGCTGTCGAACGGAACGGAGATTGGGAGCGTGCGGCAAAGATTCTTCGCCCACTTCCTGACTCGGTGTTTTTCGATCCAGACGTGCTCTCTATGTATGAGCGAGCGGCTCGCGCCACTCGTGACCCAGCCACGCTTCTGGACTTCATGCTGCGACGCGCGGAGAGTCCGAACGCCACGATCGAAGAGGTCAAGGAAGCGGTCGATTTTGCGACCACGACCGAGGCCTCCGGCGCAACAGATAAGGTCGATGGCCTGCTGCGTCGGGCGCTCGTTATTTCAGAGGAGATGGGCAATCCGGGCCGCGGAGTTTGGGCGGCCCTCGCTCTCGCGGATCGTCT
>CAZWQH010000236.1:3565-7961 GCA_964635815.1 uncultured Sandaracinaceae bacterium
GACGTTCGCGGAGCGGGCGAGCTCTTGGCGGCCACCATCAGTCGAGTTCCTGATGAAGACGTGCGAGTGCTCGCAGATCGTCTGGTTCGACTCGCGGATTCGGAAGGAGGCGACAAGGCTCTTGCGTTCGCCGCAGCCTGGCGTCTCTTTGAGATGGATCGCGGAGAATCGTCGCAGTGGGAGAACGTGTATGCGCTTGCGCTCGTCCACGCCTCCGTCGCTCAGCTCGCCGAGTTCATGCGCAATGTGCTCGAGCGCTCGGACACGACCGCGGAGCGCAACAAATGGCGAGTTCGGTACGCGGAGCACTTGATCAAGAACGAAGGCGCCCGTCGGGAAATCACCGCAGTCTTGCGCGAAGCCCTCGACGACGATTCGAGCGACAAACGTGCGTCCGAGATGCTTACGTCGGTCCTCGAACGAGACGGTGAGACGGACGCCCTGGTCGAGGAGCTTCAACGGCAAGTTGATTCGGCTCGTGATCGCAGCGACCCGGCGGCGCTCATCGACGGCGTCCTCCGAATGGGAGCGCAGTACGAGAAAGTCGCGCATCGTCGCGACGAAGCGCTCGACGTATATCGGTCCGGCCTCGAATCTGCGGAAGCGCTTGGAGAACCGGCGAGTCCTGCAAACGTGCGACTAATCGACGCCGCCCTTCGCGCTCTCGACTACAGCAAGCTCGAGGAAGCGGATCGAAGCGGAGTGCGCGCCGAGTTGCTTGAAAAGAAGCTCGCAGCAGGGGGCATGCCGAACCCGGTGGCGGCCTGCATCGAGATCGCAGAGCTCTATCAAGCGAACGGAAACGAAGACGGAGCGACTCGTGCGCTCGAGACCGGTCACCGCCTTTCAAACGGCGATGAAGCGCTTCGGACACGTCTTGCCGCTTGGTACGAAATCATCGATGCGCCTGATCGTCTCGCGGAGCTTTATGCAACGGACGCGGAGCGAGAGCTCGATCCTGAGCGTTCCGCGAAGTTGTTCCGATCTGCGGCTGCAGTTCAACGTGATCGATTCGGAAACCTCGAAGCAGCGTCCAGTCTGCTCGCCAAAGCGCTCGAACGAGCTCCTCGAAATATGCAATACCTCGAAGAGCTGATTGCGAGCCGGCGCTCAGCGGGGGACCTCGTAGCCGCCGCTCAGGACGTGGCGACTGCGCTCGTGCACGCGCACGATGAAAAAGATCGAGTGAAGCTCCTTCTCATGAAGGCCGACATTCGCGCGGACGGTGGCGACACGGCTGGCGCGCTCGAAGACTTCGAGGGTGCGTACGCAATCGCCGGCGAAGGCGTCTCAGAGCAGATTCTTTCGGCCTACGCACGCGCTGCCAACGACGAAAGCGATGCGACTCGCAAACGTGACCTCGTGATTCGGTACAGCGATCTTTGCATCGTCCACGACCGGCGTGAGGACGGCCGAGCAGCACTAGCCGTCTTCGTTAACGACGTGAGCGAAGATCCAGAGGTTCTCGGAAAACTGCTGACGATCGATCAGGAAGACGGCCGATACCAAGAGGTTGCGGAAGGTGCGATGCGACTTGCTCGTAGCTCCACGGGAGATCCGCAGATTCGCGCGGCGCTTCTGGTGCACCACGCGTTCCGAAACTTGGGCGAGCCGTTTGGAGCCCGCAACGTGCTCGAGGACGTTCACACGCAGACGCGTGACGCGGAAGTTCGCGCCGCGCTCAAAGAGATCTACGAAAGCAGCGGAGAGGCACTGCTCCTGAGTGGCCTCTTGATTGTCGATGCCGAAGTCACCGACGAACCTGCCGCGAAGTACACCTATCTTCGGCGCGCTGGCGAGATTCTCGTCAACGATGTCCGAGATCCCGCGTCGGCCATCGCTCCGCTGCAAAGCGCGTTCGAGATCAAGCCTGACGATCA
This sequence comes from uncultured Sandaracinaceae bacterium, assembly GCA_964635815.1. GTDB lineage: Bacteria > Myxococcota_A > Polyangia > Polyangiales > JADJQN01 > CAZWQH01. The sequence continues at coordinate 5,446 of CAZWQH010000236.1, forward strand.
CAGCACGACGGTCCTGTTGTCGGACGCGATGATGGAGTCTGGACAGCTCGCGGAAGCATCAGATGTGCTTCAGAAGTCGATTGCCACATTCGGTCGACGACGCTCTCCGGATCTCGCCATGCTGCAGCACCGAATGGCGCGACTCTCTGCGCTCGCCGAGGCTCGCGATACCCAACTCGAATGGCTGAAGGTTGCCCACGACACGGACAAGAACAACTCCGAGGTTGCGTCGGAGCTCGTCGACGTTTCGATGTCGATGACGGACTACGACACCGCACTCAAAGCGCTGCGGGCGCTGACCATGATGAAGGATCCGGCGCCCATGACGCGCGGTCTTGTCTTCTTGCGACAAGCGCAGATCTCTCATATCAAGGGTGACCCTCGCCGAGCAGTCTTGTGGGCCCGGAAGGCGAAAGAAGAGGACCCGAATCTCGATGAGGCCACGAACTTCCTTTCCGAGTTGGGAGAGAGCTGACGCCCCGCTCGGTTCTCGTGCGTCTGCAGATGCCTGTCTAAGAGTTTGTCTGCACGTCGTCGCGCTTTCGCTTGCGGCGTGCGGTTCCACGCCGCCTCCACCGGGTGACGGGGGCGCGGATATCGGTGCGCGTGACGCGGCCGCGGACACCGACGCCGCTGTGGCGTGCGCTTACGAATCCGTTTCTGTGCCGGGTGTGCGCGGAGCGGTCACGACGGGTCAGGTCTTTGCGGGTACGGCGGTTCGCAACATGTCGATTCCACTCGGCGTGGCCCTCTCGGGTTTCTTCGCACGTGCATCATTCATGGGGCGGGTCGAGGAAGTCGACCCTCGAGGCCATGAGATCTCCCGTGGGTTCGTGCCGGCGGTCGGCGTGCACACGCCCCCGAAGGTTCGCGCGCTCTCGCTTCGCGCGGGCGAGGAACGCGTGATCTTCGTGAAGCTCGATATCGCGTTTGTCAGCGAGAGCATGCCGTTCGACATCGCGCAGCGAATGGGCGCCCAGATGCGCGGACGCGTCGTCGTCTTTGCGAGCCATACGCACTCGTCGGTCGGGCACACCACACCGAACAGTCTCCTCGAGATCGGCGGCGGCGCGTTTATCGACTCGATCTACCGCCGCGTCATGGACGATGCGGCAGCAGCAGCTCAGGACGCAATCGCGGCTGAGCGTCCAGCACAGATCGGAATTGCGAGCACCAGCGCGTTCGATTCTACGGATTCGATCACTCGAGATAGGCGGCCCGAGAACGATTGTCTTGCCGGTGTCTGCAGGACGATGGGCGCCACGTCGACCGACTGTCGTGACCGATGCCTGCCGTGCTCGCGCCGATGCACACGAGCGAGCACCCCAGCAGGTCACGCCGCGTGCGAGCAATGTCGCAATGCCGGTGACCTCGCGGGTGCAGTTCGCCAGAAAGATCTCCACGCGCACGTGATCTCGATCGACACTCACGACCGCCAATCCATCGCGGTCATTCCCATCTTTGGGATCCACGGAACCGCCTCTGGACACGACAACAATCTGTTGTCGTCCGACGCCATTGGCGCGATCGAGGATGCCCTCTCGCGACGCACGCTCGGATTCGTCATGCACTTGCAGGGCAGCGCAGGGGACGTAGCCCCGGCCTCAGATTCAGTGCCGGGTGCCGGTTGTGTTGCTGAGGGCGACGGACGAGACGGTCGTCTTTGTCATCGCGCCTTCAGTCAGCTCGAGGCACTTGGGGACCGCGCCGCTACGTTGCTCGCACCGCTCGTCGAGCAAGCTCGATTGGCTGCGGTCCGCAGCACAGAGCTTGAGCTTGTCACCCGCACGGTCGACACGAATCGTTCCGACATTCGTGCTCGAGAGGGTGCGCTCGAGTACGCGGTGCTCCGCGACTCGGATCCGGATGGCGTTATCTTCGCGGCTGACGGAACGATTGCGTCTCCTATCGACGAGTTTTCCGCGGCCAACGGCGCTGGACTCTGTGGCGAAGATGAAGATGCCGTCATCACGTTCGCGCAGCTGCGCGGAACGAGCGGCTTGGCGCCGTATCGCTCGTGCATGGATGCCGTGCAGGCGCTGCCCCAACTTTGGACCATCGTTGACGTGCCCCCTTCGCGGTTGCCGGTCTGCGAGATCACGCGCACTACAATCAGCGCGCTCCGAATCGGAGTGCACCACTTCGCGATGGTCCCTGGCGAACCGACTTCGCTCTGGTCGGACGGCCTCCGCGCGGCTGCGCCTGCGCCGAGTCGAACCATCGTTCTCGGATACGCACAAGGTCACGTTGGATATCTCCTTCGTGCCGAGGACTGGCTCGAAGGCGGCTACGAACCTACGATCAATTTCGGCGGACCCATTCTCGGAGACTACTTACTCGAGCGGACGACACAAACGCTTCGGTTGCTGGCGAACGATGGGCGTGACGATCTAGTCGTTGGCACACGTGCCGTCGCGGATACACGCTCGACCGCGGTTCGCGCCGCCGACGCGCCCGTCATGCGTGGCACCGTTCCGACGACGGTGCCCCCGCTCGTCTATTCGCCGATAGCCGTG
>CAZWQH010000237.1:0-7948 GCA_964635815.1 uncultured Sandaracinaceae bacterium
GCAGCACGCGTCCCGTCGCGTTGCGAGCGAGAAAGATGTTGTCCGGTTTCAGGTCGCGATGAACGATGCCGAGGTCGTGAGCGTGAGCGAGAGCGTTGAGCAACGGGAGCGAAATCTCGAGTGCCCGCTCTGTGGACAACACACCGCGCTCCAAACGCTCGCGAAGCGATTCACCGTCGAGCAATTCGATGACTTGGTACGGAGTGCCGTCCGGTTCAACGCCATAGTCCAGGACGTCGACGACGTTTGGGTGACGGATACGCGCGGCCGCCTTCGCTTCGCGGATGAATCGCTGCCCGAGCGTCTGATCGGTCGCAAACTCGCGGAGCAAAACCTTAACCGCAACAGCGCGTTCCGTGAGCGTGTGCTGTGCACGAAATACAATGCCCATCCCACCGCGTCCGAGCTCGGCGTCGAGTCGGTACTTCTCACCAAGGACTCGTCCGATCCACGCGCTTTCTTCTCGAACCACTTCCGGCTTCGCGGGCGCGAGCACGCCCGTCTCAGGCGGCATGGGTCCAGCGATCCGTGTCGGGTCGTCGCGCCCGCTCACCTGCAGCCCGTGACGTAAGTGGTGAACCAGAGATCGACCCCCGAGAAACCATCGATGCTCGAGTTCCCGGGGTAAGGCATTGCACCCGTCAGGAAGATCGAACCGTTTACGATGCCAGCATGTTCGAACGAGAACGTCACGCGAGCGCCGGCGGTGACCGGAATCGCGGGAGCGAACTGAACGTAGACGTCGCCTCCGGAGAACGAAACAGTCTGCATCCCGAGTAGCGTGCCCGCCGTCCCGGTTCCCGCAAATGCGCGAACCGTGCTTGAGGTGGGTGTTCCGTTGGTGCTTCGGAACACGACGGCCTCGAGCATGCCATTGCGACCGACCAGCGCAGTTTGCCAGTTGCCAGTTCGCACGCCGTATCCCGACGTGACGGGTGAGAGGACTTGATCGGAGTCATCCGCGGGGCACACGACATCGGGGGGGACATCCGCAGTGACATCTGCCGGCACGTCGATCGGGATGCTCACGTCCGGCGCTACACTCGTGTCTGCGACTGCGTCCGGCTGTGCGTCGACCGCGTTCGTCGAGTCCAGCGCCGCATCGACTAGAACCGCAACATCTTCGGCAGCTCCGGAGTCGATGCTCGAGGCATCCACCACCATCGCATCGACAGCTGCGTCATGCGTCGAACCTGCATCAAGCAGAGGTACATCGGGGACGAAGGTCGCGTCGACGGGTGCGTCTGGCAACCCTGCATCAACGCTCGCCGCGTCGGCGACAGACGACTCTCTCGTCGTATCAGCGGCCGGGCTCGCGTCAGATGGTCCGCCGTCCGCCCGTGAACCTCCGGTGAGGTTCGAGAAATCTGTCGTCAAAGAGCATCCCGAGAACAGCACTGCGCACACGCAGACGAAACCCAGAGAGCGAGTCACAGTCCACCTGCCACGGCAATGTATGCGCCTGTCGGGCCAAACGCTGCGGTGACTCGCGCGTCGTTGGGATCGCGAGGCGAGCTGCTCAACGCGTCGATCAACAAGTACGTCCCGACGCCGACGCCTATCGCTCCCACCACCAGGCCCACGTCCGCGACAACTGCCCACGTGCGGGCTTCATCGACCTGAGCCGCGTCGCACGTCGGCGCGCACGCCGCTCGTAGGCTCGAGACACGTCCCTGCGACATGCTTCCGAACGCGGCGAACGTGCCGAACCCCACAGCGCCCACTGCGAACACTACAGCGGCAGGCACAAAGTCCGGGCCAGTGGACGGCGCGGGCGAGCTTGAAGGATCCGGGCCTGCCGCTGCGGTTTCCGTCGGCGTCGAAGTAGCCGACACCGAATCACTCACAGGCGGGCTGCTCGCACTCGCTGCCGCCGTCGGAGCCGTAGCGGCTGGCTGCGTCGCGGGAGCTAACGACGCCTCCATCCGCGCGAGACGCTCCTCAAGAGCGGCACGTGTGCGCGCGTCCGGTTCGTTCGGCAAATACGCGCGCAGATGCTCGATGGCGTGCACGAGATCTCCCAGCTCGTTGTAGGCCCGAAACAAGTTGTAGCGAATCGTCGGACGGTCCGACAACGCCATCGCCGCCTCGAACTCACGGACCGCATCGCGAAATCGCTGCTCCTCGTAGGCGCGTGATCCGCGTTCGAAATGCCCTCTCGCTTCGACCTCGGCGGATGTCTCTCTCGTGCGCGAACGCCGAGACGAACGCTGAGCCTCCACCACTGGGACAACGCAAAGGGAAAAGCCGAACGACGACAGAGCTAGAACCAGCAGAACGCGCGCCAATCGCACGGCGCGAATGCTACGTGACTTCGCGAGCACCGCGCAACTGCAACGATGGCGACGGCAACAATCGATTTACACTTGACGTTCAAGACGTCTTGAACCCATTAAACGTTCATGCACGACAACGCCGAGGTCCTGCAGGAACGGTCGAGCCCGCTCGCGAGCTTCGGCAGTGACGTGGAACGTTCCCTCACTGCGAATCTCGGTGGGACCCAGTTGCTCGATATGGCGTCCAGCTACCTCACGTCCGCTGGCGGCAAGAGAGCTCGTCCGTGGGTGTGCGCGCAGTTTGGTCTGCTGACGAACACCCCGCACGACCGACTTGTGGACATCGCAGTCGCGGTTGAGCTCGTCCATTCAGCGAGCCTCATGCACGACGACATCGTCGATGAGGCCAAGCTACGCCGTGGGATTCCCAGCGTAAACGCGCGGTACGGTGACGGAGTCGCCGTCCTTGCGGGCGACGTGTTGCTTTCCAAAGCCCTCCTTTGCCTGCACGCGTATCCGCACGAGCTCTCGATTGCGTCTCGCGTGGTTGAGGAGCTGAGTCGAGCGGCCTGGTCCGAGCATCAAGCGCGCGGACAGATCTCCTTCGCGCTCGATGCGTGGCGCAGGATGGCCGAAGGGAAAACCGGCGCCCTATTTGGCCTGTGCGGGTACTCGGCGGCCTCGTTGTCCCGTGCAGAAACCTGGCGCCCTCCGGATGCAGCGCTCGAAGAACGCGCGCTTCGGTACGGCCGAATCGGTCGACGTCTTGGGGTCGCTTTCCAAATGGCAGACGACGTCCACGACCTTCTGATCGCTTCGTCCACAACTGGCAAAGACGTCATGCAAGACCTCGCGAGCGGAAACCCGTCGTATCCGATCCTGCTCGCCGCAACTCTGTCGAATGACGTTTCGGATCGCGCGGATGCGATCTGGAAGAACCCGGAAACCTCCGTCTCCGACCTTCTCGTTCTCCGAGACGCGGTTCTGGCGACCAATGTCGTAGGACTGGTGGATCGCTCCATTCGCGATGAGGTTCGCCTGGCAACAGAGGAGTTTGGCGCGGAAGCAACCAGTGCTCCCGTCCGCTGCATTCTCGAATGGGCGGAAGCTCTGACGAATGCGCTCGTCGCACCCTCGATTCATCGCGCAGAGTCACCGCAAACAGGAGCGGGAGGGTGACCATGGCAGCGGACAAACCAGCACGAGAGACGCGTGGATACGCACAAACGGATGTCGATGACGATCAGCTCGGATCGCTTGAGCCGTGGGAAGCGCTCGTTGTCGATGCAGTCGGCAACGTGATCGATTTCTGGAAGTTCAAAAGGAATCACGGTCGCATCTGGGCGTTGCTCTATCTCCGGGGCGTCCGGATGAGTGTTCCAGAGCTTCAGACTGCGTTGGGGCTGAGCAAAGGCGCAGGCTCCATGCTCACCCGCGAGCTCGAGCACTGGGGAGTGATTCACCGAGTGCGAAGCCCGGCGGACACTTCCTGGAACTACGTGGCGGAGACCCATCTCATGACGATGGTCATGCGCGTCGTTGAAGAGCGCGAACGCGCGCTCGTCTTGCGAGTCGCCACGGATCTCGCGGCGGCGATCAAGTTGGCTCAGCGAGCGAAGGTGGACCCGGCAGTGATCGAGCGCATCGAGCGGATGAGCAAGCTCGCTACCGTCGTGGAGAAGTCGATCGACATCTTTCTTCGTACCGCACGCTTCGATCTGAGCGAGGCAGGTGCGGTGCTATCGATGATTCGCGGAGGAATCGCGAACCGCGCGAAATCCGCACTGCGCGCCAAAGGCGAACGTTAGGAGAAAGAACATGGAGCTCGAGGTTTCACCCACCGATGTATCCCTACGCAACATGCTTTGGTCCGGCCGAGTCATAGCGAACGGCGAGTCGATGGTTGCGATTCCGACAGCGGCTGGTGAGACAGTACGCTTCGAGCTGAAACGCGAAGCTGAGCTCGCGCGTCCTGCGATGTTCGCGGTCTGGCTTCAAGCCATTCGCGCGATCAGCCTGACGGCGACGTTCACTCCCTGTATTGCGGTTGTCTTGTACGGAATGTGGCGCGGATACCCGGTTCGGCCCCTCGAAGCGGTCCTCGCAATCTTGGGCGCCCTCCTCCTTCAGGTTTCCGTGAACCTCTCGAACGACGTCGAAGACCATCTTCGATTGATCGACCTCCCCGGGTCCCTCGGAGGCGGGGGAATGATCCAGAAGGGCTGGCTGTCGGCGCGGAGCGTTTCGCGTGTGGCGAAGGTGACGCTAGTGTTGGGCCTGCTGGCGGGTGTTCCAGCCTTTGTGCGAAACCCGCTCGAGCTGATTGCAATCGGCGCTCTCGCTGGGCTCGGAACACTCGGATACTCGGGCTGGCCGTTCGGTCTTAAGTACAAAGCTCTAGGCGACTTGGCCGTTTTCCTGATGTGCGGCCCATGCCTGACGCTCGGGATGTCGTTTGCCGCGTTCGGGAGATTCGACCTTGGCATGATCATCGTCGGTCTCTACTTCGGACTCGCAGCGGTCGGGATTCTCCACGCAAACAACTTTCAGGATATGCAGATCGATCGCGAGCGGGGCGCAATGACCGTTGCGCATGTGCTTCGCCGCGGTGGCTCGCGAGTCTATTTTGCGTTTCTCTACGTCGCGGCGTTCGCGTCGGTCGGCGTCGGAGTTGCGATGAGAGTCTTGCCCGTTACCGCAATGCTCCCGATCGTCATCGGTGGCGCGCTGGCAACCCGGCTCGTGCTTCGCGTCGTACGCGCGTCGGACCTCGGGGCGCCGCACTTACGACTGGTCCGCATCGAGGCTGCGCAAACACATCTTGCTCTTGGCGTTCTATTCATCGTTGCCCAAGGCGCCGCACTTTATTTCCCACGCTGATTTCTGAAGCTCACCAAGGAGACCGCCATGCTCGAAACCCAAAACACAGCCCCCACCGCCACACAGAACGATGACGCCCGCGTCGTAATCGATCAGCTTCTGAGCGCGAACAACGCGGTCACGATTGCCTCAACCGGCGGTCCGTACTCGCCATGGGTGCTGGGCGCGTACTTCGCGCATGAGGGACTTTCGTTGTATCTGACGCTCGAGACCCACGGAAAGACGATGGCAAACGTTCACGCCAACCCGTACGTCGCGCTGACGGTTTCGCAGAACGACGCGATGAAGGACTTCCTTCAGGCTCGCGGCAAGGTCACGCTGCTCACGGCCACCGAGGACGACGCAGTTCGGACGCGTCTGGTCGCGAAGATGCCATGGTACGCGACGTACACGCCGGTGACGTACTGCAGGATCGATTTGTCGGAGGTGTTTGTGTCGTCGTTCGCGCGGAGCTGGTTTCCCGCGAAGGTCGTGAAGAACGAGCTGACTGCGTAGAGCAGACTGTATCCCAGGGCGAAGAGGCGTGTCGGTTGGGGCGCTCGCTACGGACTGGGTGGGCGTCGGGGACGTTCACACGCAATGCGGCGCAGAGGACTGAATCGGCGGCGCCGCGCGTGTTCACTCGACGCTCAGCCAATCGTAGCTGGTTGCCGACCAGCCGATTGGCTTTCGCGACCGCCCCTCAACCCACCCAGTCCTAGCTCGCGCCCTTTGCGGAAGCGGCGTCTCAGCGCCAACAAGAGCTCGCGCACTCGGGGAGCTCCCCAGTGATCGACATGGTCGAGCGCAGCACCCCCGGCTTGCACGCGACCGGTCACCGTTGAGTCGATTTGGAGGCGTCACCGGCGGTGCTTGGGTGGTCGCACGACTAAACGTTGATTCGGTTCGGTGGCAAGGGACCTCACACGGCTCGACGCGAGCGCGAGGTCACGCGCTCCGCTTAGGGCTCGTAGACAGCGCCACCGCCGCACATCATCTGGACGGCCTGGGGACTCGACCCGTAGTAGATGACGCGCGTGCGCTCGGTCGCTGTGTTGGTAAGACACGCGCCGGAGCGACCCGTCATGGGACAGTACGAAATCATCTGAGACGACGGCGAGCACTCAGGCGTGTTTGGCGCGCGAAAATACTCGCGACACAAAGAAACACCGGCAACCGCCGTGTTCGAGTAACACCGCAACAGAGGAACTTCGGCGTCCGCGCATGAGGCGAGCGCAAACAACAACGCACCGATCCCCAGAGCTCGTACGGCGTCATTTCGCATAGCGACGCCTGCGCGAATACACCATTCCGACCGCCAGCGCGAGCAGAGCGGCCCATTCGGCGCGGGCGTGGGACCGCGGTGCGCGAACGGAACAACCTGTCCCTACGACCCGTCCGGATGTGCCGTTCGGCCCGTTGATCCGGTCGAGATAGTTCGGGATGCCGTCGCCGTCGGAATCGTCGACGCCTTCCATCGCGTCCGAAGCACCATCGCCATCCGCGTCCTGGTCGGTCCAGTTGGACTGTCCGTCCATATCCACATCGTCTTTGCCGATCTGCCGTGAATCGGCCGCCTCACGAGCGGTTGCAATCGAGTCGCCGTCGTCGTCGAGGTCAAGCGCGTCGCCCGTGCCGTCATTGTCGGAGTCGCGGCCGTATTCGGCGCTCGTCGGTACGGAGTCACCGTCATCGTCGTCGTCGAGATAGTCGACTCGCGAGTCACGGTCGGTGTCTCGGTCTACGTTCATCGAGCGTTCGCTTGCGGTCGGGACCGAATCTCCGTCGTCATCCGCATCGCGCAGGTCTGGCGATCCGTCCTGATCGGTGTCGCGACAAGGCATCGACGGGCACTCGATGCCGTCCGGTACGGTGTCGCCGTCTGCGTCAAGAAGAGAGATCGTGGTCGCGGTGAAGTTCACGCTCGCGCGCGCAGTGTTGCCGACCGAATCGGTCGCGGAGACGGACAGCATATGCGAGCCCTCTTGCAGTGGGGAGCCTGTGGTGAACACCCAGCCACCTGCGGCGTCTGACCGGGTAGTTCCAAGAAGTGACCCGTCCACGCTGACCTCGATCGCAGCGAGCGGGTCCGCTGTACCTGTGAACATCGGTTGGAGCGGAGTCCTCCCGTCTGCGAGCGGCGATGTGATCGCGACTGCAGCGCGTGTATCGACCGTAAACGTTCCGGCTGCCATCGCCGTAGCAGATGACGACGTTGAAGTCGCAATGGCGATGATCGTGTGGCTTCCGTCCGCAAGCGGGACGATCACGATCACCATCCATCGCCCGGAGCTGCTTGCATTGACGGAACCCACATCGCGGCCGTCGATCCTGACCGAGACGACGGCGTCTGGCTCTGCGGTACCCGTGATCAGAGGGAGCTCGTTGCCAATGGTGCCACGCGGGGCGGAGATTGTGACGCTCGTGGCGAGATTGACGGTGAATGAAACACGAGCCGAACCAGTGTTTCCCCCGCTGTCGACAACGTTTGCTACCAGTTCGTGCGTGCCCGTCGAGAGTGCAATCGCAACGGCGTACGACCACCGTCCATCGCGATCCGCGACAGTGCTTCCCACGGTCGCGCCATCGATCGCGAGTTGAATCGCAGCGAGAGGATCCGCAGTTCCGATGATGGTTGGGTTCGCTCCCACTGGAGTGGACGCGTCCGGAGAGAGAATGGTCACCAAGGCCTCAGTGTCGACGATGAATCCACCGGACGCCATCGCCACACGTCCCGCCGAGTCGCGAGCGGTGGCCATGATCGAATGCGTGCCATCTGGCAGGTCCGCCTCGACCCGCACAGACCAGCTCCC
>CAZWQH010000238.1:0-7946 GCA_964635815.1 uncultured Sandaracinaceae bacterium
GTTGAAGCTCTCGGGGATGCCCGCTTCGAGTGTGAGGTCACCCTTCACGATGGCTTCGTACATGCGAGTACGACCCGTCGCGTCATCGGACTTCACGGTTACGAACTCTTGGAGTGCGAAGGCCGCGCCGTACGCTTCCATCGCCCAGACTTCCATTTCTCCGAGACGCTGACCGCCGAACTGGGCTTTTCCACCGAGCGGCTGTTGCGTAACGAGAGCGTAGGGTCCGATCGAACGAGCGTGGATCTTGTCGTCGACCAAGTGATGGAGTTTGAGCATGTACATCACGCCAACCGTGACGTCGTGATCGAACGGCTCACCGGTACGACCGTCGAAGAGCACCGACTGACCGCTCAGCGGTACGCCTGCGACTTCGAGCATCTGCTTGATCTCCGCTTCGTCGGCGCCGTCGAAAACCGGCGTCGCGAAGAAGAAGCCGCGAGTGAACTTCTTCGCGAACGCCAAGAGGTCCTTCTCGTTGAGCTCGTCGATTCGGTCCTTCACGGACTTGGTCACGAGCACCTTCTGCAGATAGCTGCGGATCTTGTCGGCGTTGACGGTGCGCTCTTCAAGCATCCCGCTGACGCGCTTTCCGAGCATGAGTCCCGCCCACCCGAGATGGGTCTCGAGAATCTGACCGACGTTCATGCGGCTCGGGACGCCGAGCGGATTCAGCACGAGGTCGACCGGGGTTCCGTCCTGAAGATACGGCATATCTTCTTCGGGAAGGATTCGGCTGACAACGCCCTTGTTTCCGTGACGACCGGCCATCTTGTCGCCGACCTGAAGCTTACGCTTGATGGCGATGTAGACCTTAACCATCTTGAGCACGCCGACCACACCTGGCGGAAGCTCGTCGCCCTTCGTGAGCTTCTCGATCTTGCTCTTGAAGAGTGTCTCGATTGCCTGCTCTTGCTCTTCGAGTCCAGCGAGGATCTGGGTGATCTTCTCGCCGCCCTTGTCGAGCTCGAGCCTGCGCCAATGCTTGTACGGGATCTCGTTGAGAGCTTCGTCGTCGAGCTTGTGGCCCTTCGCGACCAAGACCTTGCCCTTGTCGTCCGTGAGGCGGCCGGTGGTGATCTTGCCGACGAGCAGCTTGCGCACACGGCTCAGAGCGGAGTCGCGGATGATTTTTACTTCATCCGTCATGTCCTTCTCGAGCTTCGCACGCTCTTCTTCTTCGATCTGGCGAGCGCGTTCGTCCTTCTCGGTCTTCTTTGAGTAGAAGACACGCGCATCGATCACGATGCCGCTTACGCCTGGTGGGACTCGAAGGGAAGTGTCGCGAACATCGCCTGCCTTCTCACCGAAGATGGCTCGAAGAAGCTTCTCTTCGGGAGACAGCTGTGTCTCGCCCTTGGGAGTGATCTTGCCGACGAGAACATCCCCTGGCTTGACCTCGGCACCTGCGCGGATGATTCCGGACTCGTCGAGATCCTTGAGGGCCTCTTCGCCGACGTTCGGGATGTCCCGCGTGATTTCCTCGTTGCCGAGCTTCGTTTCGCGAGCAACGCACTCGAACTCTTCGATGTGGATCGACGTGAAGACGTCGTCCTTTGCGATGCGCTCCGAGACGAGAATCGAGTCTTCGAAGTTGTATCCACCCCACGGCATGAACGCGACAACCACGTTCTGACCAAGAGCGAGTTCTCCGGTATCGCATGCGGGACCGTCCGCGAGGACGTCCCCGGGACGAACGCGATCCCCCGAGCGAACGACAGGCTTCTGGTTGTACGCAGTGCTCTGGTTCGAGCGCTGGAACTTCTGAAGTCGGTAGATATCCGGGAACTCTCCGCCCTCGCCTTCGACGCGGACGACGATGCGGGAAGCGTCGACGCTTTCCACGACGCCTTCGCGACGAGCAACGGTGCAGACACCGGAGTCACGCGCAACCCGAGCCTCGATGCCCGTGCCGACGAGCGGCGCGTGCGTACGAATGAGCGGAACGGCCTGACGCTGCATGTTCGATCCCATGAGCGCGCGATTTGCGTCGTCGTGCTCGAGGAACGGAATGAGCGACGCCGCGACGGAGACGAGCTGATTTGGAGCGACGTCCATCAGCGAGATTTGCTCCGGAGAGACCGTCATGACTTCGCCGTTGTAACGAGCCGAGACGAGACCGGTGTTGAGCTTGCGCGTCTTCGGATCGAATCCGACGTTGGCCTGCGCGATGTAGTAGCCCTCTTCTTCAAGAGCGCTGAACCACTTCACGTCGTCGGTGACTTTGCTGTCCACGACGCGGCGGTAAGGGGTTTCGACGAAGCCGTACTCGTTGACGCGTGCATACGTCGAGAGCGAGGCGATAAGACCGATGTTTGGACCTTCAGGGGTCTCAATCGGGCAGATACGACCGTAATGGGTCGCGTGAACGTCGCGAACCTCGAAGCCCGCTCGCTCACGAGTCAGACCTCCGGGTCCGAGCGCGGAAAGACGACGCTTGTGCGTCACCTCCGAGAGCGGATTCGTCTGGTCCATGAACTGCGAGAGCTGAGACGAACCGAAGTACTCCTTGATGACCGCGCTAACGGGCTTGGAGTTGATCAAGTCGTGCGGCATCAGCGTCTCGAGCTCAGACGAGATGTTGAGCTTCTCTTTGATCGCCTTTTCCATGCGAACCAGACCGACTCTGTACTGGTTCTCCATGAGCTCGCCGACTGCGCGAACGCGACGGTTACCAAGGTGATCGATGTCGTCGCCTTGTCCGACCTTGTTCTTGAGCTCGATGAGGTGCTTGACGGTGTTGAGAATGTCGAGCGGCGTAAGGATGCCGACGTCGAGCCCCGGCTTCTCTTCGTCCTCTTTGTAGAACTTGTAGTTCAACTTGAGACGACCGACGCGCGACAAGTCGTAGCGCTCAGGATTGAAGAAGAGATTGTGGAACAGCGTTCGTGCTGTCTCGAGCGTGGGAGGATCACCCGGTCGAAGGCGACGGTAGATCTCGAGGATGCCGTCGTCCTGCGTGTGGATTTTGTCCGCGATGAGAGTGTCGCGGAGGTAGCTACCGACGTTGAGTCCGTCGATGAAGAGCACCTTGAACTGCTCGATGCCCGCCTTGCGAACGAGCTCGAGCTTGTTCTCCGTGAGCTCCTCGTTGACCGCGAGAATGACCTCGCCACTCTCGGCGTCGATCAAGTCCTCTGCGCAAACCTTTCCAACGACCTCTGGAAGATCAAGGGGAAGACGCTCGAGACCGGCGGTCTTGAGCTTGCGGATCGCGCCGCGCGTGAACTTCTGATTGCGACGAACGATGACCTCGCCATCCACTTTGATGTCGCGTGTTGCACGCTGACCGTGAAGGAGATCGTATTCGATGCTCTTTGAGTACTTCTTGCCGGCCTCGAGATAGACCGTCTCGGTATCGTAAAAGAAGTCGAGGAGCTGTTGCGTCGTGTAGCCGAGCGCCTTGAGGAGCACGGTCGCGTGCATCTTGCGGCGACGATTGATACGCGCGAACAGGAGATCCTTCGGGTCGAACTCGAAGTCGAGCCACTCACCGCGATACGGAATGATGCGGGCCTGGTACAGGCGCTTTCCGGACGAGTGCGTCTTGCCTTCATCATCGTCAAAGAAGACGCCAGGGCTTCGGTGAAGCTGGCTAACAACAACGCGCTCCGTACCGTTGATGATGAACGTGCCGTTCTCGGTCATCAGCGGGATTTCGCCGAAGTAAACGGGCTGCTCTTTGATGTCGCGCACCGCGCGTTCGCCGCCGTCACCGGGAGAATCGTAAATGATGAGCTGGATCGTGACCTTGATGGACGCCGCGTACGTCATGCCGCGCTGACGGCAACCGTCTACGTCGTACTTCGGCGGCTCGAGCGTGTAGTCCACGAAGACGAGCTCGCTCGCTCCGTTGAAATCACGGATCGGGAACACGCTGCGGAACACTCCCTGAAGACCGATATCCTGGCGATCAGTTGGGATGATGTCGGCTTGCAGGAACTTCTCATACGACTTCTTCTGGATGTCGATGAGGTTCGGCAGCTCGATGGTCTTTTCGACCTTCCCGAAGCTGTGACGCACGCGGAAGTTGCTCTGTGTCTCGGCTGCTGGTGCCATGAACGTTCTCTCGAAGCTTTCTCAGTACTCATGCCCGGCACGGAGGTGCGGGGCTGAGCGCGGGTACGAGCGCGCAAATCTAAGTGGGACGGTGACTAAGTACGGCTGGAGCCTGTTCGGAGGACCCAACGAGCAGAGAAGACACGACGGCGCACGGCCGCTTCGTCATCAGTAAGACGAAACAACCAAGCGCCGAGGTGATTCTCGTTCAACAAGAACAAGCGGACGAAACCCGTCGGATCGACGCTCACGCGCACCGTGATCGTTTCCGATCACGGATCCGCGGTTGCACCGATCTCGAAGGACGATCACTTAAGGGTGACCTTCGCGCCTGCCTCTTCGAGCTTCTTCTTCATGTCTTCGGCCTCGGCCTTGGACACGCCTTCTTTGATCGTCTTAGGAGCTGCATCGACAAGCGCCTTCGCTTCGGCAAGGCCGAGGCTCGTAAGCTCGCGAACAACTTTGATGACGTTGATCTTCTTGTCGCCAGCGCCGCTGAGCTCGACGGTGAACTCGGTCTGCTCTGCCGCTGCTGCGGGAGCTGCGCCGCCGCCAGCAGGAGCCGCGAACGCGACCGCCGCCGGAGCAGCCTTCACGCCCCACTTTTCCTCGAGGGCTTTGACCAGCGTGGAGACGTCCATCACCGACCAAGTACTAAGTTCCGTTACCATCTGCTCTACGTTCATGCTTGCCATGGTTTCTTCTCGCTTTTTGCTGATTACTTCGGTTCTTCTAAATTGTCTGTTGGGTGTTCAGTTTCGGGGCGACGAGCGTGGGCCCGCCTTTTTACAGCTCAGGCCGCTGGCGGGCCTGAGCCATTCAACTTCTCCTCATACGCCGTGAGCACGTACGCGAAATCCTGCGCAGGTGCGTTCAACACGGCCACGAGGTTCTGCATCGGTGCCATGAGCGTCGCGAGCAGCATGGAGCGGAGCTCGTCCTTACCCGGAAGACCGGCAAGGTCGGCTTCGACTCGCGCGCCCGGAATCACGGTCGTGTCCATCACGCCGAGCTTCATCGAGAGCTTCTCGTGCTTCTCGTCGGCCTTGCGGAACTCTTTGAGCACCTTGGCGGCCGTCGAAGGATCTTCAAAGCTGTATGCGACGCCCGTCGGTCCGGTGAGAACCGCTAGGACATCTTTGTTACCAGCGAGCTTCGTTCCTTCGAGCGCCTTCTGGATAAAGGTGTTCTTGGAAACGATGTACTTCACTCCGGCCGCGCGAAGCTTCACGCGAAGACTCGTGACCGTCTCGACCGTAAGGCCGGTGTAGTCGACGAACACGGCGCTGCTCGCGCGCTCGAAATCGGCACGAAGCTCGCCGATGGCTTTCTCTTTTTCAAGACGCTGTGCATTGATAGTGGTCATGGTCAGGCCTCAAGTCCGGAGTCGACGGTCGCCGGGTCGACACGAATGCCGGGGCCCATCGTCGTGCTGAGTGTGACGGTCCGAAGGTATGTGCCCTTCGCCGTGGAGGGCTTCGCCTTCACGAGTGCCTGAACGAGGGTCTTCACGTTCTCGGAAAGCTTCGCAGCGGAGAAAGACTTCTTTCCGACTGGGACGTGGACCACTCCGCCGTACTTCTCGGTGCGGAACTCAACCTTACCTGACTTCGCCTCGGTGACTGCCTTCTTTACGTCGAACGTGACGGTCCCGACCTTGGGGTTGGGCATCAACCCACGCGGACCGAGCACACGACCGAGGCGACCAACCTGACCCATGAGGTCTGGTGTCGCGATGACCGTGTCGAACTCGAGCCAGCCATCGTTGACCTTCGTCACGAGATCGTCGGCACCGACGAAATCCGCGCCCGCAGCAGTTGCTTCCGTGGCCTTCTCGCCTTTTGCGAAGACGAGAACGCGGATGGTCTTGCCGATCCCGTTAGGCATGACGACCGCGCCTCGGACCATCTGATCCGGGTGCTGTGGATTGACGCCGAGGCGAACCGCGAGGTCCACCGTTTCATCGAACTTTGCGAAGTGCGCCTTCGTGACGAGCGAACACGCCTCGTCAATCGAGTAGCGCTTGTCGCGGTCGACACTTTCGATTGCGGCTTTCCGCTTCTTACCGGGTTTCATCTCTATCTCCTTTTGGCTCGAAACCTAAACAACTGGTCCCTTCGCCTCCCACCGCGCGCGATATCTCAGCTCGAGATCTCGGTGGTCGCTACTGCTCGCGCCTTTGAGTTTCGTTTACTCCTGCATCGAATCGATCAGGCGACGACTTCGATGCCCATCGACTTCGCAGTGCCGCCGATCGAACGCGCAGCCGATTCGACGGTCGATGCGTTCATGTCCTGGATCTTCTCTTTCGCTAGCGCCAGGAGCTGCGCCTGCGTGATCTTACCGACCTTGTCTTTGTTCGGTCGCTTGCTTCCGCTGCCCGGCTTCTTGCCGAGCTTCATTCCGAGCGTTCGCTTGATCAGCACGGACGCCGGCGGCGTCTTCGTGATGAACGTAAACGAACGATCCGAGAACACCGTGATGACGACCGGAATGATCATTCCGTCAGCAGACGCGGTCTTCGCGTTGAACTCCTTGCAGAAGCCCATGATGTTCACGCCGTGCTGGCCGAGCGCGGGACCCACGGGCGGCGACGGGTTCGCCTTACCTGCCGGGAGTTGGAGCTTGATGTAACCGGTAATCTTCTTCATCGGATGTCTCTCGAAATTGCAACTAGCGAAAAGGGCGCGTGCTCTAGCACAGGATTTTGGAACGCACAAGCAAGAGGCTTGCCGCCTACCGAATAACGGCTGAACTCAAAGCAAGAGCGCCGTATTTACAGTTACTTCAGACGGTTTTCTCGACCTGGCCGTAGTCCAGCTCCAGCGGAGTCGCGCGGCCGAAGATCGAAACGAGGACGCGAACCTTCTGCTTGTCGGGTTTGACCTCTTCGACCGAACCCGTGAAGTTTGCGAATGCTCCGTCGATGACTCGAACGTGATCCCCGGCTTCGAATACGACGCGCGGTTTCGGCTTTGCACTTCCGTCCGCAACCTGTTGCGCGACGGTCGAGATCTCAGGCTCCGGAACAGGCGTTGGATAGCGTCCACCGATGAAGCCGCTGACCTTCGGAGTGTCCTTCACCAAATGCCACGTGTTCTCAGTGAGCTCCATGTTCACGAACACGTAGCCTGGGTAGAAGCTCCGACGGGTGGTGCGCTTCTGCCCGGCAGAGGTGGTCGATTGAACGCTCTCTTGCGGGATCAAGATCTCGCCAAAGCTCGTATCCATTCCGTGTTGCTTGATCCGCTCTTCGAGAGATGATTTTACTTTTTGCTCGAAACCGGAATAGGCCTGAATCACGTACCACTTCTTCGACATAACGTTCTCAGCTCGCGTTTCTATTTGTGTAGCGCTCATCAATTTTTGCGTTGTTCCCGCGCTGCAAGCAGTCGGGAATCAGTTGCTTTGTTCCCGCGCTGGAGGCATTCGGGAATCAGAAGATCTGCGCCATGAGGGCGGTCCAGATCGTATCGAATAGACCAAGCGTGATCGCTGCGACAATCGACGTGACGATGACGACGACCGTGGCCGATGACGTCTCTTCGCGAGATGGCCAGGTGCATTTCGAAAGCTCAGCCGCGACGTCGGTGACCCACCCCCGAGAATCATCGCGACGATAAAGGTAGAGCGCGATTAATGCGGCGCCTATCAACGAAACCGTCGTGACGATTCCGGCCTTCGGATCGCCGACGCGTGCCCAGACCGAGGTGATTAGCTTGTCCAGCACCCAGTACAGCGCAACCGCACCGGCGAAGAACACCGCGGGCGTGTACTTCTCGAGACCAATGATGCGAATTCCTTCTTCGCGATCTCGCTGGCGCCGCGCGGCTTCACGCTCGTCGTCGTCACCGCCGTCGCCGCTGTCGTCGTACGTGCTCGCTGCG
>CAZWQH010000239.1:0-7904 GCA_964635815.1 uncultured Sandaracinaceae bacterium
CGCTATCAACGCGGCTTCCTGCCTGCACTCCGGGCTTGTGGATCCTGCAAAGGACGCGGCTATCGCGTAGTCGTCCCATGTCCCACGTGCACAGGTTTCGGAACGATCAAGCGTCCGGAGATGATCTCGGTGCGTACTCCGGCGGGCGTGCAAAATGGCGCAGTGCGCACGATCCGAGGTGCCGGCGAATACGGCGGCGGCGGCGCTGGGGATCTTTTGGTGACGATCGTCGTCAAGCCTCATGAGCTCTATCGGCGCGAAGGGTCCGATGTCCTGTGCACCGTCCCGGTGACGTTTCCGGAGCTGGTGCTTGGCGCGCAAATCGACGTTCCGACACTCGAGGGCAAAGTTACTTTGAAGATTCCGCCGGGCACCCCGTCTGGGAAAGTCTTCCGGCTCCGAGGTCGTGGCCTGCTCGCACTCGGGGGCGCTGGGAAAGGCGACCAGCTCGTGACGGTGGACGTCGAGGTTCCCGCGGAGGTCACACCAAGGCAGCGCGAGCTTCTTGCGGAGCTCTCGACCGCGTTCGGTAGCCTTCCTCGAAAGCAGTCGTTCCTCACGCGCATCCGCGAGCTCTTCGGATGACCGGCGATCTCTCTCGTTTCGCTCGCACGGCCGCGAACGTCGACGACCTGGAGCAGCGCGGCCGCGTGCGGTCTGTGATCGGTCTGGCGATCCGCGCGGTGGTGCCCGACGCGCGAATCGGCGACATCGTGTGGATCACGCGTTCGGCGGGATTGCACGTTGCAGCGGAGACCGCTCAAGGCAACTTCGATCCGCTGCGCGCGGAAGTCGTCGGCTTCGAGGACTGCGAAGCGGTGCTCATGCCCCTTGGGGACTCCGCTCGCGTTAGCCCAAACGACGAAGTTCACAACACGGCCGCTCCTCTCTTGACGTTCGCTGGCGATGAGCTGCTCGGCCGAGTGGTCGACGGTCTAGGCGTTCCGATCGACGGAGGAGCTCCGCTACCCGCACCGAATTGGCTGGTGGATCGCGCGGCGCCTGCGCCGTTGTCACGCGCCCGCATCGGTACTCGCTTCTCCACTGGAGTGCGAGCGATCGACGCACTGCAAACGCTCGGTCGCGGACAACGCGTGGGGTTGTTCGCTGGAAGCGGAGTCGGGAAAAGCACACTGCTCGGGCAGATTGCTCGACAAGCAGAGGCGGACGTCTTCATTACGTGTCTCGTGGGCGAACGTGGACGCGAAGTGCGCGAGTTTCTCGAAGACTCGCTCGGCGCACAGGGACTGGCTCGCGGCGTGGTGGTTTGCGCGACGAGCGATGCTCCGGCACTAGTGCGACTGCGCTCCGCTAGCGTTGCGACCGCGATTGCCGAGTGGTTCCGAGACCAAGGAAAGAACGTTCTGTTCCTGATGGATTCGGTCACGAGATTTGCTCGCGCCGCACGCGAAGTAGGTCTTGCTGCGGGGGAGCCCCCTGCTCGTCGCGGCTATCCACCGAGCGTGTTCGCGATGCTGCCCAAACTCCTCGAACGCTCCGGTCCTGGATCCAACGCGGGGACGATCACCGGCGTATACACGGTTCTGGTGGAAGGCGGCGACATGGAAGAACCGATCGCGGACGAAGTCCGAGGCATCCTCGATGGACACATTGTTCTCGACAGAGCGATAGCGGCACGTGGCCGATTCCCGGCGATCGATCCAATCGAATCGCTGTCGCGTTTGATGGACGCTGTCGTGAGCGAATCGCACAGGCTGCACGCTTCGCAACTTCGCGAGGCGCTTGCTCTGTACGAGGAGAAACGAGACCTCGTTCTGATCGGTGCATACAAGCGAGGAACCGACACACGCCTCGACTGGGTGCTCGATCGACTCGATCGCTTCGAAGAATTCTTGCGTCAGCGGTCCTCCGAGCGAGCCGACTTTGACGAAACGGTTAGACGACTCGGCTCTCTCTCGTAGAGCACGCCTCGACATCCGCAAAGATGGATCGCCGGAGCGCGATCATCGACATCGGTCGGCACCCGCTTTGTGGCTCTGATGACGCGCAAGGAACCGACGAGACACGATCGCTAACGTGTTAAGCACGTCAGGCGCTGACAGAATTTAATGTGGCAAACCCTTGCCGCTGCGCGAAAAATCAAACTCGCACGGTGCGCAACGACTTGCCCTGAGGAACGTGTTTCGACACCAAGATCATGGGGAAAAGGCTTGCGACCGTTTCTTGCAGGCCTGGCGGGTGGGGAGTCTCGAGGCACCGAATGACGAAGTTGCAAGCCCGCATCCGCATCATCCCGCCATCGATCGCGCAAGCCGTGGCCGACTCATCTGGAGAATGGACAGATCGGTGCAACGAGGCTGCTCTCGGCTCTGCGGTTGCGACGTCTCTTCAATCCGTGCTCGGGCGCCACCCTGCGCTCGCGATCTCGCCACGTGTTCCGTACTTGGCAGGTTCCGAGTACTTCACACGATTGAACGGTACGACTGAGATCGAGGTTCGGGTCGCGATCGGCGGACCTTCCGTCCGGCTCTCGGCCGAAGTTCGTGGTCAGGATCGGAGCAGCGTGGTTGCTCGAGGCGGCCTTCTCGCGGAGATCGGAGTCGTGGCGATGGCACTCGTGCGCGACCTCGTGCTGACCACGCAACCAAGCTCCGCAGAAAACACGGAGCTCCTCTCCCGACTGTCTCCGGCGAACGGGTTGGTCGAGCTCGCAAATCACTTCGCGTCGGTGTTCGGGAAGCCTGGGCGAAATCCAGTCTATACGGCGGGAGCGGCGGGCATCGCGGGCTCCGCGCACGGCTATCTTCGTCTCGCAGCGTGGGAGCGCTGGACGCGTCTCCTCGAGGGACGCGCACCCGATCCCAGAGAGACGCTCGAGATCCTCTCGCATGGTCTTCGCCTCGACTCGCACGATGCGGAGATTGTTCGCGCGTATGCAATCGCAGCCTGCGACGCGGGTCTCCCTGAAGAAGCCTCGCGGGTGCTGTCGAAAGTGTCTGCTCAGTTGCCCAACAATCCCTTGTTCGAGCTTGCAGCCGCTCGCCTCGCGCGATCACAGAGCGACCATCGCCGGGCAACAGTGCACGTCGAACGTGCGTGGGAGCTCGCACCCTACTCGTATGAGTGCACGGGGGAGCTCGCCCTCAATCACCGCTCATGCGGAAATCTCGCTGGCGCGATCGAAGTCCTTCGGACGGCACACGCGACCTTCCCAGAGGATTTCTATTTCGAGGACGCCCTGGCGACCGAGCTGATGCACCAAGGGATGTTCGCCGAAAGCCTTCGCTTGTTCGAAGCGTTGATACGAAGAGCACACCACGCCCACTGGGACGACCTACGGATGTTCAAACACGCGCACCTCGACTTCGTCGACAGCGTCACATGGTCGTGTGCGCAACGCATGACGGAGTGCGCCGTACGTTCGGGACACGACCCCCGCGGCTACGCCGCCGCGTACTTCGCTCTCAGCCCTGACCCGCGGGCCCTTCAACAGGCCTGGGGCGGCGCCCAACGGTATCTCGCCCACTTGAAATCGAAGATCCCTGCGAGAGCTGATCCGCTTGATTCCGCTGCGGAATACCGGCGACTTACGAATGCCTTGTGAGGGCCGTTGACCTTCGGACGCGGTGAGGAGTCCGTGTGAGCACTCGCGGCGCTAGCACGCGCACGCTACCATGAGCACCCCGCAGGTGCTGCTGGCTGGTGCCAGCGGGCCCTAACCGTCCTCTAGTGGAGAGCTCATGCGCGCGTTCGGAATCGTTACTCTATCCGTCGTCCTAGCTAGTTGCGGAGCAAACCGCGGACAACAAACGGCCGTGCAAGGGTCGTCTTCACTCGCAATCGATGCGGTTTCCGCGGACGAAGCAACGCGCGCGCGCGCAATCACGGCATTGCGCTCGCTGGGGCAACCAGGTCTCGTTCAACTTCTGGACGCCCACCGAAGTGCAGTCACAAGACTCCAAAGTGGTGCGAGTGATGGCTCAGAGCTTGAGCAACGAGTCCGACATGCGATCGACCTCGTGGCCGGACAGCGCGATGCACATCAGTCTGAGCTCTTCTGGCATACAGATATCGAAGCCGCCAAAGCGGAAGCGGTTCGACGCGGCATTCCGATTCTCTCGCTCCGGCTCCTTGGACGTCTCGACGAGGAGTACTCCTGCGCGAACAGCAGATTCTTCCGCGTCCTCTTGTATCCGAACGAGCAAGTCCGCGCCGTTCTCGGCAATGCGTACGTTCTTCATTGGTCAAGTGAGCGCCCCGTACCTCGCATCACGATCGACTTCGGAAATGGGAGACGCATTGAACGCACCCTGACCGGCAACAGCGTCCACTACGTGCTCGACGAAACAGGGCGCGTCGTTGACGCGCTCCCGGGCCTCTACGACGCGGACGCATTCGTTGCGGCGCTGATCGAATCGCATCGCACGTTCAACCGCTGCAAGGAAAGCACGTCGCGGAACACTTGCTTCAAGGAAGAGCACGCCATCGCCGCCGACCTCGTCAAGAGACGCTTTGAGACCCTAGGTACGGGAGCGGAATGGGCTGCCGTTCGACGAGCCGAGTTCGCCGGCGCTCCAGAAAGTTCTGCCGCGGTCGCAGAAGCACCACAGGTCGGTGCGGCGCCGCTGGTGCAGACGAACGCGAACACCGCAGGCAACATCGCGATGGCTAAGGCCATCGTCGAGTTCCCCCTGCTGCAAGCCGTGGCTCCCAGTACTCTGCCTGCGCCTGCGACACGCGTCGCATGGCAAGACTTGGCAAACGCTCCCTCTAGTAGATACGACGAGCGCGTTCTCGCTCTCGTGACTCTCAAGTCTCGCGACGCGAGCGGCTCGGCGGCTTTGCTCGCTCAAATGGAACGGTCTGCGCGCGCAGACGGGCTGCGCAACAGCACCATCGCAAGCGGGATCATTCACGAGTGGCTTGCCGAAACAGGGCCCACCGAGTTCGATGCCATCAACGCGCGCATGTACACCGAGCTGTTCATGACGCCGATTTCTGATCCTTGGCTCGGACTTCGATCCGGACCAATGTTCGATGCGCTCGAGACCGTGAACAACTAGTCTCAGCATGTGACGCCCTCTCGCATCGCAATCGTCGGCGCCGGTTGTGCCGGATTGTCGCTTGCTCGCGCGCTCGTCGAAGAGTCGTCGCTGCGAAACACTGAGATCATCGTCTTCGATCGAAGGACCGAGTACATCCGGGACCGAACCTGGTGTTTCTGGAACTGTGTTCCTCACCGATTCGAGAACGCCGTCGCGCATCGATGGAACGCTTGGTCCGTGGCCGACGATGCGCGCACCGTGGTCTGCGAAAGCGATACCTACGCGTACTGCCAGATTCCTTCCGATCGATTCTACGAGCTCGCGCTCGGTGAGCTTCGCAAGCACGCGAACGTTTCTTTTCGTCTTGGCGTGGAGCTCGGTCCGACCGCGCTCACCCAGAGTGGGAAGTCCGTTTTTGTGAATGGAGAGACGCCTGGCTTCGACGTTGCGTATGACAGCCGCGCAATAGGTTTGCTGCCGCATTCACTGCTTCAGCACTTCGTCGGCTGGGAGATCGTCGCCACGCGCCCGACATTCGACGCGCGCGTGGCAATGCTCATGGATTTTCGCCGGGAGGCAGGTTCTCCGAAACCATCGACCGGAACTCAGTTCATGTATGTACTGCCCACAACGAGCACGCACGCGTTGGTCGAGAGCACGTTTTTCAGCACCCGCGTGCTGGACGCCAAGGTCTACGAGAACGAGATCCGGGACTACCTCCGGGTGCAGTACTCCCTCGACGACAGCGACTACACCATCTCGAATCGCGAACGCGGGGTCTTGCCGATGGACACCGCGCATGGCGTAACGCGCGATGACGCTCCCAGCGTGAGGCGGATACACCGCATCGGCGTCGCGGGTGGCGCCGCAAAGCCATCTTCGGGCTACGCGTTTCTCGCCATCCAGAGAATGGCCACGCAACTCGCCAAGGACATTCCAAGCGGACGCTTCACTCCCCAAGCGCGCGTGACAGCGTCACTGTTTCTGGACGAGGTGTTTCTGCGTTTCGTACGCGAGCAGCCGTCTCGCGCTCCCGCGATGTTCACCAGGCTGTTCGCGGCTGCCCCGCCCGATAGCGTTGCGCGGTTCATGTCGGAGGTTGCATCACCACGCGAGACGTTCCAGATCGTACGCGCAATGCCGAAGCTCGACTTTACGCGGAGTGCCGCAGCGACACTCAGTCAGAGGATCCTCGGAGAGCTCCCGCGATGATCTCGATCCACTTCGGAAAGAGGCTGCCCAAGCTTGGCGGCGCCGAAGACGCGGTTCCCGATTGGGTGCAGGCAAACCCGAAACGCATCGATCGTGCCCTGACTCGCGCGCTCGCTCTACCGAGCGGTGGTTGGCACGTCATTGGAGCCTCTCGCGACGTTAAGTCCGCGCCAAAGAAGATCGTCGTATCGAATCGAGAGCTTGTCGTCTTCCGCGGCCTAGACGAAAAGCTGGTTGCCGGGCCCGTGTCGTGCCCGCACATGGGAGCAGACCTGTCGTGCGGGCGCGTCGAAGGCAACGCGGTGGTCTGTCCGTGGCACGGACTGCGACTCTCCTCGCCGCACGGCAATTGGAGACCCATCCCAACGTTCGACGATGGCGTGTTGTCGTGGGTTCAGCTCACAGCCAAGGATACCGAGCGCACTGCGCGACCTATTCTCTGCGAGCGTCCGAAGCGCTTCGTCGATGCAGTCATACAGATCGACGCGAAATGCGAGCCTCGAGACGTGATTGCGAACCGCCTCGACCCTTGGCACGGCGCTCACTATCACCCGTACTCGTTCGCTAACCTGACGGTGACGGACGATCGCGAGGACGGACTCTACTTGCGAGTAACCAAACGGATCGCGGGACCGCTTTGCACGGAAGTGGCGGTCCGATTTCACTGTCCCGAGCCGCGGACGATTGCGATGACGATCTTGGAAGGTGAAGGCGCGGGCTCGGTAGTGGAAACGCACGCGACTCCCATTTCGACAGCCGATCGCCCAGGCGGCCCAAAGACCGCCATCATCGAAGCGACGCTGGCCACGTCCTCGCGATTGGGGTTCATTGCAGCGCTAGCCGCTCGTGATGCACTGCGACCTTTTGTCGCGAACGCTGCGAGGCGTCTCTGGGTAGACGACGCCGCGTATGCAGAACGGCTGTACTCGTTGCGAAACTCTAACCCCTAGTCGCGCAGGGTGTGGGCCTGCTCGGGTCGCTTTTGGCCCGAGCCATCGATCTGCCTCACGGCAACAGACCGCGACACTCGTCTGCGCACTGAAAGCTCGCGAGACAGCTACGGCCGTCGAGACAGGTGTCGCATTCGTTCGCTGCACGTCGGTCATTTCCGTTGAAATCGTTGCAGCGATTTCTGCACGCAGCGCGGTCGTAGTTGGTGTTGTAGCAGTCGGCGTAACGGTTACAGAGGTCGTTGCAGTCCACTGCCTTGTCTATTGCCCTGGTCGCTTCGCAACCGAACGCCAAGAACCCGATCGCACTACACAGAATAAATGCACGCATTAAATTTCTCCCTATTCGTTGGCGTGGTTTTGATCCACGCCGAAAACGTTTCGTTTACGGTGTTCCGCTTGAGGACTTGCGGCCGGCGATGAGCGAGATGACGGCAACAATCAGGAAGCCGAAGAACAGAAGCTTGCCGATTCCAGCTGCGCCCGCAGCGATTCCACCAAAGCCAAAGACGGCTGCGACAATCGCGAGAACGAAAAATACGACAGCGTAGTAAAGCATCTTGATTTCTCCTTCTGCACCGCTCGCCATTTGCGAGCGGTGCGACCTTCATCGAATGCCCGAGCGTTACGCTCGAACACGTCCTTTGCCCGTGAGACCGAGTGCAAGCAGGACGAGCAACGCGCCCAGCGTGCTTCCGATCAAACCGGCGGTTTGAAACGCGAACACCGGCGAGCC
>CAZWQH010000240.1:0-7901 GCA_964635815.1 uncultured Sandaracinaceae bacterium
CGTCCGGGCGCCCTTCTTCTCCCAGCAGCAGCGAATGCGCCGCCCCAGTATCGACAATCAGACGCACCGCTCGGCCATCGATAGTTGCGCTCGCCACCCAGCCCGAACCAACGAGCTCGAGCGGAATGATCTCTGCACCCATCGCATCGACCGGCTCGGTCGAGAAGGACATCACGCCCCGTTCAAAGTCAAAGATGCCCGCGACGTCGATGAAGAAGTCGATGCCCATGTAGCCGATGCACGACCGCTCTGGCGCCGCGGTGGGATTCTCCGGTGCAAGCAGCCCGCGACCCGGGAGCACGAACTGATAGCAACCCATCTCAAGCGTGGCGGCGTTACGAACGAAGTCTGGCTGTCCGATCCCGAGAGCTACGAACGATGTGCCGGCGCCGGTGTCGACGAGCAGCGAGCGGTCTTGACCATCGCGTCGGACGCCAACGTGCATCCGCATGACGCGACCTTCATCGCCCAAGAGAAAGAGCGGGATCTCCGCGGCAGCTGGCGTGCACTGAAACGCGTCAGCGCCGGTGGCAGCATCTGTGGGTGTTTCTGTTCCTGGCTCGCTCGCTTCGCCTGCTACATCCGCGGGAGTCGATGCATCGGAGAGGTTTCCGAGCAATCCAGAATCGAGCGCGGCGGGACGCGCTTTGGTGGCGTCGCACGTGGCAGCCGCAAGCAAAACGAGAACGGCCCTAAGTATCGGCGAACGTCTCATCGGCGCGCCAACGTCCGCAACACAGACGCTCGCCGACCATCGAGTGCGGATGCGCCCGCACCGTAGACTTGTGCCACGACACTTGGGGAGACGTCCGCCTCTCCTACGAGTTCCTCTTTCGGCACGACTGTCAGCGCGAGGACAAGAATGAGAAGCAGAGCGCCTCGAACCTTAATCCGTCCCATGCAGAGGGCTTTGCACGCCGTGTGCCGCTGCCACGTAGAAAGAATTTCCTGTCGGTGCAGCAAGGCGATGTGGCGCCTACGCTTGCCCGTTACCGGCAACACCTGGGTGTGATCTGTCAGAACGTGTCCAGTCGCTCAGCGCTACCGTGTGACCGATTCGAGTCCCTCGACGTAGATCACTCGGAGAGCCGGCGACTCTATGCAGCACTCCCCAACGAACTCAGGGTAAGCTCGCCTCCGTGCGTCTCTTGGTCGCGTTCCTTTACATAACGAGTGCTGCTGGGTGCGGGCGCCTCGGGTACCAGGTTCACCAGCGTGGGCAGGACGAGGCCGGGATGGATGCGCGCGGTTCGTCGCAGGACGCCGCCTTCGCAGACGCGGATAGAACGAATCAACTCGATAGCGGGCTCACGGTCGACGTTCCGATCGTCGATGTGACGTTCACGGACGCGCTGTCCTTCGCCGACGGCGGCGCGGACATGCTTGCGGGGGACGCTTTGGATGCTCAAGCCGCGATTGGCGATGTTTCAAGCGCAGATAGTTCGACGCCGACCATCGATGTGCCAGTCGATGTTCTGACCGTTGCAGCGCCTGACGCGTCGCCGGATGCCGCCGCGGATGTTCCTGCGGACATTCCTATCGACACTGGCCCACGCCCGATGTGGGTCGTTCCTACGGTGATGACGCAGTCCGGTTCAGCGTCGAACATTTGCACGAATGCGCTTCTCTACGACGACGCAAGTGAGAAACTTCTCGCGACCGTCGCAGGTAACGGTGGCGCTCTTGATATCGATCCGTCACTGACGAGCACGGGCGAGTTCGATTCGTTGCTCGTGCTGCAACCGGGTGGTGACCTCGATTGGTCACTCCGAAGTCAATCTACCGATCGCGTCTCGATGCGCGGACTCATTCTCGAAGGAACACGACTGACGCTGTTGGGTTTTGCCGGTAGCAATGTGAATGTCGACAATGGCACAAGCCCCATCGACACACTCGGCAGCCCCTGCGGGTTTGCATTCGAGGTGGACGTGTTGACGCGCACCCCTAGCAACTTGCGCTCGTACGCGATGAGCTGGGGGATCTCGGACGCGGCGCGCGCGCCCAACGGCGACATTGGATTCGTCGGGACCGTCGTAGGTCCGATGCAGCTCCCGGCACTCGCACCTGTCTCGTTCGCGGGCGGATACGGTGGACTGGGCATCGTCCAATCGAGTGGAGCGGGACGACTGCAGCGCGGTTTCGCGACTGCAAACCCACAGGGGTTTAGCAGCACCACAGGGATCCGATACGACTCCGTCGGGAACATGTACGTCACTGGAGCCGCATCCCGTGATGTGGATTTTGGGGGCCCGGCCGAGAGTCCGTCCGCCCCGTTCGTGTCGTACGGCTTCATCGCGAGCTACTCGCCGACGGGGTTGTATCGCTGGCACCGAGTCCTTCGCAGCAGCACGACGAACGCGTTGATGAGCCTCACCCTGGACGAGCGCACGACTCCGACGCGCGTGAGCGTGGTGGGTCATCTCTCAGGCACATCGAGCATCAGCGGCCCGGGTCTTACGACGCACAACTTCTCCGCGACGAGGGATTCGTCGCCAGATGTCGTTTGGATCACGTTCGAAGACGATGGCGACCTCCTGAGTACGAACACCATTCCGAGCACGAACGTTCAGTCCGGTACACTGATTGCCACCACCGCAGTGAGTGGGGAGTTCGTCATCGCGGGCAGCTACTCGAACGCGCCGTTCGAAGGCGTGGGCCCGATCAGCGGAAGCAGCTCCGTCTTTCTCGCGATGATCGACGCCGCGGGAAACGTGCGTGAGACCCGCATCATCGATGGAACTGCGAACGTCGACTTACGAGACCTCGTCACTTCCATCGATGGCTCGCGTGCGTTCCTGTCGGGGTGTTCGCGATTGAACGTGAGCTTTGATGGGACCCTGGTGCCCGGCGGACCTGAGTCACGCGGGTTCATCTATCTGTTCAACGCGTCACCATGATCGATCCAAGCACACAAGCGGAGGTGCACCAGCGCGGATTACCCGTGGTTGACGATCGCAACGGACGCTGGGAAGTTGGTAAGCGATGAAGACTCACGTGTTACTGAACGATGCAGGCTGGAGCCCGACGACTATATCTCGCGTGTCTCTATGAGTGCGTTGCCGCCATGTCCCAAATGTAGCTGCGAGTATACGTATGCAGACCCTTCGGGCCAGTTCGTATGCCCCGAGTGTGCACACGAGTGGTCGAGTGCTCCCAAGTCGGAAGCAGACGAGCCGCCGGACGCGGCTCCTGTCGTCAAGGATGCAGTCGGAAACATCCTCAAGGACGGAGATGCCGTCACGGTCATCAAGGACCTCAAGGTAAAAGGTGCCGCCTCTTCGCTCAAAGCTGGAACCAAGGTGAAGAACATTCGCCTAGTCGGGGGCGATCACAACATCGACTGCAGGATTGAGGGATTCGGTCAAATGGCGTTGAAGTCGGAGCTGGTTAAGAAGGCCTAACCGCCCGCGGCCCCAGACGCAGGGGGGATGTTGCACAGGATCGCGCGGTCACCCGGGAAACGCGGCTACGGAATCTCAGGAACCGTGCTTCCGCGACCGCCAACCACATTCGAGCGCTAGAGTCCGCGACGCAAGCCGATGAACAGCGAAGACCACGCATCGCCAACCTTGGAATCTACGAACGCAAGCAGCGCCAGCGATTCGAGAGAGCGGTCTACGCGGGTGGGAGCACGGGTGCTTGAGCTCGAAGGCCTATCCGGGCTTCCCGAAGCAGACGTACGCGCTCGCCTCGATCGCGAAGGGCCAAACGAGCTCCCGGCTCAGACGAATCGCAGCCTGCTCGCCATCGTTCTCGAAGTGGTGCGCGAACCGATGTTTCTCATGCTTGTTGGCGCCGGCATTGTTTACCTGCTTCTCGGCGAGCCGGTGGATGCACTGATGTTGCTAGGTTTCGTGCTCGTGGTGATGACGATCACGATTGTCCAGGCCCGTCGTACCGAGCATGCGCTCGAAGCCCTTCGTGACCTCTCAAGCCCGCGAGCCCTTGTGATCCGAGACGGAATACGCCGGCGCATCGCGGGGCGGGAGGTCGTACGCGGTGATCTCGTAGTGCTGTCGGAAGGAGACCGCGTTCCGGCCGACGGGCTTCTCCGTCAGGCGTTGCACCTCGCGACGGACGAGTCATTGCTGACTGGGGAGTCGGTTCCCGTGCGCAAGGTGCAGTCCCAGGATGCGAGCGCCCTCGACCGACCCGGAGGCGATGATCTCCCGTCGGTGTTCTCCGGAACATTGATCACCTCTGGCCAAGGCATCATCGAGATCTTCGCGACGGGTGCGGCGACGGAGCTTGGCAAAATCGGAAAGGCTCTCGAGCAAACGAGGGAAGAGCCGACCATGCTGCAGACGGAGACGAGTCGCATCGTCCGCTACCTCGCGATCATCGGGCTCGTTGCCTGTTGCGTGGTCGTAGTGGTCTTCGCGCTGACGCGCGGAGGCGGACTCGGAGCGTGGAAGCAAGGGTTGCTCGCGGGGATCGCGATGGCGATGGCGATCCTTCCCGAGGAGTTCCCCGTTGTGCTCACGGTCTTTCTAGCGCTGGGTGCGTGGCGACTCTCCCGCAGTCGCGTGCTGACTCGGCGAATGCCGGCCGTCGAGATGCTCGGAGCCGCCACAGTGCTGTGCGTCGACAAGACCGGCACGCTCACGCAGAACCAGATGACGCTGCGAGCGCTCGCGATCTCCGGGAGCTCCACCGATATCGCGGGGCTCGACGCCCTTCCTGAAGAGCTGCACGCGCTACTCGAGCACGCGATCTTGGCAAGCAAACGCGATCCGTTCGACCCTATGGAGCGCGCTCTGCACGAGGCCGGTGACCGGCTGATCAAGGATACGGAACATCTGCATCCCAGCTGGTCGCTTGTCCGTGAGTATCCACTCGCCCCAGGCCTGCTTGCTATGAGTCACGCCTGGGCCACCGGCATCGGTGACGAAGTCGTGGTTTCCACCAAAGGCGCGCCGGAGGCGATAGCGGAACTCTGTCATCTCAGTCCCGAAGCGCGCGAGTTGCTGGCGAGCGAGGTGCAGAGTCTCGCATCGCAAGGGTTTCGCGTGCTCGGTGCAGCAAGAGGCACAACTGCAACGGGAGCTCTACCCGAAGAACACCACGACCTCACGCTCTCGCTTGTGGGTCTTTTAGGGTTCGAAGACCCGCTCCGCCCTTCCGTGCGCAACGCTGTTGCGGAGTGTCATACCGCAGGCGTCCGAGTGGTGATGATCACGGGTGACTATCCCGCCACTGCGCAGAGCATCGCTCGCAACGCCGGGCTCGCGCGGTGCGACGACGTGCTGACAGGAGCGGACCTGCGGACCATGTCCGACGAAGAGCTCTCGCGACGTGTCGCGAACGTGCAGGTATTCGCTCGAGTTGTACCGGAGCAGAAGCTCCGTATCGTCAATGCGCTCAAAGCCAATAACGAAGTCGTCGCGATGACAGGCGACGGGGTGAACGACGCGCCGGCGCTGAAAGCTGCACATATCGGCATCGCGATGGGCGGGCGCGGGACCGACGTGGCGCGCGAGGCCGCTTCGCTCGTCCTGCTCGACGACGACTTCTCGTCCATCGTTGCGGCGGTCAAGCTCGGCCGTCGCATCTACGACAACATCAGGAAGGCCATCGTCTTTATCCTCGCGGTGCACGTGCCCATCGCGGGGTTGTCCATGCTGCCTGTGTTCTTTTCCGACTGGCCGTTGCTGTTGCTTCCCGTCCACATTGCGTTCCTGCAGCTGATCATCGACCCAGCATGCACGCTCATCTTCGAGGCGGAGCAAGCCGAATCAGATGTGATGCAGCGCCCGCCGCGGCGACCAGATGTCGGGTTGTTCTCCAAAGAGACGCTCACCATCGCCATCTTGCAAGGCTTCAGCATTCTTGCGGTCTGTGTCGGAGCGTTCCTCCTGGCGCGTCGAGACCACTCGGACGACGCCGCTCGGGCCCTGAGCTTCGTGACGATGGTGGTCGCGTTCGTGATGGTGATTCTGGTCAATCGTTCGTGGCACCGGTCAGCGCTCAGTATGTTCCGCGTTCCAAACGCGGCCGTGCGGTGGGTGCTCCTTGGCGCGACTTCACTTCTTGCGCTTGCCGTCTTCACGCCAGCCGTTCGTAGTCTCTTCCACTTTGCGCCATTGCATCCACCAGACCTGATGCTGAGCTTGGGTGCAGGCTTTCTCTGCGTCCTCTGGTTCGAGGCACTGAAGCGCATCCGCGGGCAACCGAGGTCTTCAGATGAGCGGATGCCCTGACGGCACAGGTCGGCAACGCGTCGTGCAGCTTCAAGACCAGCGTTCGCCCTCCAGCAACCGTTTCCGAGTACAGCGCGCGTGATCTCAGGACGCAACGCGATGTCCGCACGAGTCGCCCGCGGAGGTCGTTGTCGGTTACCCACCGACCAGCGCACGCGATCGAACGCCGGAGTCACCTGTGACCACGTCCACTGCGTACGGATTCATCGCGCGCTATACTCGCGACCGCGTGTATCTCTGGCATCGTGTTCTTCGAGGTGCGAACAAGACACAGCCGTCGTTCAGCGCGCAGGGCTTCCAGCGAATCGACGCCATCATGGATTCGATCGCGTTCGGGATTGCGAGCTTCGTCCTCAGCGGCGCCGCTGTTTGGGTCTTGCATTTGAGCGGGCTCTCCGCGTGGGCAACAGTGTTGGGTTCGACCCTCGCGGGTGCTGTTCTTGGGACCGGAGCTCGATACTCGTGCTGGGTGGATGCGGACGGAGTGCATTTCAAGAAGTCGGAACTCTGGTTCGGCCACCACCGTGTGGACCACCTACTCGATTGCGCACTCGAACCGTATCAATCGCTCGAGGCTGACGCGCCTGAAGGAGTTTGCGTGTCGACGAGCACCACGGGTGCGCCGTATCTCACGGAGTATTGTTTCGGACCCACCAACGCATCCGAGATTGCACACTTCGTCCAAACAGCCAACGCCGCCATCCACGCAGAACGAGCACGGTTGCCCCCAATGACACCGGTACCGCACCCGCTCACTCGGGACCTCGAACAGCAGACGTTCTTCGACGGGAGCAAGCGACTCAAATCTGGCGTTCTTCCACGAACGGTCTCTTGGAACGGAATCGATCTTCCAGGCGGCACGACGCTCGAGCTCAACGACGACAAGTACATCGATCCTCGGCGCGCAGATCGTCTTCGCGCGGCGCTGCTTGCGAACGTCGTGGTGCTTCCGATATGCGAACGATGGACTGCGGAGGCAGGCGCACGCATTTGGTTTACCGACGACTACCCGTCATCCGCGCATCAGTTTGCGACCGAGCCGCTCGCATTTCGGGGGGTCCTCGTGGATCCATCGAGCTCGATTTCGTGGACTCGTGACGGTGAGCTCAGTAGCTTCACCGCATACGGCGAAACGCGAATCGGGGACCACACCATTCGTCCCGGTTCGCATGTGATGCGCCTCGACAAGCGCTGGCTCGTGACTCCGCACGTCGGCGTCGGCTTCCTCTGTTCGGACGACTTCGAGACCGCGTGGAGACTCGCGCCAACGCCTGACTGAGCCGTTCCGTGAACCGAGCGACCCCCGGATACTGGAAGCTCGCGTTGCGCCGGTATGGAAAATTAGAAAGCCAGCGCCGTGCTTAATCGCGGGGCCTCACGTCACGCGAATCCGCGGAGCGATTCTTGCGAAGTTGACAGTGAAGGATTCGGTGTTCTCATGCGAGCTCTACTGCTAGTCGCCGCTGCATTGATTGGATGCGCGGCCCCGATGACAAGTGACGAAGGAATCGACGAGGTACAAGAAGGTGTCGACGGCGAAATCTCGGAGGACACCGAAGCGCGCGGCGATCACGTTGGCGCAGCGTGCGGGTTGGCGGATACTACTCCGCCAAAGTTCGATGCACTGCGATTGTCCACCCACGACGTTGATGTGACTCGCGGGCCGGCGGACATCCAGGTCACGCTCGAGATCACAGACGC